>CBFHAS010000138.1:0-10489 GCA_965653625.1 uncultured Burkholderiaceae bacterium | reverse complement strand
TTGCCCTCGAGGCGAACGTCGACCTGGATCAAAGCACGCCGACTGGACACTTCCGAGGCAAGAGAACCCTGGATCAAGAAGTCCCACAACAGCTCTTCGATTCAACAAGAGAGTTGTGGTCTCAATTGCAACTTGAAATTCCACTCACCACAGTTCGTCCCTGGTGGGCCGCCTTCATCGTGATTGGTCGTCTACTCCGTAGCGAAGGCTTGAGTCATTCCACTGGCGTGGATCGGACGGTTCTAGAAATCGCGAAGCGAAGGAAGAGCCAGATGTTCTATCTGGAACCTGTAGGGGCCGGCACCGCTCCGTTCGCCAACGCCCCTGTGAATGAACAGATTGAATCCCTATCTCGGGCCGTTCTTCACGCCGAAGAGGGCATCGCCGATGTAAGAGCGATGATCGAGTCTTGGCTATCCCGCAAGCCAGAAGCACTTGAGCCAATGCGCGAGAAGTACCTTCGTCAGATGCCGATTGCATACTCCGCCGCTCTGAGCGGCCGAAATTGAAGATGGCTTCCAAAACTTGTGCAACTTGCGAAACGTGCAAGGCCAGTCGTGGCGGTTGTTGGAGCCCTGCACATGGTTGGAGAAGACGGGATTCCCGAGCTTCTAAGGAAGGCCGGCTATCAATGCGTTCAGGTTGAGCATGACCCAACGAGCGCCTAACCCCTTACAGGGACTGCCGAAGTAGTCAAGCCTATTGCCAAGCCGCATTGCATCTGATGTTGATGCGTGACGTGTCGCGAAGGGCTGCCGAGACAGAGAACAGACTGCCACTCTACAGACGGTCTTGTTGCACCGAGCTCTGAAGGAGCATGTGGTGCGGACCCAGATGCGAACCGCTCAGCGGGGCCTCCATTCCTATCGCGTGGAACTCGGGGTGTCGAAGCCACCAAGGGTTGGCCGAGTTTGCCTGCTGCCGGTCTGACCTGTTCAGCGCGTCTTCGTCTTCACGTCGTGCAAGGAAGTTGGATTGATCTCGCCAGCCAGTGGGCTTGACGCTGAGGCGGTTTGGGTCAAAGGCATCGCCGCGCGTCATCACGGCCCACAGGATGCGTGCGTTCTTGTTGGCCAAAGCCACCACCGCCTTTTGCCAGCCCGAGCGCTCGCGCAACGCGTTCGCCCAAGCCGAAATCCGGTCCTGCCTTCGGTGCGCCGTCATGACGGCAGACTTGGCGCCTTGAATGAGCGACGTGCGCAGGTACGTGTCCCCGCGCTTGGTAATGCCGCTCAACTTGCTCTTGCCGCCAGATCCACCCCAGGCGCTTGTCCTGCCGCGGCTTCCCGTGCACATTCCCTATGATCCGCGCGATGAACGCCCGCCCAGGGCGGCGCTCGTCCCGCGACGCAATGTCGAGACCGGAGGTGTCTCTCTTGATCGTTCGGCAAGGTCTGGTCGTATGCGACCACTGCGATGCGGTACACCGCTGGCGCCCGCTGGCGAAGGACGAGGTGGCGCGTTGCAGCCGCTGCGATGCGGTGCTGGGCCGCGGGCACGGGCTCAGCGCGCAGGGGCTGCTCGCTCTCACCGTCACTGCACTCGTCGTGCTGCTCATCGCGAACATCACGCCCATGGTCGTCATCCGGGTGAGCGGCGCACACACCGCTGCCACGCTGCCCGAGGCCATCGCCGCCACCTGGGCGCTGGGCGAGCGGCTGGTGGCCATCGCCACCGTGCTCACCGCCATCGTGGGGCCGGCGCTGCTCATCCTGCTTCGCCTGGCACTGCTGGTGCCCATGGCGCGCGGGCGCACCCCGCTGCGCCTGGGCTGGACCATGCGCGTGCTCCACGAAGCCGGGCACTGGAGCATGGTGGAAGTGATGATGGTCGCCGCGGCGGTGTGCATCGTGCGCATCGCCGCCATGGCGCATGCCGCGCCCAGCCCGGGCATGTTTGCCTTCGGCGTGCTGGCTTTGCTGATGGCGGGGCTGGAGTCCGGCGGAGTGAAACACCTTTGGGCGCGAGCCGGATGAGGCGCGGCACAAATTTCTCCATAAGCCCGACGCAGTCGGCCGCCGACACCGGACTGCTGGGCTGCGAATGCTGCGGATTGGTGTCCGCAGCCGTGGCCCCGGCGGACGGCGCAGCCATGCGCCTGCGATGCCCGCGCTGCGGGCATGCGCTCCACCACCGCAAGCCGGCCAGCCTGCAGCGCACCTGGGCCTGGCTGGCCGCCGCGCTGCTGCTGTACGTGCCGGCCAACCTGCTGCCCATCGTGACCACCGCGCAGGTGTTCCAGCGCGAAAGTCACACCATCGCCGGCGGCATCGCCGAGTTGTGGGCCGACAGGGCCTGGGGGCTGGCGACCATCGTGTTCGTCGCCAGCATCGCGGTGCCCCTGCTGAAGATCGGCGTGCTGGCTCTGCTGGCGTGGAGCGTGCGCGCGGCGCCCGCCTGGCGACGCCTGGAGCGCGCGCGGCTCTACAGGCTAATGGAGGCGGTGGGGCACTGGTCGATGCTCGATGTGTATGTGGTGGTGTTGCTGGCCGGCATGCTGCGCTTCGGCGGTTTCGCCAGCGTGCAGCCCGAGCGGGGCCTGCTGCCCTTCGCCGGGGTCGTCGTGCTCACCATGCTCGCCGCGCGAAGCTTCGATCCGCGCCTTATCTGGGATGACGAGGAGGCCGCGCGTGACTGAGCCCGCGCCGCCGCCCCCGCCCCAGGCGCCCGGCGAACCGCCGGCACAAGCCATCCCGCCCGCGGTGGCCGAGCCGGTCATCCGGCGCAAGAACGCCACCCGGCTCTCGCTGGTGTGGGTCGTGCCCATCATCACGGTGCTCGTGGGCGCGTCGCTGCTGATCAGTCACTGGCTGCAGGCCGGCCCGACGCTGCTGATCGAATTCCGCACGGCCGAGGGCCTGGAGGCCGGCAAGACGCAGGTGCGCTTCAAGGAAGTGGTCATCGGCCGGGTGGAGAACGTGTCGCTGAGCGACGACCGCGCGCGTGTGCTGGTGGAGGTGCAACTCGACCAATCTGCCGACAGCGTGGCGGTGCAGGACACCAATTTCTGGGTGGTGCGCCCTCGCATCGGTACCGCCGGCGTGAGCGGGCTCGACACGCTGCTTTCGGGCGCCTACATCGGCGTGGATGCCGGCACCTCCCGCGAGCCGCGGCGGCACTTCGTGGGCCTGGAGGCGCCGCCCTTCGTGCTGCGCGGCGAGCCGGGCCGCAGCTTCTCGCTGCGCGCGCTCGACCTGGGCTCGCTGGAAGTGGGGTCACCGGTGTACTACCGCCGCGCGCGCGTCGGCCGCGTGGTGGGCTACACGCTCGACCCGAAGAGCGACGAGCTCATCGTGCAAGTGTTCGTCGAGGCGCCGTACGACCCGCTGGTCACCTCGCAGGTACGGTTCTGGAACGCCAGCGGCCTGGATCTTCAGCTCACCGCGAGCGGGCTCAGCCTCAACGCGCAGACCATTGCCTCGGTGCTGGTGGGCGGGGTCGCCTTCGAGCGTCTGCCCGACAGCGAGGCCGCACCGCCCGCCGCGGCCGGCGCACGTTTCTACCTCTACGGCGACCGGCGCAGCGCGATGGCGCCGCCCGACGGGCCGGCGCTCACGGTGCGCATGGTGTACGAGCAGTCGGTGCGCGGCCTCGCGGTGGGCGCGCCGGTCGACTTCCTTGGCGTGGAAATCGGCACGGTGCGCGCGTTGCACCCGCAATTCGACCCGTCGCGCGGACGCTACCCGATGGAGGTGACGGCCGACATCTACCCGCTGCGGCTGGGCAAGGTGCGCGAGACCATGGTGCCCAGCGCACCGCCTGGCGACAGGCAGGCCGACATCCGCTTCCTGCGCACGCTGGTGGACCACGGCATGCGAGCGCAGCTGCGCACCGGGAACCTGCTCACCGGGCAGCAGTACGTGGCGCTGGATTTCGATCCGAAGGCACCGCGCGCCACGCTCGACGTGAGCAACGGCGTGCCGCGCGTGCCCACCCTGCCGGGCACGCTGGCCGAGCTGCAGCCGCAGATCGCCGACATCGTTGCGCGTCTCAGCAAGGTGCCTTTCGACGACATCGCGCGTGACCTGCGCGGCACGCTGGGCGCCGCACGCAACGCCATCACGCAGCTCGCGCCCGATGCGCAGCGAGCGCTGGCTGGAGTGGAACGCACGCTGGCGGGCGTGCAGCAATCGCTGAACCGGCTCGACCGCAACCTGCTCGACTCCAGCGCGCCAGTGCAGCGGCAGGTGGAGGACACCATGATCGAGCTGCAGCGCGCAGCCCAGGCGCTGCGCACGCTGGGCGAGTATCTCCAGCGGCATCCCGAATCCATTCTTCGCGGCAAGCCGGCCGACGCGCCGCTGGGCAGCGATGCGGGGGAGAAGACGCGATGAATCATCCGCCACCCGGCTGGCTTGCGTGCGCCTGCGCCTTTGCCGCGGCGGCTTTCGTCGGCGCCTGTGCGAACCACGCGCCGCCCGAGCGCTTCCATACTTTGCTGCCTACCGAGCGCGCGGAGGCGGCGGCCATGGAGCCCACGATTGCCATCAATGTGGCGCGGGTCAGCGTGCCGGCGCAGGCGAATCACGCACAGTGGGCCGTGCGCCAGCCCGATGGCTCGCTGCGGCTGCTGGAGCAGGAGCGCTGGGCCGCGCCCTTGCCTGACGAGCTTCGAGCCGCGCTCGTCGACAGGTTGAGCGCGCGCTGGGCCGCCATCGACGTACGCGGCGTCGACGCGGCCCGGGCCGCATGGCACTTGCGCGTGGAGGTGCAGCGCTTCGAATCGATCCCGGGACGCGAGGCGCGGTTGGAAGCCGCCTGGTCGGTGTCACCCTCGTCCGGCGATGCGGCCGCGCTCGCGTGCCGCATCGCGCTCACCGAACCCGTGAGCGAAGCCGGCGTGCCGGCGCTGGCTTCGGCACATCGGCGTGCTGCGCAGCGCCTGGCCGATGTGATCGGCGAGCGGCTGAGGCAGATGCAGGCAGGTCGGGCGGCGGGGTGTTGATTCGCCGGCACCGGCCCTCGTTGCGCCTATGCTGCTGGCGTTACCAGCAGCACTTGCACCCGCCCCAGCAGGCTGTCGGCCACGTAGAGCCGGTCGCCGTCCAGCGCCAGCGACTCGATGCGCCCAAAGGTGCCGCTGCGGCCTATCAGCTTGCGGCCGCGGAACACCAGGATGCGCTGATCCACCTCGTCGGCCACGAACACGCGGCCGGCATGGTCCACCGCCAGCGCAAGCGGCAGCACAAGCTGACCATAGCCGATCACCTCGCTCACCTTGCCCTCGGGCCCCAGCACCACCACCTGCTGCGCGAGGCGGTCCAGCACATATAAGCCCTGCGGTCCCTGCGCCAACCCCGCGATGCTCTTCAGCGGGGGCGGATCCACCATCGGAAGCGGGCGGGCCTTGCCGCGCCGATCCAGCGACACGATCTGAAAGGTCTCCCCGTCGGCCACGACGACATCGCCTTCCGCCTCACGACACAGCAGCGCCACCGGGCGCGGCACCTCGGCGTCGTTGCGCCACTGCCGCAACAGCCGGCCTTGCGGGTCGAGGTGCTCCACCGCCCGCTCCGCGGGCAAGGCGAGCCAGATGTGCTTTGCGGCATCGAGCTGTACCGACACCGCGCTGTCGGCGCCGCGCGTGAACGGCGCCAAGGGTTCGATGATTTCGCGCTCGCGCTCGCGCTCGTAGCGCCACAGCGTGCGCGCACCGGCATCGCCAACCACCAGCACATCGCCACGTGCAGCCACAGCAACCGGCCGCTGCAGCTTGACGCGTTGCGCATCGGGCTTCCCTGCCTCCAGCATCCGGGAGCCGCCGGTGATCGAGAGCCATGGCGTGAGCAACTCGCGATTGCCGCGCGGCGCCGCGCGACGAAAAGGCCCCCCGCCGGCGCAGCCGCATAGTGCGACGAGGGGGCAGGCCATCCGGAACAACGCGGCGCGACGTGAGCTCGCCGCCCGCCCATCGCGGCGGGTGCCGCATGTTTCGCCGTGGACGTTGTCAGTCATCCTTACCCCTTTGCTGCCCACGCGCATTTTGAAGCCGGTTCCAGTGGGCACGCTCCGCAAGGCATGCTAGACGTTGCTGTTCACTCGCTCTTGACGCGGGCCTTCAAGCAAGCCTCGATCTCGGCCAGCAGCACCGAAGGTTCCATGGGCCGCAGGAGGAAACGCACGGCGCCCAGTTGAAGACCGAACGCCTTCGACGCCTCGTCCTGGTAGGTGGACGAATTGAAGATGAACGGGATGTCTCGCAAGTCGGGATCGGCCTTCACCTCGCGGATCAGGTCGAAGCCGCTGCCTGAGCGCATGCCTACGTCGGAAATGATCAGCGAGGGAAGCCGTTGCCGGGCGAGCTCCAGCGCACGAGGGATGGTGTCGGCGGTGATCACCTCGTACCCCAGGGGCCCCAGAAGGTCGCGCTTCAATTCAAGGTTGAATGGCGTGTCGTCCACCGCGAGGATGGTGAGCGGCCCCATCGGGGCTGCGGGCGCGCGCGCGCCCGCAGGCTTGGCATCCGCTGCGTGCCTGGGTGCCGAAGCCGGCAGGAAACCCTTCACCAGGTTCACGAACTCGAGCGGCTCGATGGGCTTGGAGATATAGCCTTCGAAGCCCATGGAAAGAATGCGGTCGCGATCGCCGACCATCGCATACGCGGTCACAGCAATCAGCGGGATGTGACGAAGCAGTTCATCGCCCTTGGCCATGCGCGCGAATTCGTAGCCGTCCAGGGTCGGCATCTCGATGTCGCAGATGATGAGGTCGGGCCGCTCCCTGCGCGCGATGTCGATGCCGACGCCGCCATGGACCGCGACCAGGGTTTCGAAGCCGAAAGACCGCAGCAGGTAGTCCATGAGTTCCCGGTTCACGGGGTTGTCTTCGACGATCAGGATGCGAGCCGCCATGGCTATGCGGGCAGGAACAGCGTGAACCGGCTGCCAAGTCCGAACTCGCTTTCCACCTCGATGCGTCCGCCGATCAGGTCCGCGAGCTTCTTGCATAGGTACAGCCCGAGCCCCGTGCCCTCGCTTCGGGTTCGTGCGAGCCCGACCTGCATGAACGGATTGAACAGCCGTTCCTGATCCTTGTATGAAATCCCCATGCCCGTGTCTTTGACGGACACCGACCACCAGGACGCGCCGTCGCGATCGATCTTCTCCACGCAGATGGCCACCGACCCCGCCTCCGTGAACTTGATCGCGTTGTTCAGCAGATTGATGAGGATCTGCTGAAGCGCCCTTCGGTCGGTGTTCGCCATCACGTCCGCCGGCGGCAGCTTCAGCTCCAGCCGCAATCCCTTGCCTTCGGCATCCGGCCGCAGCGTGGTGGCCACTTCTTCCACGATGGGCCGGAATGCCACCGGCGCGAGCTGCATCTGCACGTTGCCGGATTCGATCTTGGCTAGGTCCAGCAGGTCGTTGATGAGCGAAAGCAGGTGCTTCCCGCTCGACTGCACCATGCTCAGCTGCTTCTCCTGGTCGGGCGTGAGGGGCCCCGGCAGTTTCATCAGCAGCAGGCCGGTGAAGCCGATGATGGCGTTCAGCGGCGTGCGCAACTCGTGGCTCATGGTCGCCAGGAACTTGTCTTTCGCCTGGTTGGCGCGCTCGAGCTCCAGGTTCTTGTCCTGCAGCGCACGTTCCACGCGGCGGCGATCGGTAATGTCGCGAATGGAGCTGCCGACGAGCATGCCGTCCTCGGTCTCCAGGGGACTCAGGCTGATTTCCACAGGAAACTCCGACCCGTCCTTGCGCCTGCCCTGAAGCTCCAGGCCTGCCCCCATGGGACGAACTTTCGGATCCTTGAAGAACCGATTTCGGTTCTGCGGGTGCATCGAACGGAACCGCTCCGGCACCAGCAGCTCGATGGCCTGACCGAGCAGTTCGCCGCGCGGGTATCCGAACAGCCGCTCGGTCTGGCTGTTGACCAGCACGATCTCGCCCTTGCTGTCGACGATGACCATCGCATCGGGCGCGGACTCCAGCAGGCCGCGAAACTTCTGCTCCGCCCTGCGGCGATCGGTGATGTCGCGGATGGCGCTCATCCCGAGCCGGCCGACATCAGTCTGCAACGGACTCAGGCTGATCTCGACGGGAAACTCCTCGCCGTTCTTGCGCAGCCCATGGAGCTCGAGCCCCACGCCCATCGGCCTCATGCGCGACTGCGTGAAGTAGCCGGCGCGATGGCCGACATGGGCCGCCCGATACCGCTTCGGAAGCAGCACTTCCAGCGCCTCCCCGACCAGCTCTTGACGTGCGTACCCGAACATTGCTTCGGCCTGCCCGTTGACCTGGAGGATGCGGCCGATGTCGTTGACGATCACGATCGCATCAGGTGTCGATTCGAGCAAATCGTGGTAGCGGGATTCGATCGTTCGCGCATCCTGGCGCACCCTGAGGTGCGTCACATCGACCTTGCTGTAGATCCGCCCGCGCAGTTCCCCCGATGCCGCGCGATGAAGCCGCACGGAAACATTCACGTAGATCAGCGAGCCATCCTTGCGCCGGCGTGTGCTCTCGTAGCTGGGAACGTCCCGTTCCTGGAGCTCTGCGTCGTGTTCAACGGTGCCCGGTAGAAAGATCAGCTCGGACAGCCGGCGACCATTCGCCTCTTCCCCCGTGTAGCCGAACGTCTCCTCGGCCGCACGATTCCAGTAAGTCACCTCGCCTGTGCCAGAAACCGCAATCAAGGCGCCCGGCGCTTCGTCGGTGATGCTGGCGACGATGCCGTCATCATCCATTGCTTGTGCTCTCCCTGACCGGGACAGGCCCGGCATTCGCGGGGTGCCGTGGTTTGGCTTCTCCCGCCCGGGCTATTGGACAACCTTGCACTGTGGCTTGGCAACCGCACCCTCTCGCCGCCATGCGGGGTTCCCCGGAATAGGACGGGAGGCGCAGTTTTCACGACTTCCGTCCCCCGTTCGCGGTTCTCAGCTGACACATCGTCGTGCACCGAGCGCAGATGGGGTCGCGAACGGGCTTTACCGGAGCACATAGGCGCCAATGCCACAGTGCTAAGCGCCGCCCCCCACGAGTCACTAACAACTCAGAACAGGCCAAGGCCAAGATGAGTCCAGCCCACACTCGCATCGCCGGCGTCGCCACCGCCAATCCGCCGACCTCCTTCGCCCAGGAGGAGGTGCGCGCCGCTTCGCCATCCAGGACAGGCGGATCAGATCGGTGTTCCTCAACGGAGGCATTGCCACCCGGCATCTCGCACTGCCGGCCGACAGCACCCACGATGAATCCCAGGAAAAACTGCTCGACAGGCATCGCCGTGTCGGTGTGGAACTTGGCCGCGCGGCCTTGCTTGGAGCCAGGCCCACCCGGGAGAGCTGGCCGTCAAGCTGTGCATCGAAGTGTGCTCGTCACCCTATGAGGTCGCCCTGGGCACCCACATGGCGGCTGCGGAACGCGCCTTGCGAGAATCGAGTCGGTGAACTGACTGATTTCACAGCTCTCGACGGGCGGACCCCAGTTCACAAACGAAGACTCTTCGGATGAGCGCGTGCGGCCGGCGCTTACCGAAAGACGACGTGAAGCGGCCGCATTGATTGATGAGGGAATGTTGCATGGCTAATGCAGGTGAAGATCGAGATGAGAAGTTCGTCGTGGTGGTCAACCATGAGAATCAGCATGCCCTCTGGCCTGATTTTTCACCCGTCCCGAACGGATGGACGGTGATGTTTGGCCCGGACAAGAAGCCAGCCTGCCTTGAGTACGTGAAGGAGAACTGGACGGACATGCGGCCGAAGAGCGTCATCGAAGCATCCCGCACTCATTGAGGTGGCGTGTGGCCAAGCAGCGCGCGTTTCGCGCATGCTGCTCGGTCACTGAGTTTCCTTGGCGCAGTACGGGCCGTGGCGAGGCACGCATTGGCGCACGCTGAATTCCTGCGCCAAGGACCGATCAGTCTGGACGTCGATCCGCTGTCGCAGAGGCAAGCGCCGAGGGAATCCAACGCACGCTCCTACCCGCGCCGCATTCCACTGGCACTGCAGCAAGCGCACGGGATCTATCTTCGCGACACCCGCGGCCAACTCTTCATGGATTGCCTGGCGGGCGCCGGCACGCTCGCCCTCGGCCACAACCACGATGCGGCGATCGAAGCCATGCGAGCCACCCTGGACGCGGGCCTGCCGCTGCACACCCTCGACCTGACCACGCCGGTGAAGGACAGCTTCATCGAAGCGCTGTTCTCGAGCCTGCCGGCCCACTTCGCCCGGCGAGGCCGAATCCAATTCTGCGGGCCCACGGGCGCAGACGCCATTGAAGCCGCCCTGAAGCTGGCCAAGACGGTCACGGGCCGCAGCCGGGTGCTGGCCTTTTCCGGTGCGTATCACGGAATGACTCACGGCGCTCTCAGCGTCACCGGCAACCTGGCACCGAAGCTGCCGCTCGGCTTACTGACGCCGAACGTGCACTTCCTGCCTTACCCCTACGACTACCGTTGCCCCTTCGGCCTGGGCGGAGAGGCAGGGATCGATGCCGGCCTGAACTACATCGACCGCCTGCTTGCCGATCCCGAGTCGGGTGTCCTGATGCCG
>CBFHAS010000137.1:0-10580 GCA_965653625.1 uncultured Burkholderiaceae bacterium | reverse complement strand
GCTCGACCTCCTTGACGGGGCTTGACAATCCAGACCTCATAGAAGTCGATCGCCTTCACGATGGGGCTGCCATCAGGCACGCGGGTGCGTTCGAGTTTGAGCCACGCGTGCAAGGCCTCCCACAATGGCCTGCTGCGCTCCTGCCTCGTGCGCAGCCGCTCGTCGCTCGGCAGTTCCCTGGCGTCGGCCTCGATCCGGTAGAGCCAGGCGATGCGCTGGATCGCCTCGGCCGCCACCGGGCTCGCATTGGCCTTGAAGAGTTCGTCGAACTTCGCAGTGGAGAGTACGCGCGGATCATCGTGGCTGCCGAACCGGGCAACAACGCGGTCGACGCGCAGCAACTCGTGCCGATGATCCAGGCGGTTCAGGGCAACGCCGGCCAGGCACCCAGGTTGCGCCGAGGTCGATGCTCAGAAGAATCCGCACACCGCAGCCATGGCCGCCAAGCTGCAGACCGATGCCGGCAAGGCCGCCTACCACAAAGCGCAAGTGGATCGCCAAGCCGCCCGACGGCTGGATCAAGAACGTGCTAGGTCCGGCAGTTCAGCCTGCGCGGGCTGCACCGGGTGCAAGCCGAGTTCAAGCTCATGTTTCGCGCTCAACCTGCGCCGCATCGGCGCCATGCCGGCAATTCGACATCCCGATCATGCGCACAGAACTGCAACCGGCATCCGCCCAGCCCCTTCTTGCCTAAACGCGCCCTCAAGCGGCCTACTCGACGTCTTCCCCTTCCGCTGCGGCAGCAGCCCCAGATCGATCCACGAGTTCCACGAAGGCCATGGGTGCATTGTCCCCCACGCGGAAGCCCATCTTCAGGATACGCGTATAGCCACCTGGGCGAGTTTGGTAGCGAGTCCCTAGCTCATCGAAGAGCTTCGCTACAACCTCGCGGTCGCGGGTCCGGTTAAAGGCGAGACGCCGATTGGCCAGTGTCGGCTGCTTGGCCAGCGTGATGAGCGGCTCAATAACTCGGCGCAGTTCCTTGGCCTTAGGCACGGTGGTTTTGATCGCCTCATGCATGAGCAGTGAGTTGCACATATTCCGCAACATCGCTTGGCGATGCTCGCTCGTGCGGTTGAGTTTCCGAAGTCCGTGACGATGACGCATGGTGCTTTCCTTTCCTTATCGAAGCCGGCCGCCGTGTCAGGTACTGCCGGGCGCACCGGGCTCAGCAGAGCCCTTAGAATCAAGACCCGCTCGGTCGACATCTGGCTAGTGCGGACCGCGCTGCCGAGCAACGAGAAACTCGGCGATGGGGCACGACTTAGCGCTTGTCGAGACCCTGCGGCGGCCAGTTCTCGAGCCGAGCGCCCAGCGTGAGCCCTCGGGAGGCCAGCACCTCCTTGATCTCGTTAAGGGACTTGCGGCCCAGGTTTGGCGTCTTCAGCAGTTCCGTTTCGGTTCGCTGTATCAGGTCACCGATATAGTAGATATTCTCCGCTTTCAAGCAATTGGCGGAACGAACGGTGAGTTCTAGTTCGTCGACCGGGCGCAGCAATATCGGGTCGAACTGCGTGCTGCGCGTGGCTGCTGGCTGGTCGAACGCCGCCAGGTCGCTGCCTTCCAACTGGGCGAAGACGGCCAGTTGCTCGACGAGGATCTTGGCCGCGGCCCGGATCGCCTCTTCGGGTGAGATGGCGCCGTTGGTCACAATCTCCATGACTAGCTTGTCGAGGTCGGTACGTTGCTCTACACGAGCGCTCTCCACCGTGTAGCTCACGCGCGACACGGGCGAAAACGAAGCGTCCAGCACAATTCGACCGATGGATTTGGTCGGCTCATCGCCGAAGCGGCGCAGATTTCCCGGAACATAACCGCGTCCTCTTTCCACCTTAATCTGCATGTCCAACTTGCCGCCCTGCGACAGGTGCGCGATCACGTGGTCACGATTGATGATTTCCACGTCGTGCGGAGTTTGGATATCTCCGGCGGTGACCGGACCTTCTCCCTCCTTGCGAAGCACCAGCGTGACCTCGTCGCGGTTATGCAGCCGGAAGACCACGCCCTTGAGGTTCAGCATGATGTGAACGACGTCTTCTTGCACACCATCAATAGTCGAGTACTCGTGCAGCACTCCGGCGATCGTAACTTCCGTCGGTGCGTAACCCACCATGGACGACAAAAGCACGCGACGCAGAGCGTTGCCTAGCGTATGACCGTATCCCCGCTCGAACGGCTCGAGTGTGACCTTCGCGCGGCTGTGCCCGAGCGGTTCAACGTTGATGGCCTTTGGTTTCAGCAGATTCGTTTGCATTGAGTCCTGTTCCTCTCAATACCCTCGGCTCGTTACACCGATAAGGCTGATGGACTGCACCGGGCAGATGTGTCAGATTGCGGAACCAAGCGGCCGGCAATCTAATGAAGGGGTCAGGCCGTGCCCGCACCCACAACCTATAGCGTCAACGCGAGTACAGTTCGACGATGAGAGCTTCCTTAATATCCGAACCGAACTCATCTCGGTCGGGCGCCTTCTTGAAAATACCCTCGAGCTTCGAGCTATCGACCTGCACCCAGCCGGGTAGACCGATGGACTCCGCCAGCTTCAACGCGTCCGTGACGCGCAGCTGCTTCTTGGCCTTATCTCGTATGGCTACCGTATCGCCCCCCTTCACCAGGTAGGAGGCAATATTCACGATCTGTGCGTTGACGGTAATCGCGCGGTGCGAAACGAGCTGACGCGCTTCAGCACGTGTGGATGCGAAGCCCATGCGGTACACCACGTTGTCCAGGCGCGATTCAAGTAGGGTCAGCAGATTGGCGCCAGTGTTGCCTTTGCGTCGCTCGGCTTCCTCGAAGTAACGACGGAACTGGCGTTCCAGCACGCCGTACATGCGCTTCACCTTTTGCTTCTCTCGCAGTTGCAACCCGAAGTCGGAGGTACGCGATCCGGAAGTGCGCCCGTGTTGCCCGGGCCTGCTGTCGAACTTGGCCTTGTCGCTGATCGCGCGACGGGCGCTCTTCAAAAACAGATCGGTGCCTTCACGGCGGGCCAGTTTGGCCTTAGGCCCAAGATAACGTGCCACTTGCTTTCCTTGATGTCATCTGACGCCGGGCGACGGCCGGCGCGAGTCTGGCTAGTGTTGTTGTAGCGCTCAGACGGTGGTCTTCACTGGCGAAATCGACAAAGGGTCGAGGGGACCCCGCCGAACACGCGAACATCCACCCCCTAGATTCGACGGCGCTTTTGCGGACGGCAACCGTTGTGCGGGATCGGTGTCACATCCGAAATGGAATTAATGCGAATCCCCAAAGAGGCCAGCGCTCGAACTGACGACTCGCGGCCCGGGCCCGGACCCTTGATGCGAACATCGAGATTCTTGATTCCCTGCTCCTGTGCCGCGCGGCCCGCGACTTCTGCGGCCACCTGCGCGGCGAACGGCGTACTCTTACGCGACCCCTTGAAGCCCTGGCCTCCGCTGGACGCCCAAGCCAGGGCGCCACCCTGCCGATCGGTGATCGTGATAATGGTGTTGTTGAACGAGGCGTGCACGTGCGCAATGCCGTCCGCCACGTTCTTTCTGACTCTCTTGCGCACGCGCTGGGCGGCAGTGTTCGGTGCTTTAGCCATATTGACTTTCTCTCACTCCTTCCTGCTCACTTCTTGACCATTGCACCCGACTTGCGCGGACCCTTGCGGGTACGTGCATTCGTGCGAGTACGCTGGCCACGTACAGGCAGCCCGCGACGATGTCGGAAGCCACGATAGCAGCCAAGATCCATCAAGCGCTTGATGTTGATGGACATCTCTCGACGCAGATCGCCCTCCACCGAGAGGCGGCTGATCTCGTCGCGGATCCTCTCGAGATCACCGTCTGTCAGGTCTTTGATCTTTCGGCTGTACGGAACGCCGGAGGCGGCGCAGATCTTCTGCGCCGTCGAACGCCCGATGCCGTAGATCGCCGTCAGCCCGATCTCAGCGTGCTTATGGGGCGGGATGTTGATGCCAGCAATGCGTGCCATGTGCTCTTCCTGATGCTATAGACGGCCGGGCTCAGCCCTGCCGCTGCTTATGACGCGGGTCGCTACAGATCACGCGCACGACGCCATTGCGGCGAATGATCTTGCAATTGCGGCACATCTTCTTCACCGAAGCTGCAACTTTCATACTTTTCTCCTAAGCCTTCAGGCCGCTTTCCTTGTCTATCTCGCCGTTCCGCATGCACCTTCACTTGGCCCGGAACACGATGCGGGCCCGACTAAGGTCGTACGGCGTGAGCTCGACCGTCACCTTGTCACCGGGCAGGATGCGGATATAGTGCATGCGCATCTTCCCCGAAATGTGGCCAAGCACGATGTGCCCGTTCTCCAACTTCACGCGAAACGTCGCATTGGGAAGATTTTCGAGAATCTCGCCCTGCATCTGAATGACATCGTCTTTCGCCATGTCGTCGTTTCGCCGTGGGCACTGGTTGTCAGCCTGCCTTGAAGTTCGCCTTCTTCAGCAGTGACTCGTACTGCTGGCTCATCACGTAACTTTGGACCTGGGCCCAAAAGTCCATCGTAACTACCACGATGATCAGCAGTGAGGTTCCACCGAAGTAAAAGGGCACGTTGTACTTGAGCACGAGAAATTCAGGCAGCAAACACACCAGCGTGATGTAGATGGCGCCTGCCAACGTCAACCGGGACAGAATCCGGTCGATGTGCCGGGCGGTCTGTTCGCCCGGCCGAATGCCCGGGATAAAGGCACCGCTCTTCTTCAGGTTGTCCGCCGTTTCGCGGCTGTTGAACACGAGTGCTGTATAGAAAAAGCAGAAAAATACGATTGCCGCGGCATACAGAAACACGTAGATCGGCTGCCCGGGAGACAGTGCTGCAGCTAAGTCCTTAAGCCAGCGCAGCCCCTCGCCAGTCGCAAACCAGCCCACCGCTGTAGCCGGAAGCAAGATGATCGACGATGCGAAGATGGGCGGGATGACGCCAGACATATTTAGCTTCAGCGGCAAGTGCGACGACTGCCCGCCGTACACCTTATTACCGACCTGCCGCTTGGCATAGTTCACAAGGATCTTCCGCTGCCCGCGTTCAACGAACACTACGAAAAATGTCACCAGCGCCACGATCACCATGATGGACAGCGCAACGAACACGCTCATCGCTCCGGTGCGAATGAGTTCCAGCAGGCCACCGATCGCGCTCGGCAGTCCGGCAGCGATGCCTGCGAAGATCAGGATCGAAATGCCATTACCCAAACCACGCTCAGTGATCTGCTCGCCAAGCCACATGAGAAACATTGTGCCAGCCACCAGACTCACCACCGCCGTCAGCCGGAAGCCAAAGCCAGGCGCTATCACCAATCCTGCGGAGCCCTCCAGCGCCAGCGCGATGCCCAGGGACTGAAAAATCGCTAGACCCAGCGTCCCGTAGCGCGTGTACTGAGTGATCTTGCGCCGCCCAGCCTCGCCTTCCTTCTTCAGCTGCTCCAAGGTGGGCACCACGTAGGTCATCAGCTGCATGATGATCGACGCCGAGATATACGGCATGATGCCCAGCGCAAACACGGTGAAGCGTGAGAGCGCGCCACCCGAGAACATGTTGAATAGGTTTAGGATGCCGCCCTGCTGGCCCTTGAACAGCTCCTGCAACGCGTCTGGGTCAATCCCTGGCACAGGAACGTGCGCACCGATTCGATATACCACCAGCGCCAGCAGTAGGAAGACGAGGCGGCGACGCAAGTCGCCGAACTTCCCGCTTCTGGCCAGCTGATTCGCGTTGTTTGCCACTGCGTAAATGCTCCGGATGCGCGACGCTCAAGCCACTGAGCCGCCAGCGTCCTCAATCGCAGCCTTGGCGCCCGCGGTTGCTGCTATGCCCTTCAGGGTGACCTTGCGGGTCAGCTCGCCAGATTTGATTACCTTGACCACCTTGGTGAGCTCACCCACCAAGCCGGCTTGCTTGAGCGTGAGTAGATCTACTTGGTCAGCACCCAGGCGATCAAGGTCACGCAGCGTCACGTCGGCGTTAAACTTGAGCGATGCCGACTTAAAACCCCGTTTCGGAAGTCGGCGCTGCAATGGCATCTGACCGCCTTCGAAACCAACCTTGTGGTAGCCACCGGCACGGGACCTCTGCCCCTTGTGTCCACGCCCCGCCGTCTTGCCTAGGCCGGAGCCAATTCCACGTCCCACACGACGACGCGCCTTCTTGGCGCCCGCGGCCGGCTTGATGGTGTTGAGTTCCATGTTCACAGCACCTTCACCAAGTACGAGACCTTGTTGATCATGCCCCGCACCGCCGGGGTGTCTTCCAGCTCGCGTTCGCTCTGCAGCTTGCGCAGACCGAGGCCGCGTACTGTCGCACGGTGTGACTCCTTGGTGCCGGCCACGCTTCGCACCAACTTGACCTTGACGGTTTTCTTGTCACTCATGTTCGTCTCTCCGAATCCCGACCAGCTCAGCCCAGGATCTGCTCGACCGTGAGGCCGCGCTTCGCAGCAATCTCAGCCGGTGTGCTGGTCGCCTTCAATGCATTCAGCGTGGCGCGCACCATGTTGTAAGGGTTGGTCGAACCATGACTTTTGGCCACGATGTCGGTCACACCCATTACCTCGAACACTGCACGCATAGGGCCGCCGGCGATGATTCCGTCACCTTGCCGGGCCGGCGCCATAAGGACCCTTGAGGCACCGTGCTCGCCCAGCACACGATGGTGAATGGTGCCGTTCTTCAGCGACACCTTCACCATGTTGCGTCGAGCAGCTTCCATGGCCTTCTGCACCGCGACCGGCACCTCCTTGGCCTTGCCCTTCCCCATGCCGATGCGCCCGTCCCCATCCCCGACGACGGTAAGTGCCGCGAAGCTGAGCGTGCGACCGCCCTTGACGACCTTGGTCACGCGGTTTACCGCGATCATCTTTTCCTTCAGGCCGTCATCGCTGCCTTCGGTCTGGGCGCGAGGTTGAAACTTTGCCATTGTCGAATCCTTGTCGTCGCCGTGCCGAGGTCAGAAATGGAGGCCAGCATCACGGGCCGCATCGGCGAGCGCCCTGACGCGTCCGTGGTATCGAAAGCCCGCACGATCGAACGCCACCTTCTCGATGCCCGCTGCGCGGGCCTTCTCGGCGATGCGTCTGCCGATAACAACCGCGGCCGCGGCGTTGCCACCGCCGCCAGGCGCACCTAGTTGCTCCCTAACTTCCTTCTCAACGGTGGACGCACTAACGAGAACGCGCTGACCGTCGTCAGAAATCACGCTGGCATAGATGTGTAGGTTAGTGCGATGCACCGTCAGGCGCGCCAACCGCTGCGTGGCGATACGCAGCCGGGTCTGGCGGGAACGGCGAATACGCTGATCTCTCTTGTTCAACACGATCGTCGCTCCTTACTTCTTCTTAGTTTCCTTGAGGGTCACCTTCTCGTCCGCATAGCGGATGCCCTTGCCCTTGTAAGGCTCAGGGGGGCGTATCGCGCGCACCTCGGCGGCAATCTGCCCCACCACTTGGCGGTCGGCACCTTTGATGACAATCTCGGTCTGAGTTGGCGTCTCAACCTTGATGCCGGCAGGCATGTCCTTGGCGACCGGGTGGGAGAAGCCAACTTGCAGGTTCAGCTTCTGCCCTTGAGCCTGAGCCCGAAAGCCCACGCCGACGAGGGTAAGCTTCTTCTCGAAGCCCCGGCTCACGCCGCTGACCATGTTTGCCACCAGTGCACGCATGGTGCCGGACATCGCATCGGCTTCTGCGCCCGCACGGGAGGCAGCGAACAGCAGCTTGCCGCCGTCGCTCTTAATCGTCACAAGGGAATGCACTGGGCGTGACAGCGTACCCAGCACACCTTTGACGCTAATTTGTTCCGCATTGATCGACACGTCCACGCCCTGAGGCAGGGCGATCGGCATTTTTCCTACGCGCGACATTCGCTCTTCCCCCTTACGCCACGTAGCACAGCACTTCGCCGCCGATGCCCGTTTGACGAGCCCTGCGGTCGGTCATCACACCTTTAGGCGTGGTGACGATAGCCACGCCTAGTCCGTTCATCACGGACGGGATGTCGTGACAACCCTTGTAGATGCGAAGCCCGGGACGACTCACCCGCTCGATATGCTCGATCACCGGGCGGCCGGCGTAGTACTTGAGCGTCACTTCGAGCTGTGGCTTGCCAGCGTCGCCACCGACGACGAACTCCTCGATGTAGCCCTCGTCCTTAAGAACCTGCGCAATCGCCACCTTCAGCTTGGACGAGGGCATCGTGACGCTGGCCTTCTCAACCATTTGCCCGTTGCGGATGCGCGTCAGCATGTCAGCGATAGGATCACTCATGCACATTCGTTATCTCCTGCTCGTCGCACCGATTACCAACTCGCCTTGACAACACCCGGGATGTCGCCTTTGAACGCCAGTTCGCGAATCTTGTTGCGAGCAAGGCCGAACTGACGGAACGTGCCGCGCGGGCGACCCGTCATCTCACACCGGTTGCGCAAGCGACTTGGGTAGGCGTTCCTAGGCAACTTCTGCAATTCCAGGCGCGCCGCGTATCGCTCCTCGCCGGACTTCTTCGCATCCCTAGCGATAGCGGTCAACTCAGCATGCTTTCTGGCGAACTTGGCAACCAGCTGCTCGCGCTTCTTCTCGCGCTGAATGAGGGAAAGTTTAGCCACGGGCCACCTCAGTTCTTGAACGGGAATTTGAAGGCCGAAAGGAGCGCCTTGCACTCGTCGTCCGTCTTGGCAGTAGTCGTGATGCTGATGTTCAGGCCACGCAGCACATCGACCTTGTCGTACTCGACCTCCGGGAAGATGATCTGCTCCTTGACCCCGATGTTGTAGTTGCCACGACCATCAAATGAGCGGCCCGAGATGCCACGGAAGTCGCGCACCCGCGGCAGCGCAATGGTCACAAAGCGGTCAAGGAACTCGTACATGCGCACGCCGCGCAGGGTCACCATGGTTCCGATGGGCATGCCTTCGCGGATCTTGAAGCCAGCAATGGCTTTCTTCGACTTGGTCACCACCGGCTTCTGCCCGGCAATCTTCGTGAGATCAGCCACGGCATTGTCCATGACCTTCTTGTCCGACACAGCCTCACTCACACCCATGTTCAGCGTGATCTTGGTTAGTCGAGGCGCCTCCATAGCAGACTTGTAGGCGAACCTCCGCACGAGCTCAGGAAGGATCTTGTCGCGGTAGAGCGCCTGCAGACGGGGGGCTTGCTGTTGTGCCATGGTGTCCTCTTACGCCTTGATCTCTTCGCCACTGGAGCGGAAGATCCGAACCTTCGTTCTGTCGGCAAGGAACTTGACGCCGACCCGATCACCTTTTCCGGTTGCGGGATTAAAAATGGCAACGTTCGACTGGTGAATGGGCACAGTCTTGTCAACGATGCCGCCAGTCGCACCCTTCATGGGATTGGGCTTGACGTGCTTCTTCACGACGTTGACGCCCTCGACAAGGAGGCGCTCGTCATCGACGCGGCGAGCGACAACACCCCGCTTGCCCTTGTCGCGCCCGGTTAAAACGATGACCTGGTCACCCTTGCGAATCTTGTTCATGACCTGTCCTTCAACCCACAATCAGAGAACCTCAGGCGCCAGCGAGACGATCTTCATAAAGCGCTCGGTGCGCAACTCCCGAGTGACCGGACCAAAGATGCGAGTGCCAATAGGCTCAAGCTTGGCGTTCAGCAGGACGGCAGCGTTTCCGTCGAACTTGATCAGCGACCCATCCTGGCGGCGCACACCCTTCGCGGTACGAACCACCACAGCGCTGTAGATCTCACCCTTTTTGACGCGACCGCGCGGCGCAGCCTCCTTGACGCTGACCTTGATCACATCTCCGACGCCAGCATAGCGACGCTTGGAGCCACCCAGCACCTTGATGCACTGGACCAACTTGGCACCCGTGTTGTCCGCGACACCCAGTCGCGACTGCATTTGAATCATTGCTCATCCCCAACTTGCACCATGCACAGCACACCCGCCGCACACGATCAGTCTTGGTCCCGTAATCCGGAGTCGGCGGCGGCGCACTAGCCACAGCGGCCCCAGACACTTTGGGCGAAACCGGGTCCGATAACGAGGCGTCCAGCCACGTCCGTTACCCGGCGAAGGGTGAGAGTATGGCGCAGCTGGCGCAGTCGTGTCAACTCTCAGTCTTGTCCAACTAGGTTGTGAGCCTTTAGCCCAAGGCGACGTTCCAACAGGGAATGAGCCTGGAGGGTCTGAGCGTGGCGATTGGGCGGCCGGGGGTAGCTCGCTGGTGTGGCGTATCGTTCGTCGAAGTGATGGTGATCGACATGACGAGGCGCGGGTGTGCGCCTTGGAGCAGGTGTGGCAGTTGCCGGAGGGAGCCCAGGCGCTGGAGTTCCGCCGCTCCGAGGATGGCGAAGGGCGCTACGCTTGGATCGAAGCCGTGCTGCGGCGCCCGGACTACCAGCGCGTGTATCACTCAAGTCCGACAGGGCATCATGCGGGCGTAGATATTCGTGAAACCGTCTATCGCCGGCTTGGGGCAACGAAATGGATCCACGCCATAGGGAAGGCTCTCGGCCCACAAGTAGTCGTCGACAACCATGACGCCACCGGCTCTCAGCAGACGAAAACTCAGAACAGCATCGCAAAGAACGTCTGGCGCTTGATGCGAGCCGT
>CBFHAS010000136.1:0-10909 GCA_965653625.1 uncultured Burkholderiaceae bacterium | reverse complement strand
CGGAACGCCCGCCTCGGCCAGCTGCGCCGCGTGTTGCAGCATGGCGTCGCGGCCATCGGGTGCAATGATGCCCACCGCGATGTCGGCACGGCGCGGCACCGGCGTCAAGTGCGCCGATTGCATGGCTCCCGGGTGAAAAGCCGTGATCTGGTTGTTGTCGGTGTCGGTGATGATGATGGCCTGCGCGGTGTAGCTCTCTTCCACCACACGCACGTACTGGGTGCTTGTGTTCCAGGCCTGAAGTCGCGCAAGGTAGTCCTGCCCGTCCGCACCCACGGCCGCGAGCACGAGCGGCTCGCCGCCCAGCTGCGCCAGCGTGTAGGCGATGTTGCCGGCGCAGCCGCCGAACTCGCGGCGAAGTGTCGGCACCAGGAACGAGACGTTCAGGATGTGGACCTGCTCCGGGAGAATTTGCTGCGCGAAGCGCCCCGGGAAGGTAGTGATGGTGTCGAAAGCGAGGGATCCGCAGATCAATGCCGGCATGGAGGCTCCGGGTTCAAGGGACGAGGAAGTCGACGCGTCCGTCAGGGATAGAACACCTCGACGGTGTAGCCCGCGACCCGCGGGCCGGCGGTGGTGAACAGCACTTGAAGCGGCACGTCAGTGCCGGCGGGAACGACAGTGCTGGTGGCACGGAAGGCGGCCGGGCCCAGCGCGCGCCGCGCTACCAGTTGGCCAGTGGAATCGCTGAGCGTGAGTTCGATGGAAGGCAGGCTCACTGGCAGTTGTCCGCGGTTGCGGAGCGTGACGGACAGCCTGTAGGTGTTGGTTCCGGGTGCGGCTTGGCTCAGCGCGGTGGCTTCTACGGTGATGTCGTCGATGCGCCGCGGTGCGTCGACAATGCAGCCCGCGAAGCGGCACCAGGTGGCAAGCAACGGCCTAAGTACCGGAAGGCGTGCGGCCAACCCGTCCCGAAAATGCTGTACCGCTTGCAGGAGCAGTACGCAGGACAGCAGGGCTGAGGCCAGCGTGAAGCCGAGCCGCACGCGCGGCGAGCGCTTGTGTTTTTCGGCCTGTGCCTCGCGCAGGAAAGTGGGGGCCTCCTCAATGGCGGCTTCCTCGTCATCCTCTTCGAAGCGCGCGTCTGCGAAGTCAGTCCGGAATCGCTCGGCCACGGCTTCCGCCGGCGTGCGCTCCACGTCTTCCTGCTCCGGGCGAAAGAAGCGCGAGGCGATGCGATCTTCCTCTTCCAGATCGGCCGCCGCCTTTTGATGGCTGTGACCGCGGGCCGCTGGCCGGGCCTGGCCGGGCTGCCACGGCGGAGGTGACTCGCGCTCGAGGTCGAACAGGCCCTCCAGCGCATTGAACACCTCGTCGCAGCGGCCGCAGCGCACCCACCCGTCGGAAACTTTCAGCTGGTCCTGGACGACGCGGAAGATGGTGCCGCATGCCACGCAGCGCGTGGCCATGCTCATAGACGAACCCTCCCGCTGCGGTCCCTTCGCCGCGCGCCACCAAGCGCGTCCGCGAGGGGCTGCAGCCTACGTCTCATGCGCCAGCCTTCGTGGCTGTCATCAGGATCCAACCGTCCTCGTGATCCGACACCCGCAGGGCGCACCAGGGCTTGTAGGCATCCTGCAACTCGTCAGCCTGGCGCTCGAGGATGCCGGAGAGCACCAGATCCCCACCGGCCGCAACATGGCTCGCCAACAGCGGGGCGAGCAATTTCAACGGGCTGGCGAGGATGTTGGCGAGCACGAGAAGGTAAACCCCTTGCGCGGCATCGGGCAAGTTTGCAGCGAGCGCAATGCCATTGGCCTCGGCGTTGGCCCGCGTAGCCTGCACTGCGGCTGGGTCGATGTCGACGGCGTCGATGCCGTGCGCGCCGTGCAGCGCTGCAGCGACGGCGAGGATGCCTGAGCCGCAGCCGTAATCGAGCACGCGCGACCAGCGCTCCGCGCGCCGCGGTGCTTCGTGGGCGATCCAGCGAAGGCACATGCGGGTGGTGGGGTGGGTGCCGGTGCCGAAGGCCAAGCCAGGGTCGAGCCGGATCGTCTTGCGCGCTGCTGCTGGGGTGTCGTGCCAGCTAGGCACTACCCAGAAGTCAGGCGTGATCTCCACCGGCGTGAACTGCGACTGGGTCAGCCGCACCCAGTCCTGGTCGGCCACGGACGATAGCGATTGCAGGTGCACGCCGAGGGCCCAGTCCTGTGCGAGCAGCAGTGTGGCGGCTTCGGTGGCTTCGGATTCCGACGGGAACAGCGCGCGTAGCACGGAGCGGTCCCAGCCCTCGCGCGGGGCGGGAAGCCCGGGCTCGCCGAACAGCGCATTCTCGGCTGAGCTGCCGGCGTCGGCGTCTTCCACCGTGACGGCCAGCGCGCCGAGCTCGAACGTGAGCGCGTCGGACACCGTCTCGACGCTTTCCTGAGGTGCGATGAGCAGCAGCTCGACCATGGGCTCGATTGTCAACGCTTGTGCTTGTTCATCCAGCCTTCGAGGTAGTGGATGCTGGTGCCGCCCTCGGCGAACTTGGGGTCAACCATCAGCTCGCGGTGCAGCGCGATGTTGGTGAGGATGCCCTCGACCACGGTTTCGGACAGCGCGACCCGCATGCGCGCCAAGGCCTGCTCCCGCGTGTCGCCGTGAACGATGATCTTGCCGATCATCGAGTCGTAGTGGGGCGGCACGAAATAGTTGGTGTAGGCATGCGAGTCGACCCGCACGCCCGGCCCGCCCGGCGGATGCCACATGCTGATGCGACCCGGTGATGGGGTGAACTTGTACGGATCCTCGGCGTTGATGCGGCACTCGATGGCATGACCGCGCATCTGGACCTGGCGCTGCGCGAAGGGCAGCTTCTCGCCTGCCGCGATGCGGATCTGCATCTGGACGATGTCGATGCCGGTGACCAGTTCGGTGACGGGGTGCTCGACCTGCACCCGGGTATTCATCTCGATGAAGTAAAACTCGCCGTTCTCGTACAGGAACTCGAAGGTGCCGGCGCCGCGGTAGCCGATGCGCTTGCAGGCCATGGCACAGCGCTCGCCGATTCGCTCGATGACGCGGCGCGAGATGCCTGGTGCGGGTGCCTCCTCGATGATCTTCTGGTGACGGCGCTGCATGGAGCAGTCTCGCTCGCCCAGCCAGACGGCGTTCTTGTGCTGGTCGGCGAGCACCTGGATTTCCACGTGGCGCGGGTTCTCCAGGAACTTCTCCATGTAGACGGCTGGGTTGCCGAAGGCCGCGCCTGCCTCGGACCGCGTGGTCTGCACGGCGTGGATGAGCGCCGCTTCGGTGTGCACGACGCGCATGCCGCGCCCGCCGCCGCCACCGGCCGCCTTGATGATCACCGGGTAGCCGATGGCGCGGGCGATCTTGATGATCTCCTTCGGGTCGGCGGGAAGCTCGCCTTCAGAGCCGGGCACGCAGGGCACCCCGGCCTTGATCATTGTTTGCTTGGCCGACACCTTGTCGCCCATCGTGCGGATTGCTTCTGGCGTCGGTCCGATGAAGGTGAATCCGCTGCGCTCCACCCGCTCGGCGAAATCGGCGTTCTCGGACAGGAAGCCATAGCCGGGATGGATGGCCTGGGCGTCCGTCACCTCCGCAGTGGAGATGATGGCCGGCATGTTGAGGTAACTCTGCGCCGAGGGGGCCGGGCCGATGCACACGGCCTCGTCGGCCAGCTTGACGTACTTGGCGTCGCGGTCCGCCTCTGAATAGACGACGACCGACTTGATGCCCAGCTCCCGGCACGCCCGCTGGATGCGAAGGGCGATTTCGCCTCGGTTGGCGATGAGAATCTTCTTGAACATGGTGTCTCGGCTCAATCGCCTCGCTCGCTGCGCGAGCGGTGCGATTTGGCTGCGGCGGACTTCGTGTGCGCGAAGTCACCCCCTGCCGCAACGAAGGCGGCGTTGTCGCCTCGGTTGGCGATGAGGATCTTCTTGATCATCCGGTCCCGCTCACTCGATCACAAACAGGGGCTGGCCGAACTCCACGGCCTGGCCGTTCTCGCACAGCATCTGGATCACCTTCCCGCTCTTGTCGGCCTCGATCTCGTTCATGATCTTCATGGCTTCGATGATGCAAATCGGCTCCCCTTCCTTGATGGACGACCCGATTTCCACGAACGGCTTCCCGCCAGGGCTGGACGAGTGGTAGAACGTGCCGACCATGGGCGACTTGACCACGTGGCCGGCGGGCGCAGCCGGTGTCTCGGCGGGTATCGCGGCCACCGCGGGCGGGCTGCTCACCGGCACCGCCTGTGACGCGCTCACCGGCGTCGTGCCGGCTGCGGATAAGGCCGGCGCGGTCAGGTGCGCCCCGGCGGCTGCTACATCGGCCTTGACGATTCGCACCTTGCCATCGGCTTCGGTGATCTCGAGCTCCGAGATGTTGGACTCGGACACGAGGTCGATCAGCGTCTTCAGCTTGCGAAGGTCCATGAAAGCTCCAAACCAGTTGTTGTCGTGGACGGCGGACCGCGTCCCACCAGCTCGGCGGCGCGCGGACGGTCTCAGCGACCGGCGGAGCCCGGTGACTGCCGGCTTTTGTCGTGTTATGCCGCCATCTGGCAGCTTTCGGGCGTTGCGGCTCAAGCTGCCGTGCCGTCCCTCCCAACCAGGGCTCCTCGCCAGAGCGGGCGAACTTTACGCGGTTTACGGTCGGTTGCTGGCTGATTCGAGCAAATAAAGCGCTTGACAGGCGAATTGCCGAAGTTCAAGCGGATGGCGTGGTGCCCCGAAACTCTTCGGCCCAGCGGCCAAGCTCGTCGGGCGATACGGGCCCCAGTTTGCTCGCGTGGATGCGCCCGGATGGCTCGAATACGACGGTGAAGGGTAGGCCACCCGCCTCGTTGCCGAGATGGCGGCTCAGCGTGGCGCCCTCCATGCCGGCCAGCCCGATAGAAAAGCCCACGGGCAGCCGGCCAAGGAATTCGCGCACCGGGGCCGGCGAGTCGACCGCGAGTCCGACCACCTCCCAGCCAGCGGAACGGTGCTCGCGGTGAAACGCGTCGAGCAGCGGCATTTCCTTGACACACGGCGCGCACCAAGTCGCCCAGAAGTTCAGCAACAACGGTCGGCCGCGCAGCGTGGACATGCTCAGCGTGCCGCCATCCGGCCCGGGAAATGTCATTTGCCACAACGCTTCGGATTGCGCGTGCGCGTTGCCCTGCCTGCGCAGCGCCCATGCGATTCCAGCCGCGGCCGCCGCGCCCGCGACGCCGACCGCCAACAGGTTGCGCCGCTTCATGGCTGCAACAGCGCACGCAACGCAGCGAGGTCTCCGCGTTGCGTGCGGCCCCGGGCGTCGGGCTTGAGGGCGCCGCGCAGATCGTCATGGTCGAGCACCACGAGGTGCACAGTGACCATCTCGCCCAAGGCCGCGCTGCGGCTCGCGACGGTCAGCACGTCGACCGGGTCGCCGCGCGGGCCCGGCATGCTGCCGACGCGGTAGTCGACACCGAGGTCGATGAGCGCCAGTTCGGCCGATTTGGAGTCATCGCAGTACAGCTGCAGATGCAAGCTGTTGAGCCGCGTGGCCGTGCCGCGCCACACGGCGCCGGTCAGGTAAGGCCGGAATGGGGTCAGGCGCTGCATCCAGTCGAGCGCCACGCGGCGCAGCGCCTCCAGTTCGCAGGGCTGCGTCTCGGCATGGAACAGCGACAGGTAGGCGCGCACCTCATCCTCAACCTCGTCATTGCTGGGCAGGTCAACCGGGCGCACGCTGTGCCGCGCGACAGTACGCGCCGCGCGCCGCTTGGCCGGGCCGTACTCCAGGCCCTCCTCGACCACCAGTCGGGCAGCGGCAGCAGCGATCTCGGCACTCAGGTCGGAAGGCATGCAGCCGATTCTAGGCAGCCGCCACAGGCAGGTCTCAAGGCATTTCCACCGCGCCCATGCGGGCCATCACTGTGCCGGCGCGGCCGGCCACGTAAGCCGAATAGGGCCGCTTCTCGAAGCGCTTGGGCGCAGGCAGCATGACCGCCAGACGCGCCGCGGCATGAGGCGACAGCTGCGCGGCGCTGGTTCTGAAGTAATGGCGCGCCGCCGCCTCGGCGCCGAACACGCCCTCGCCCCATTCGACATGGTTGAGATAGATCTCGAGGATGCGCCGCTTGTCGAGCAGCGTCTCCAGCATGAAAGTGATCGCGAATTCCTGTCCCTTGCGGGACCAGCTGCGTTCGCTGGCGAGAAACAGGTTCTTGGCCAACTGCTGCGTGATGGTCGATCCGCCCACGATGCGGGGCACCCGCTGGACCGCCGGCCTCAGGGTGGTCGATTCATTGCGCCGATGCGCCTGCCGCGTGGCGCGCCGCGCCAGCCCATCGTTGATCCGGGCGGCCCGTTCCTCTGCCTTCTGGTTGCGCTCCCAGGCCTTCTCGATCGCGTCCCATTCGACGCCGCTGTGTTCGGCGAAGCCCGAGTCTTCCGAGGCGATCACGGCTCGCTTGAGCTGCGGCGAGATCCGTTCGTAGTTCACCCATTGCTGGCTCCATGCAATGTGGTGTTTTTCCACCAGCAATCGCGAGGCCTCCGAGCGCTCGAACGCGGTGGACCCGGGATCGACAAAGTTCATCATCGCGACGCGGGCGACGAAATACAACTGAAGTGACAGTGCGCTCACCAGGACCAGCGCGCCGAGCCGCCACAGTTGTGCGAAGAACTTCACTTCGCCGCCTCTGCCAGCCGCTGCCTCACGGCCGCGAGCACCGGCGCGGTGTCCGGCCGCACGCCGCGCCACTGCCAAAAGGCCTCGGCGGCTTGCTCGACGAGCATGCCCAGGCCGTCGCGGGGCTGGGCACCGTGGCGTTCGGCCCACGTCAGGAATCCCTGCGCGGCCGGGCCGTACATCATGTCCAGCGCGAGGGTGCCGGGCTGGAGCACCGACGCATCAACCGGTACCGCGTCGCCCTGGAGACTGCTGGCGCTGGCGTTGATGACCACGCCGTAGCCGATGCCCACGTCCTGCAGCGACGTGGAGCGCAACGCTACTCCAAGGGTGCGCGCCAAAGTCTGGTGCCGCTCAACGAGTGCCTCGGCCTTGTCCGGCGTGCGATTCGCCACGGTCAGCTGCGCCGGCCGCGCACCGAGCAGCGGACCGAGCGCGCCCGCAGCAGCACCGCCCGCGCCCACCATCAGCACGTGCTGCGCGGCTAACGGGCGACCTGCATTGATCTCGATGTCGCGCACCAGGCCGGCACCATCTGTGTTGTCGGCCCACCAGCCTTCGGTGTCGAAGCGAAGCACGTTGGCGGCCTGTGCCAACGTGGCGCGGTCGCTGTGCCGCGGCGCGAGCTGGAAGGCCTCGAATTTGAAAGGCACGGTGACGTTGCAGCCGCGCCCGCCCTCAGCGGCGAAGCGGTGCACCGCGTCTGCGAATCCGTCCATCGGGCACCACAGCCTGTCGTAGCTCATCTGCTGCGCGGTGGCCTGCGCGAACAGGGTGTGGATGAACGGCGACTGGCTGTGCTCGACCGGGTTGCCGCAGACGACGTAGCGATCCATGCGATCAGTGCTGCGAGGGATTGGCCGTGAGCGTGGTTTCAAGTCCTTCACCGTGGAAGCGGAAGCGGGACGTGATGACAAGCTGGTCTGCTTCCTTGCGCATCGCATTGGTGAAGTTGCCGAAAGGCGCCGCGGCCTTGACGATGGCCACGGCGCGCCGGTCCAAAAGGTTGCTCTTGGAGGACTGCACCACTTCCGTGTCGACCACGCGGCCGGCTGCATCAACGGTGATTGCCATCATCAGCTCGCCGTACAGGCGCTTGCCGCGGTACTCGGGGAAGTTCCGCGTGCCCCGCTCCTCCACCCTGCGGCGCAGCGCGTCGTAGTAGAGCGCGTAGGCCGCTTCCTGAGTAGCCGGGCTGATGTAGCGCTTCTTCGGCCGGGCGTTCTCTTCGCGGATCCGCCTCTCGATCTCGGCCAGAAGCTGCACGCGGCGGCGGCGCTCTTCCTGCTGCTGCTGGCGCTCCTTCTGGGTGGTGGGCTCGCGCCGCGGATCGGGCACCGGCAGCTGGGCCAGTTCGCGGCGCAGTTGGGCGAGCCATTCCTGCTGCGATTCCTGGAGCTGTTCGATCTGACGGTTGGAGTCATCGAGTGCATCGCCGAACTCCACCTCTGCCGAGCGCGGCAACGGCGACGTGGCGCGCCCTTGCTCTGCCTCGCCCCCGCCGGCCAGCTGTGCCTGGGCAATCGCCTGTGCCTTGACCGGCATCTCCTTGGAGCGCGTGTTGACGAGGATCACCTCCAGCGGCGTGTCTTCGAACACGCGTTCGAAGGCATCCGGATTCACAATCCGCACGAACAGCAGTGCCGCGTGGACCGCCGCCGACACGCCGAGGGCGATGTGCAGCGTGGCAGAGCGTTGGACTTGGCGTCGCATCGGCGCGCTCATGGTCCTCAGGGCGTGACGGCGGGCACGACAGCCCCGGCTTCGGGGCTGCTATCCTGCACGTCGATGGCCAGCGTGAGCGGGCCGGCGCCTTCCGCGGCTTCCTCGATGTCGGTCTCGTCGACCCGGGCGTCGTCCGCCGGCGTGCCGGGGTCGTCCAGCCGCGCCGCCAGGCTGGCATGCAGATCGAGCGTGAGCAGGTCGCAGCCGGTAATACGCACACGAATCCGTGCACCGCGAGGCAGACCTTCCGCGCCCAGGGCGCGGAACACCAGTGGCAGCGTGTCCGCCCGTACCAAGCCTTCCTTGAGGACGGCGGCGTCAAGCTCGTGCACGTCGTTTTGCGACAGGAACTTCAGCGTCCAGTGGCGTTCGATGGCGGCCTGGAAGCCGTTATAGGCGGTGTAGGCGGTGTCGAAGGCCGAGATGACGGAAAACAGCGCCGCGTCCTTCGGCTTGAACGGCGCGGCGAGTGCGGCCGTGCGGCCGTGGCGTGCGCAGGCAATGATCTGCCACTGATTGAGCAGGTCCACGTAGCGGCGCAGCGGCGACGTGGCCCAGGTGTATTGCGCGACGCCCATGCCGGCATGCGGGGCGGGCTTGACGCCCATGCGCACTTTCACGCCGGGAGCGAGGCTGGCTTGGCTGCGATAGATGCCCGGCACACCGTACTGATCGAGCCAGGCACCCCAGGTGCTGTTGGCCAGGATCATGGCCTCGGCCACGATGAGATCGAGCGGTGCGCCGCGCTGTCGCGTACGGATGGCCACGCGCTCGTCGCCGCACGGCTCGCCCCCGTCATGCCCTTCGAGGCGGAAGGTGTAGTCCGGGCGGTTGAAGATTTCGGGCTTGCCGCGCACCGTTTCGCGTTGGGCCTTCAGGCGCTGCGCCAGACGGAACGCGAAGGCGAGCTCGGCGGCGAAAGGGTAGGGCGCCGGTGCCGCGCCGGTGAGCGAGGCCTCGGTGATCACGCTGTCGAGCTGGTCGTGGCGCAGGTTGGCCGCGATGGGCACTCGCTCCAGCTTCGTTTCGGTGCCCCGGATCTCCAGGGTGGCTTCGTCGATGGTGGCGTACAGCGACACGGCCGGGCACTCGTTGCCCTCGGTCAGTGTGTAGGCCTGCACCACCTCGTCGGGCAGCATGGTGATCTTGTGCCCCGGCATGTAGACCGTGGACAGGCGTTCGCGCGCGACGCGGTCGATGTCGCTGTTGGGCGCGATGGCCAGGCCCGGCGCGGCGATATGGATGCCGTACACCACCGTGCCGGTCCCCAGCCCCTGGACTGACAGCGCATCGTCGATCTCGGTCGTGGCTGAGTCGTCGATGGAGAAGGCTGCCGCCGGTGCCAGCGGCAGTGCCTCCTTGACGGCCGGCGCGGTGAGCGCCGGAAAGCCAGTTGCACGCGGGAAGTTCTCGAATAGAAAGCGCTTACAGTGAAACTGGTAGGGCGAATCAATGGCGCCCGCCGAGGTCAGCAGATCGAGTGGCGCGCGCTGGGAGCGTTGGGCCGCCTCGACCACCGCCTTGTACTCCGGCGCGTTCTTGTCGGGCTTGAAGAGGATGCGGTAGAGCTGCTCGCGTATGGACGCTGGGCAGCGGCCTTCCACCAATTCCTCGGCCCAGGCGTCAATCTGCGCGGCGATCTGTTTCTTGCGCTCTATGCCCAGCAGCGCCGCTTTGACCGTCTCTTCAGGCGCCTTCTTGAACTGACCCTTGCCGAGCCGGCGGAAGTAGTGTGGCGCCTCGAACAGCCGGAACAGGGCGGCCGCCTGGTGCGTGGGGCCGGCGCTGGCGTTGAAATATTCGCGCGCCAGGTCCGCGAAGCCGAACTCGTGCTCCGGCGCGAATTCCCAGGCGAGGTCGAGGTCGATGTCCCCGGCGAGTGCCTGCGCGGCGCTCACCAATTCCGCAGGCGAAGGCTTGTCGAACCGGAGCAGCACGTGGGCGGCCTTCACCTTGACGCGCTTGCCCGAGTCCAACTCCACCTGCATGGAGCTGTCGGCCTCGGCCATCACGCGCCCGGCGAGGAACTTGCCGCCTTCTTCAAACAATGCATACATCCCGCGAATTGTCTCCCAAGCGCGTGCCCACTCTTTGCATGCCAACCGGCTTCAGCCGGGAGGAAGGCACGTTCGGCGAAGGCAAGCAGCGGGGGTTGAAGGCGCCCGGGGCATCGAGCCCCGCGGGCCATCTCCGCGCTGCTCAGGCCGGTCAGAAATGGATCCCGCGCGTCATCTGCTGCATGGCGACGGCCTCCGGCGACAAGGTCGGCTTGCCGGATTTGTCGCCCTTGGCAGCGGCGCTGTCGGGGAACATGCGGAAGCTGGTGTTCATGACGATCTGCGCGACGCGCGGCACCAGCGCGTGCAGCAGTTCGCCAGCAGTTCTCGGCGCCTGGTCGCACCAACGATTTCCGCCGGCTCAGCAGCAAGCTGGTGCTGGTGGCCACCGACCTTGACAGTGGCGACTCCGCGCCCTTTGGTCAGCCCGGCCTGTTTCCCCCGGTGGAGATCGACAGGCGTCACTATGTGGACGGGGCGCTGAAGAGGACGCTGCACGCCTCGGTGCTGCT
>CBFHAS010000135.1:0-11157 GCA_965653625.1 uncultured Burkholderiaceae bacterium | reverse complement strand
TTGTCAAGGACGCCGTCACCGCCTGGAAGACTGGAAAGCCCGACAGCCTCCTAGGAGCCCGAATTCGCGCCGGCGATTCCAGCGGTGTGTTGAATTGGGGGTAGGCAGCCGGCCGACGCATGCACCAAGGAAAAGGGGCTGCACGGAGCGGACGCTCAGTGGGCGGGCTTCGGGTGAGGGGCGGTGGCGTACCTAGGCCGGCTGGGCCTCTGGCTCGTCGTTCGTGAACTTAGCGGTCCAGCGCTTCCGCGACGTTTCGCGGGCAACGATGCGCTGATGGACGATGCGTTCCACAGTGAAAATGCGATCGATCAACTCGCCGATTGGCTTGTCCCCGTCGAGCTTCCCGAGCACAAGAAAGCGCACAAATGCGTCACTCTGTTTGGGGACCTTCCGGTTCGTTCCCATAGGCTTACGGCCTGCTCCGTGACGGCGAGCATCTTTGCAAGACCAGCCTGCGATAGCCGAGCATCGTGCGCAGGAACCGCAGTTCCTTCCCAGTGATGCGCCCCTGCTTGTCCGTAATCTGAAGCGCCAGAGCGCGGTGCAGGCCATCGGCGTCAACAATCGAGAACCCCTTGCCGTAAGGCGTGTCGTGCTCGATGTAGCCGTTCGCCAGCCACACATTCTCTAGTCCGCTTTCCGTGTAGTGGTACATGTGGCCCTCCTTTCTAGTCATTCTCCATAACGGTGACGACGATCGCGCCAGGTTGCTCGTCGGCAAGCGCGACCACGACGGCCAGATTGAAGCCTTGGCAGTACCGCTCCATGCGGCACTCCATCGAACCCTTTGAGGCCGCTCTGGCGGCTGTCAAATGTTCCCTTTCCGTAGGCACTCGTACACAGCATGCACGGTCTTCGCTGCCGCATGCGCTCCTTGGCGCGGCCAGTCGGATGACGTTCTTGGAGTCTTGCGCAATCTCGCGGATCTTCCGCTCGATCTGCCTATCAGAGAGCTTAGCGAGCTTGGCGAAACCAAGTCTGGCGCGGCCCAGCCTCGCACAAGCGCACGTCCTCGCGTCTTCCTGCGGTGCTTCTCGACGGTCATACAGCGCAGATTGGAGATGAGATCCTCGCACGGACCGCCTAGACAGATCGGAACCGCATGATCCACCTCCCAGCCGACGCAAGCCCCACGCCGCTCTCCGGTAGCGGGGCACCGTGTGAAGTAGCTCAGTCGATTGGGAACGCTTGGAAGGCGACCGCCCAATTCCACAGCGGGTAAGGCTGGCCGGCATGCGGCCCGTACGCGAACGTGTGGATGCTGCGCTCGGGGTCGGAGTCGCGCAGGTTGCCCCAGGGCAGCACCTGCTCGGTCATGTAGTGGGCGTATTCCAGCGTCGCGCGCGCGGGCAGCGGCGCCGACAGCGCGAGTCGAACGGCGTCGCCGTCGACCTCTGCGTGCGTGACGTCCACGCCAGCGATCCGAAACCCGGCGCCCGGCGCGGCCGCCAGCCATTCGGTGTCGAGCACAAGAGGCGGGCGCGGCACGTGAAAGCGCACGGTGACCATCAGCCGGTCGCTGCTGGCCTGAGCCTGCAGCGGGCGAAGCGTCTGCCACCGCTCGCCTTCCTGCACACGCTTGATTACCTTGGCGAACTGGTTGCCGAGCCACCGCTGGCTATCGCCTGTCAAATGCAGGTAGCTGCCGGGTTGGTCACGAAACCAGGTCACCGTCGATGCCGGCGCCATGTAGTAGCTGGGCGACACCAGCACAATCTCGGGGTCCAGGGTCGCCGCGAGCAGCTGCGCCTGACCGCTGATCGCGATGCACGTCTGGTAGGTGTACAGCGGCACGCGACGCGTCTGCCCGGTGATCTTCTGGACGTCGACGTTGAAAGCGTCCTTCAGGTCGATCAGGTCCTGAGCATAGACCGCGGTGAACGTGTCCAGCGGCATCGGGTCAATCCAGTCGCTGACCGTTTGGTCGTTGTTCTTCTCGCCCTGCATGATCGTGGCCGCCAGTACGCTGTACGTCGCACCGATGCGCTCGGCCTGGGCCTTGGCGCGACGCACATCGTCGACCATCGTGCGGTAATAGCCGCCCTCGGTGCGGTTCAGCGCCCGGGGATCGGCCGCTTCGTCCTGGATGGAGATTTCGCGCAGGCGCTTCGACCCCTGGCCAGCGAAGCTGAACAGGATGCTGGCCGGCGTGCCGGTTGTCGCCGTGTACTGGTCGGCCAGACCGTTGGCGATCAGCTCGCCGTTGCCGTTGTTCAGGTCGACACTGTGCAAGCCGACGAAGGCGAAGTCCGAGGCCGCCCGCAACTCGGGGTGCGGGCCCGTCCAGGTGAACATGCCACGTGCGAATTGCAGGTTGCCGTAGGCTGTCGGCGTCGGCGAGACGACCGGGTAGGCGTCGTCGCCGGCGGCGTTCGATTGGCCGGTATGCACGACATGCAGGACTTCAGTGGCACCGACCATGGCTGGTGCCGCGGTACGTGGTTCCGGGGCGCCGCCGCTGCCACCTCCACACGCTGTCAGCATCGCCAGCAGCGCACACGCCCCCAGCTGCCCGGCTCTGGTTTCTCCCAGCATTCCCCCCACCCCTGCTCATTTGTCGTTGGGCGGAGAATACTTGATGTTGGCGTGTGGGTTCTGCGACAGCCTGAGGTGATGGCCGGGCCGGCGAGTTGGGTGAGGACGGGCGGGGTTGACGCCGGGGTGCTGCTACGCAGTTCGTACTGAATGGTTGCGTCGGTGGCTTCACCGTAGAAGGCGGCTTGCCAGTCAATGGCTCGGGCAACAGATGCGCAGCCGGCCAGCATGGCGACGGCCAGGAATGCGTCAGCAAAGTTGGCCTTCTTCTTCATTCGTCTCTCCCTTGACCTCGGGGTGAAGGAGCCGAGGTGCCGTGAACAAATCTTTCGATGCTTGCGAGGATCTCATCTGCGGATTTGGACCACACGAACGGTTTGGGGCTGGCGTTGTGGATGTCGAGGTACTGGCGAATCGCCTGCTCAAGCTGTCGGGTCGAACGGTGGGTGCCGCGGCGGATGTACTTTTCTGTCAACGTGGCGAACCAGCGCTCCACCTGGTTCAGCCACGAGGCCGAGGTGGGCGTGAAGTGCGCATGGAAGCGCGGGTGGCGCGCCAGCCAAGACTTGATCGAGGCCATTTTGTGCGTGCCGTAGTTGTCCGTGACCAGATGGACATCGAGTTCGCTGGGCACGTTGGCGTCGATGGTGCGCAGGAACTGGAGGAACTCGGTGCTGCGATGGCGCCGGTGCAGTTCACCAATCACCTCGCCGGTGGCGATGTCCAGCGCGGCAAACAACGTCGTCGTGCCGCGACGCATGTAGTCGTGCGTGCGCCGCTCTGGAATGCCCGGGGCCAGCGGCAGGATCGGTTGCGTGCGGTCCAGCACCTGGATCTGGGTCTTCTCATCCACGCACAGCACGATGGCCTTCAGGCGCGGATCCAGGTACAGCCCGACGATGTCGCGCACCTTGTCCACAAACATCGGATCGCTGGACAGCTTGAAGGTCTCCTGCCGGTGCGGCTGCAGCCCGAAGGCACGCCAGATGCGGCTGATGGCCGTTTGCGTCATGCCCATCTCCCGTGCCATCGTGCGCGTGCTCCAGTGAATTGCACCCTTGGGCAGCGACTCCAACGTCTTGGCAACCACCGCATCGACGCGTACGTCGTCGATGCTGCGAGGTACACCCGTACGCGGCGCATCGAGCAGTCCATCCAGGCGATGCTTGACGAAGCGCGCGCGCCACTTCGACAGCGTCTGCGCGCTCACGCGCTGATGTGCGGCCACCACCTGGTTGTCGTTGCGCTCGGCACACGCGAGTACGATGCGCGCTCGCAGCGCCACCGCCTGGGCCGTCTTGCGCCGCAGCGTCAGCGCCAGCAACTGTTCACGCTCGGAGTCGCTCAACACCAACTCCGCCTTCGGTCTTCCTCTCATCGCCCGCCTTGTCGTCGTCCCTGTGGATGACCATCGGGCGATGACTGAACATTCAATCCATTTCCAACTCACGACACTAGCAACCCCGCGAGTAGGGGCAAGACGGTTGATCTTTCCTGACGTGTGGAATATTCCCGCAGCAACGAAAAGGCCGCCCAGAGGGGCGGCTTTTCATGGGAGGCGAGACCGGGCCTACTTGACGGCAAATTCGTCGATCTTGCGGCCGGCGGCCAGTGCGGCCTTAAGCCACTTGGGCTGCAGGCCGCGCCCGCTCCACGTATCGCCGGTGGCGGTATTGCGGTACTTCGCCGCCACCTTGCCGCCTTTTCCGGCGGATGCTTTCGACGGTGCCCTGGCGCTGAGGTCTGCCATGCTGAGGCCATATTCGGCCATCAGCGACTTGACCTTCGATATGGCCTCGGCCCTTTCGTGTCTGCGCGTGACCTCGATTTCCTTTTCCAGCGCCGCCTTGCGGTCCAGCAAATCTTGCAGAGTCGCCATGTCGATTCCCTTTTGCGTTGCCTTGCCGAAATGGGTGGCGGCCGGATTCTAAGGAAATCGCCCGAGCATCGGAGAGAAATGATGAGGTGCGACCTTGCCGGCCGGGAAATCGCAGGAAGAAATACTTCAAGCGCCGTTCGGCGGCACATACCCCGCCGGCTGATCGGCCCCTTCGCCGAAAAAGAATCGCTCCATCTGTCGGGCGAGGTATTGGCGTGCCCGCTGGTCGGCCAGATTCAGCCGGTTTTCATTGACCAGCATGGTCTGGTGCTTCATCCACAGTTGCCAGGCTTCCTTGCTGACTTGGTTGTAGATGCGCTTGCCCAGTTCGCCGGGGTACGGAGCGAAATCCAGACCTTCGGCCTCCTTCTTGAGATACACGCATTGAACGGTGCGAGCCATTGACAACTCCTTTCGCCTTAGGCGAGTTTCTTGACGAGGACCTGCGAGCGCCTGTCCCAGTTGTACTTGCGCTTGCGCGCTTCGGGCAGCCAGTCGGCATCCACCGGCTGGAAACCCCGCTTCATGAACCAGTGCATGGTTCGCGTCGTGAGCACGAAGATACTGTCCAGCCCGTGCGCCTTGGCGCGCTGCTCGATGCGTTTGAGCATGCGCTCGCCGTCACCTTGGCTCTGGACCTGGGGCGATACGGTGAGCGCCGCCATCTCGCCGGTGCGCGCCTCCGGGTAGGGATACAGCGCCGCGCATCCGAAGATGATGCCGTCGTGCTCGATCACCGTGTAGTGGTCGATGTCGCGCTCGATCTCCGTGCGGTCTCGCTTGACGAGGGTGCCGTCCTTCTCGAACGGCTCGATTAGGGCCAGCACGCCGCCCACGTCGTCGGGCGTGGCTTCGCGCAGACTTTCCAGCTTTTCGTCGACGATCATGGTGCCCACTCCATCGTGGGTAAACGATTCCATGAGGATCGAGCCGTCCACCGAAAACGGGATGATGTGCACCCGGTCCACGCCGTTTTTGCAAGCCTTGACGGCATGCTGCAGGTAGAACGCGGTGTCGGTCGGCTGTGTCGGGTTCGGCAGGGCGGCAAGCAGCTTCCCTGCATCGGCCAGCGCCAGTTCGGCATCGATGTCGCTGGAAGGATCGTTCGCGTCCAGCGGGATACCCCTGACTTCGGTCACGTAGATGAGCTTGTCTGCTTGCAACGCGATCGCGGTACTAGCGGCCACGTCTTCCATGCTGAGATTGAAGGCTTCGCCAGTGGGCGAAAAGCCGAAGGGCGAGAGCATCACCAAGGCGCCGTCGTCGACAGCGCGGCGGATGCCGGTGGCGTCGATTTTGCGCACGAGGCCGGTGTGTTCGAAGTCCACGCCATCGACGATTCCCACTGGCCGTGCGGTGATGAAGTTTCCCGACACGATGCGGATCTGGCTTCCGGCCATGGGCGTGTTGGGAAGACCCTGGGAGAACGCGGCCTCGATTTCATATCGGAGTTGCCCGGCCGCCTCCTGTGCGCAGTCGAGCGCAACGGCATCGGTGATTCGCATGCCATGGCTGAAGCGGGAAGCCTGGCCTTTGGCCCGAAGTTGCTCTTCCACCTGGGGGCGAAAGCCGTGCACAAGCACGACCTTGATCCCCATGGCATGGATGAGCGCCAGATCCTGCACGAAGGCATTTAGCTTGCCGGCAGCGATGAGCTCGCCGGCGATGGCGACCACGAAGGTCTTGCCGCGGTGGGCGTGGATGTAGGGCGCAACCGATCGGAACCACGGGACGAAGGTATGCGGAAAAACCAGGCTCATCGCGTCGACTGAAATAATCGACGATTTTGCACGAAGGCCCGATGTCCTCTTCCCCTCGCGGCAGGCCACCGCCCGTGGCGAACCCCGTTCCGCCGATCAATTTTCCTGAATCGCTGCCGGTGTCGTCGCGTCGCGACGAAATCACGCGCGCGATAGCCGACCATCAGGTGGTGATCGTCTCGGGCGAGACGGGCTCTGGCAAGACCACCCAGTTGCCCAAGATCGCGCTGGCCATGGGGCGCGGCCGGGGTGCGGGCGGTGCCGGGCTCATCGGGCATACGCAGCCCCGGCGGATCGCTGCGTCCAGCGTGGCCAAGCGCATCGCGCAGGAGTTGCAGACGCCGCTGGGCGAGGTGGTGGGCTACAAGGTTCGCTTTCAGGACCGCTTGGCCGCGGGCGCCAGCGTCAAGCTGATGACCGATGGCATCTTGCTCGCGGAAACCCAGGGTGACCCGCTTCTCTCAGCCTACGACACGCTCATCATCGACGAGGCGCACGAGCGCAGCCTCAACATCGACTTTCTGCTGGGCTATTTGCGGCAGTTGCTGCCGCGTCGGCCCGATTTGAAGGTGGTCGTGACCTCGGCCACCATCGACGCCGAGCGCTTCGCCCAGCATTTCGCCTCCCGTCTCGGGCCCGCGCCGGTGATCCAGGTGTCGGGCCGCCTGTACCCGGTGGAGCAGCGCTGGCGTCCTTTCGAAGACACGCGCGAGTACGGCGTGAACGAGGCCATCGGCGACGCCATTGATGAACTCTGGCGGGAAGGGACGGGCGATGCTCTCGTGTTCCTGCCCGGCGAGCGCGAGATTCGCGACGCGGCCGAGCACCTGCGCAAGCACCACCCCCCGGGCGTCGAGGTGCTGCCACTGTTCGCGCGGCTCAGTCAGCAGGAGCAGGATCGCGTCTTCGAGCCGCATGGCGCGCGTCGCATCGTGCTGGCCACGAATGTGGCGGAGACCTCGCTCACCGTGCCCGGCATCCGCTATGTGGTGGACGCGGGCACGGCGCGCGTCAAGCGCTACAGCTACCGCAACAAGGTCGAGCAACTGCAGATCGAGCCGGTGAGCCAAGCCGCGGCCAATCAGCGGGCGGGGCGCTGCGGCCGCGTGTCCAACGGCATCTGCATCCGCCTATACGACGAGAAGGACTTCGCTGGCCGGCCCCGCTTCACCGACCCGGAAATCATGCGGTCCTCGCTGGCGGGCGTGATCCTGCGCATGAAATCGCTGGGCCTGGGCTTGGTGGAAGAGTTTCCGTTCCTGGAGCCGCCGCCGCGCCGAGCCGTCGCCGACGGCTACCAGCTGCTCGCGGAACTGGGCGCGGTGGACGAACGCAACGAACTCACACGCGTCGGTGAGGAACTGGCCCGCCTGCCGCTCGACCCCCGCGTGGGCCGCATGATCCTTGAGGCGAGGCAGCGCGACGCCCTGACGGAGGTTCTGGTGATCGCTGCCTCGATGAGCGTGCAGGACGTGCGCGACAGGCCGATCGAGCAGCAACAGGCGGCCGATCAGGCGCATCGCAAGTTCGATGACGACAAGTCTGAGTTCATGGGCGACCTCAAGCTTTGGAAGTGGCTGGAAGAGGCACGGGGTGGCACCGGCGAGCACAAGCTTTCGCATCGCAAACAGGAGCAACTGCTGCGTGACCATTTCATCTCGCCGCGCCGGGTGCGCGAATGGCGCGATATCCATTCGCAGCTGCACACCGTGGTGGCCGAGCATGGCTGGCGGCTCAACGCTACGCCGGCCACCTACGACCAGGTTCATCTGTCGTTGCTGGCGGGCCTGCTTGGCAACGTGGGTCTGAAGAGCGACGAGGATGACTGGTATCACGGCGCGCGCGGCATACGTTTCCATCGCCACCCGGGCGCGAACCTGTCGAAGAAGCCCGGTCGCTGGATCATGGCGGCCGAGCTGGTGGAAACCACCCGGCTGTACGCACGGGGCATCGCGGCCATTGAGCCGCAATGGATTCCCGGCATCGCAGGGCACCTGCTCAAGACGCAGCTGCTCGATCCGCATTGGGAAAAGAAGGCGGCGGAAGTCATCGCGCTGGAGCGGGCCACGCTGTACGGCATCGTGGTCTACAGCAACCGGCGCGTGAACTATGCGAAGGTCGACCCCGCCGGTGCTCGCGACATCTTCATCCGCGAGGCTTTGGTGGCGCAGGAGTGGGAGACGAAGCTGCCCTTCCTCGCAGCCAACCGCAAGCTCATCGCCCAAGTGCAGGAACTCGAGCACAAGTCCCGGCGCCAGGACGTGTTGGTCGACGACGACCTGATCTACGCCTTCTACGACGCGCAGGTTCCCGCCGATGTGGCCAGCGGAGCGTCCTTCGAGCGCTGGTACCGCGAAGAGAGCAAACGGCAGCCGCGGCTGCTGCACCTCACCCGCGACGAGTTGATGCGCCATGAGGCGGCGGGCGTTACCACCGCGGCCTTTCCGAAGACCTTGCGACTCGGCGGAGTGGACTGTAGCGCCGCATACCTGCATGAACCCGGTGATCCGAGGGATGGCGTCACTGTCACCGTGCCTATCTACGCGCTCAACCAGGTGAGCGAGGAGCGCTGCGAGTGGCTCGTGCCGGGCATGCTGAAGGACAGGGTGCTGGCGCTCGTGAAGAGCCTGCACCAGAAGCCGCGCGCGCGTTTGATGCCGCTGGCGGAGTTTGCCGAAAGCTTCGTGGTTAGCGTGAACGACTCACAGGCGTTCGGGGCTGGTAGCCTGGTCGACGCACTGTTGAAGACCATTCGAGAGCGCACGCAGCTCGATATCAAGCGCAACGATTTCAAGCTGGAGCAGGTGCCGCCCCATCTCTTCATGAACTTTAGAGTGGTGGATGATCACGGCCGGCAGCTCGGCATGGGGCGCAACATTGCCGCACTCAAGGCCGAACTGGGTAGCCTGGCGCGCTCGGCGTTCCAGGCGTTGGCAGGACTGAAGCTCGCGGCTCCCTCTCCGTCCGCTGGTGCGAGCGCGCGCGCAGCCCAAAGCGGGCGCAGGGGCGAGACATCCGCGAACCTGGGGCCTGTGCTCGCTGACAAACAAGGGCAAGGGGAGAATGCGTCAAACGCGCTGACCTACACCGACTGGACCTTCGGCGAACTCCCCGAACTCATGGAGATCCGCCGGGGCGGCCAAACGCTCGTGGGCTTTCCCGCGCTAATCGACCAGGCCACGCACGTGACCATCGAAGTCTTCGACGAGCCGGATGTCGCGGCCGCCAAGCACCGTGCGGGCCTACGACGCCTGGTGGCTCTCCAGATCCGCGATGCGCTCAAGTACCTCGAGAAGAACATCCCAGACCTTCAGAAGATGGCGGTACTGTTCATGCCTCTCGGCATGGCGGACGAACTTCGGCAGCAGATCGTGGATCTCGCAATGGACCGGGCATTCCTGGCCGATCCTCTGCCCCTGGATGCGGCGAGCTTCCGGTGCCGCATCGATAAAGGACGCGGTCGCCTTACCTTAATTGCCAATGAGATTGCGCGCAGCGCGCTCGCGGTGCTCACTGAATACGCCGCCGCTGCTCGCAAGCTTAAGGACGCCCGCCCCTCCAAGGAAGTGGCCGACGACATCCATGCGCAGCTTGCACGGCTGGTGTCCAAGCGATTTCTGAGCGACACGCCGTGGATCCAGCTGGCTCATCTGCCGCGCTATCTCAAGGCCATCGTCATGCGGCTGGACAAATGGCGACCTGATCCCGCACGCGACGCCGCAAGGCTGGCGGACCTAAGGCCGCTGGAACAGCGCTTTCTGCGAACGTTCATCGAACGCAAAGGCGTAACCGATGCGCGGCTGCAGGAGTTTCGCTGGCTGCTGGAGGAGTTGCGCGTGAGCCTGTTCGCACAGGAACTGCGTACGCCACAACCCGTGAGTGTCAAGCGTTTGGAGAAGGCTTGGAGTCAGCTGACGCAATGATGTGCCATCCCGAAGGCTCAAAGCTACAATGCCGCCTAGTCGGGGTGTAGCGCAGCCTGGTAGCGCAACTGCTTTGGGAGCAGTGGGTCGGATGTTCGAATCATCTCACCCCGACCAATGAAAACGATTGTTGAGCGCGATGTAGGGTTTCTAACCTGGGCGCGATCTTCTAACGGCGCTCACTTCGTCGCCCCCGTTTTCCGACCGCTGCGTCGCCGCACGTAGGTGGCGGTCTGCGACTCTGTCGAGTGCTGGCCCATGGCCGAAGCGGCGCGCATGCCATCTCTGGCCTCCTTGTCCGTCAGGGCCTTCGCGGTCCTGGCGCACGAAAACCATGCTGCCGAACGCTCGCCGCTCCTTGCGCAGATCCTTGAGCCGCCGCTCCACGTCGCGCAGCTTCGGGGTCCATTCGACGGTGACCTTCGATGCCGTGATCTTCTCGACCTTGCCGCGGGCGAAATAGATCCCTTCGGGGCCAAGGTCGCGCCACTCCAGCGCCAACAGGTCACCGATGGGCTGTCCTGTGAGGTACGCCATGTCGATCAGCGCGCACAGCAGCGGGCCGCTGGGTGTCTCGCCGCCGGTGTTGAGGTCCGAGCGCAGCGGCTGGTCGGCGAAGTGCGTTGACGCGCCGTCGGGTGCTGAGGTCCAAACTGCCGCCGGGCTTCGACGTCCGGGCGGACGGCACGCGGCGCCAGTCGTCGGCGCAGTGGGGCGGCCGAGGGCGTGCAGACCATCGACGCTGCGCCGCTGCCTGCGATCGCCCACGGCGATCCTGTTGCCGGCCGGCGCGCGCCCCGCGTTCCTGGTCGGCGCGGATACCACCGCGCGATGCTGCGCGACAACAACTCGACGAGCTATGCGCTCGCAGCTGGGGCTGTCGCAGCGGCTGGGCGGCGGGCCGGGGATCGTAGCGCCCTGGCTGCGCGAGCTCGCCGCGGCTCTCGCGCAGCCCGGCGCAAAGAATCCTCACACGCTTGGCAGGCTATCTTCCAGTCCGCACCGTACCCTCTCCATTCCGTTCGCGGCTGAAGCAGCTAGCTGATCAGGTAGATGT
>CBFHAS010000134.1:0-11376 GCA_965653625.1 uncultured Burkholderiaceae bacterium | reverse complement strand
GCACCACAGCCGGCCGCCGCGCGCCTGTGCCAGCGGTTGCAGCGCGAGCAGCGCCTTCTCCAGCGCGTCGGGCGTGTGGGCGTAGTCGACGACGGCTTCGGGTGCATCGTCCGCCTCGTGGCCCTCATCAAGCCGCACGCGCTGCATGCGCCCCGGCACCGGGGTGAGCCGCTCGCAGGCCGCGGCGGCCTCGTGCAGCGGTACGCCCAGCGCGCGAAGCGCGCCAACCACTGCCAGCAGGTTGGAGACGTTGTAGTCGCCGATGAGGCCGGTGCGCAGCCCCGCGTGTTCATCGCCTTCGTAGAGGTCGAACGCCAGCCCACCGCGCTCATAGCGCACACGGTGGGCATAGAGCCGGGCATCCTGCCGGGCCGAGTAGGTCCACACCTCCACCGGCCCGCCCTGCATGCGGCGAGCCAGTTCGGCACCGTAGGGATCGTCGATGTTGATCACCGCGTGCCGCAGCCCCGGCCAAGCGAAAAGGCGCGCCTTGGCCTGCCAGTAGGCACCCATGGTGCCGTGGTAATCGAGGTGGTCCTGCGTGAAATTGGTGAAGACCGCCACTGCCACGTGGGTGCCCACCAGCCGGTGCTCCTCGATGCCGATAGACGAGGCTTCCATCGCGCACGCCGCGAAGCCGGCCTCGACGAAGCTTCGCAGCGCCGCGTGCAGGGTGACCGGGTCGGGCGTGGTGAGCCCCGTGAACTCGATGGTTCCCGGGTCGTCTCCCAGGGGCGGCACGCCGACGCCCAGCGTGCCTATCACACCGCTGCGCCGGCCCAACGCGGTGAGTGCCTGCGCCGTCCACCAGCAGGTTGAAGTTTTGCCGTTGGTGCCCGTGGCGGCCACCACTTGCAGTTGCCGGCTCGGCTCGCCGAGGAACCCGCTGGCGATCGACCCTGTAGCCGACTTCAGCCCCGGCACGGCGGCAATGCGCGCATCGCCCGCATCGAAACCAAAGGACTGCACGCCCTCAGCCTCCACCAGGCAGCCGGCCGCGCCGGCCGCCAGCGCGGCACCCACGAACTGGCGGCCGTCGCGCGTGGCGCCGGGCCAGGCGATGAAGGCATCGCCGCCGCGCACCTGGCGGCTGTCGGTGGTGAGCGCGGTGGCACGACGCTCGGCCAGCCAAGCCAGCGCCTCGGGAACGGTGTGCAGCGTGACCGGCATCAGAAGCTCTCCTCCTCGGCCGGGATATCGTGGGCGACGATCTGTGGGCGCACCTCCACGTCGGGCGGCACGCCCAGCGTGCGCAGCGTCTGCTGCACCACTTCGCTGAACACGGGCGCGGCCACGTCGCCGCCGTAGTACTTGCCGGCGCCGGGCTCGTCGACCATCACGGCCACGACGATCCGCGGCTTGCCGATGGGCGCCATGCCCACGAACCACGAGCGGTACTTCTTTTCCGCGTAGCCCTTGCCTTCCTGCTTGTAGGCCGTGCCTGTCTTGCCGCCCACCGAGTAACCGATGGTCTGCGCCTTGGGCGCGGTGCCGCCCTTGGACGTGGCCATGTACAGCATCTCGCGCACCGCGTGGGCCGTGCGAGGCGACAGCACCCGCATGCCATTGATCGCCTCTGGGTCCGGGTTCTTCAGCAGCGACGAGGGGATGAGCTCGCCGTCGCGCGCGAACACCGTGTAGGCGCGTGCAATCTGGAACAGCGAGCCCGACAGCCCGTAGCCATAGCTCATGGTGGCCTGCTCGATGGGGCGCCAGGTCTTGTAGGGCCGCAGCCGTCCGGTCACCGCGCCGGGAAAGCCAATCTGCGGCTTCTGCCCGAAGCCCACCTGCGAGAACAGCTCCCACATCTCGCGCGGCTGCATCTGCATGGCCATCTTCACCGTGCCGACATTGCTCGACTTCTGGATCACCTCGGCCACGGTGAGCGCGCCGTGCGGATGCACATCGCGGATGGTGGAGCCGGTGATGGAGATGTGCCCCGGCGCCGTCTGGATGACGGTATTTGGCGTGACACGGCCGCTTTCCACCGCCCAGGCGGCAATGAAGGGCTTCATCGTCGACCCCGGCTCGAAGGTATCGGTGATCGCGCGGTTGCGCAGTTGGCCGCCGGTGAGGTTGCGGCGATCGCCCGGCGTGAAGCTGGGGTAGTTGGCCAGCGCCAGCACCTCGCCGGTCTGCGCGTCGAGCACCACCACGCTGCCGGCCACGGCCTTGTGCTCGGCCACCGCGTCGCGGATGCGCTGGTAGGCGAAGAACTGCACCTTGGAGTCGATGGACAACTGGATGTCGCGCCCGTCCACGGGCTGCACGCTCTCGCCGATGTCCTCAACGACGCGACCGAGGCGGTCCTTGATGACCCGGCGGGTGCCGTGGCGGCCGGCCAGCTCGCGCTGAAAGGCCAGCTCGATACCTTCCTGGCCCACGTCTTCCACGTTGGTGAAACCCACCACGTGCGCCGCCGCCTCGCCCTCGGGGTACTTGCGCTTGTACTCGCGCACTTGGTACACGCCCTTGATACCTAGCGCGAGCACTTCCTCCGCGACCTGGTCATCGGCTTGGCGGCGCAGCCACACGAAGTTGGGACTGTCGGCGAGCTTGGCTTCCAGCTCCTTGACCGTCACGCCGAGCAAGCGCGCGAGGCGGACTCGCTGGGCGGGCCCGGCTTCGAAATCCTTGGGGATGGCCCACAGCGAGGGCGCCGGCACGCTGGCGCCCAGAATGAGGCCATTGCGGTCGATGATGCGCCCGCGGCTGGCCGGCAGCTCCAGCGTGCGCGCGTAGCGGATCTCGCCCTGCTTCAGAAAGAAAGACTGGCCGATGATCTGAACATAGGCGGCGCGGCCGATCAGCACAAGAAAGCCCAGGCCCACCATGGCAACGAAGAACTTCGAGCGCCACGGCGGCGTGCGAGAGGCCAGCAGCGGGCTGCTCGCGTAGTTGACGCTGCGCACGCCACCCGCGGCCGGACGGGCCCGCTTCTTCTCCATGCCTTCGAGCCAGTTCTTCTTCACGGCCCCGCCTCCGAAGCCGCCTTGGGCGCGGTGACGTATTGCGTGATCGCCGGCGTCGCGCTGCGCATGGCCAGCTTTTCGCGCGCCGTCTTCTCCACGCGCAGCGGCGTGGCCTGCGACTGCTTCTCGGCAAGCAGACGCTCGTAATCGGTGGTCAGCTGGCGCTCTTCGCTTTGCGCACGGTCGAGCTCTGCGAATACGCGGCGAGAGTCATAGGACACCCGCACCAGGTACAGGCTGCTGGCCAGCAGCATGACGAGCAGCACCACGTTCACGCGGCTCATGGCGCCTCCGTGCGCTCGGCCACGCGCATCACCGCGGAGCGTGCACGCGGATTCGCCGCCACCTCTGCCGTGCCTGGACGCACGCGGCCCAGGGCCTTCAGCCGCGTGGGCCGGGGTGGCGCGAACGGGGCGCGGCGGTCGACCTCGCTGCGGCTTTCGCGCGCGATGAAGGTTTTCACGATCCGGTCTTCAAGCGAGTGGAAGCTGATCACCACCAGGCGACCGCCCGGCAGCAGCCATTGGAGCGCCGCTCTCAACCCTTGTTCGAGCTCCTCCAGCTCGGCGTTGACGAAAATCCGAAGAGCTTGAAACGTGCGTGTGGCAGGGTCCTGGCCCGGCTCGCGGGTCTTGACCGCACGAGCCACGACCTCGGACAGCTCACGGGTGGTGCGCACGGGTTGCCCGCTCTCGCGCCGAGCCACAAGCGCCTTTGCAACCTGCACAGCAAACCGTTCTTCTCCATAGTCCCTGATCACCTCGGCAATATGGCGCTCGTCGGCGCGAGCCAGAAAGTCGGCCGCGCTTTCACCACGGGTGGTGTCCATGCGCATGTCCAGCGGACCGTCGAAGCGGAAGGAGAAGCCTCGCGCCGGGTCGTCGATCTGCGGAGACGACACGCCCAGGTCGAGCAGCACGCCGTGCACCCGCGTCACACCAAGCGCCTCCAGCGTAGGCGCCATGCAGCCGAAACTCGTGTGATGGATGGAAAAACGCGGGTCCGAGACCCGCGTTTCACCGGAGGCGGCGGCGGTGACGGCTTGCGGGTCCCGGTCTATGGCGATCAGCCTGCCTCCCTCGCCCAGCCTTTCGAGGATGCGGCGCGAATGGCCGCCCCGGCCGAACGTGCCGTCCACATAGATTCCATCGGGTGCGGTCACGAGCGCCTCCACCGCCTCGTCGAGAAGGACAGTGGTATGGCCGAAGGAAAAAGGCGTGCTGCTCACAGTGGTGGAACCAGCTCAGAAGCTGAAATCTTGCAGCGCCTCGGGCATGGGCTGTTCCATGACCTTGGCCTCGTGTTCGGCATAGCGGGCGGCATCCCACAACTCAAAGTGGCTGCCCATGCCCAGCAGCATCACATCACGCGTGAGACCGGCGGCGGCCCGCAGTTCCGGGGCGATGAGCACGCGGGATGAGGAGTCGATTTCCACGTCCATCGCATTGCCCAGAAAAATGCGCTTCCAGCCGCCTGCCGACATCGGCAGAGCGGCTACTTTCTCGCGAAACACCTCCCACGCCGGGCGGGGAAAGATCATCAGCGAGCCTTCCGGATGCTTGGTGATGGTGAGCTGGTTGACGCCCATCGCGGACAGCACCTCGCGGTGACGCGCCGGCATGGCAATACGCCCTTTGCCGTCCAGCGTCAGAGCCGCGGGCCCCTGAAACACGATGCTCGCCACGAAAACCCACAAAAGTGCACTTCCATCCACTGTATCGCATCGCAGGATGGCGGGTCAACGAGCCGATCCGCCGAAATACCAATGGAATCAAGTACTTAGCGGTGCTTTCTCACGAAATCGCAAGTGGAAAAAAACGTTTCAAAAATAAGGACTTGGAGGGTGCTGTGAAAGTGTTGGGTGAGCTTCTGAGCGCATGCACGCAGCGTGCAGGTCAGGGCGGTAATCGCACACTTTTTTTGCTGCACTGCACACACAGGGATCCAAGCATTACCGATCTCTTTTCCATTTACAGAACTGGTGGTGGAAAACTATCCGCTTGTGGACTACATTCCAGGCGAGGAGTCCGTGTCATGGCAGCCCATCAGCACCTCGCAGGCCGAAAGGCCCCCGCGATCGATTCGCCGGCGGCATCCGCCGCGGCACTGCGAACCTTCTTCAACATCTCGAAAGCCTGGGGGCTCACCGCTGCCGAGGAGCAGCGCCTGCTGGGCGTGCAACGCTCCACCATCTACGCCTGGCGCGCGGGCGATTTCCCGGCGCGGCTCGATGCAGACACGCTGGAGCGCCTGAGCTACGTCTTTGGCATCTATTCGGCCCTCCAGGTGCTCTTTCCGGTACCTGAGCGCGCCGACACGTGGATCCGCAGACCGAACAGCGCGCCCCTGTTCGGCGGCGATTCGGCATTGGCCCGCATGCTCGGCGGCCAGGTGGGCGATCTCTTCGAGGTGCGCCGCTACCTCGATGCCGTGCGGGGCGGCGTGGCTTGAAGCCCGAGGACGCCCCTCTCGCTGAACTGCGCTGGTCGCCGACCTACCGGCTGGTGCCGAGCCGCTTTCCACCGGTGGACCTGTTCGAGCGCGTCGCCGCACCCGAAGACCTGGAGGTGGTGTTCGCCTTGGAAGCCCTCACCAACCCGCGGCTTCGTCAGGAGGTGGGCGAAATCTCTCTGGTGCCGCGCGAAGAGCGCGTGAGCGGCCCGGGAACGAGCCCGATCATGGCAGCGTTCACGCACCTCAATCCTTACGGCTCCCGCTTCTCGGCGGGTCATTACGGCGTGTACTACGCCGCGCGTGCGCTGCAGACAGCGGTGCGCGAGGTCAGCCACCACCAGGCGATCTTCCTGGCCGCCACCCGCGAGCCACCGATCACCATCGACCTGCGCTGCTACCGCGCGCCGGTGCGCCACCCGCTCCACGACATCCGCGGCGCCCAGCGCAAGCTGCCGGAGGTCTATGCGCGCGACAACTACGGCGCCTCACAACGCTTCGGTTCGGCGCTACGCGAGGCAGGCAGCTGGGGCATCGTGTACGACAGCGTTCGCGACCCGGAGGGCGAATGCGTGGGCATCTTCCGGCCGCGCGCTCTCGGGCCTGCCGTGCAGGGCGAGCATGTGGCGATGCAGTGGAACGGCGAGCAGATCGAAAGCTGGTACGTGAAGTCAGAGCTGCACCGGCTTTGAGCGCGGGCGCGCGGGTGCGCCGGGGCCTGCATCAACGGCGACAGATTCCCTTCGCGACGCTGCGGCGATGGTGCGATCTTCTGGGGGGCCAAAAAACGGGCCGTGTGAGGCCCGTCTTTCCTGGCATGGTTGGCGGAGAGGGTCGGATTCGAACCGACGGTACGGTATGACCGTACACCGGATTTCGAGTCCGGCGCATTCGACCACTCTGCCACCTCTCCTGAACTCACGCGGCCGGCAGGTCGTTGCCGAGCCGCGGATTCTAGCGCAGCGACCTGCATCAATTCGCCAGCAATGCCATCCGCGCCTGAGCTTTCAGGGCCGCAGTTCGGCCCGTCCGCCCATGTAGGAACGCAGCGCCTCGGGCACCGTGACGGATCCGTCGGCGTTCTGGTAGTTCTCCAGCACGGCCACCAGCGCGCGGCCCACGGCCAAGCCCGAACCGTTGAGCGTGTGCACCAGTTCGTTCTTGCCCTGCGCGTTCTTGAACCGTGCCTGCATGCGCCTGGCCTGGAATGCCTCGCAGTTGGAGCAGGAGCTGATCTCGCGGTAGGCATTCTGTGCGGGCAACCACACCTCGAGGTCGTAAGTCTTGGTGGATCCGAAGCCCAAATCGCCCGTGGCCAGCGCCACCACGCGATAGGGCAGGCCCAGCTTGCGCAACACCGCCTCGGCGTGGCCGGTCATCTCTTCCAGCGTTTCGTAGCTGCGCTCGGGGTGGACGACCTGCACCATTTCGACCTTGTCGAACTGGTGCTGCCGGATCATGCCGCGGGTGTCTCGGCCGGCGCTGCCGGCCTCGCTGCGAAAACATGGGCTGTGCGCGGTGAGCCGGACAGGCAGCGCATCGGCCGGCAGAACCTGCTCGCGCACAGTATTGGTCAGCGAAATCTCAGAGGTGGAGATCAGGTACTGCTCGCTGCCCCCAGCCACCGCCTCGCCGCCCTCGCCCTCATCGCCGCGATAGACCCAGAACATCTGGTCCTTGAACTTCGGCAGCTGCCCAGTGCCTTCGAGGATCTCGCGGTTGACGATGTAGGGCGTGTAGCACTCGGTGTAGCCGTGCTCGCCCGTCTGCACGTCAAGCATGAACTGAGCAAGCGCCCGATGCAGCCGGGCCACCGCGCCGCGCATGAAGCTGAAGCGCGATCCGGAAAGCTTGGCGCCGGTGTCCAGGTCCAGACCCAGCGGCGTGCCCAGGTCCACGTGATCGCGCGGCGCGAAGTCGAACTGGCGCGGCGTGCCCCAGCGACGCAGCTCCACGTTCGCGGATTCATCGGCGCCCACCGGCACGCTTTCGTGCGGCAGGTTGGGCACGGCCATGAGCATGGCGTGCAGCTCGGCCTGGATGGCTTCCAACCGCTCGGCCGACGCCTTCAGTTCATCGCCGATCCCACCCACCTCGGCCATCAGCGCAGAGGCGTCCTCGCCCTTGCCCTTGGCTTGGCCGATCTGCTTGGAGAGGCTGTTGCGACGCGCCTGGAGCTCCTCGGTGCGTGTCTGAAGCGACTTGCGCTCGGACTCGAGCGCGTGGAACCGGTCCACGTCGAGGAAGGGCTGCGGCGACTTGCGGGTTTCGAGCCGTGCGACCACGCCGGGCAGGTCGCGGCGCAGCAGGTTGATATCAAGCATGGGCGTGGGGCCGCTGCCAAGTGCGGCGAACGGGTGTGCGTGGAGCCCGGAATTGTAGGCAGCACGCCGTGCCGGCCCAGCCGGCGTTCAGGCCCGTGCGAGCGAAAGATCAGCTCGCGTCGCTCATCTGAGACTGCAGGTAGTTCTCCAGCCCGACCTTGGCCACCAGCTCGAGCTGCGTTTCAAGGAAGTCGATGTGGTTCTCTGTGTCGTCCAGGATGTCCTGGAGCAGGTCGCGAGACACGTAGTCGCGCACCGATTCACTGTGGGCGATGCCCTCCTTCAAGGTCGCCTGCGACCCGCGCTCGACGCGCAGGTCGCAATCGAGCACCTCGGGAACGTTCTCGCCCACCATCAGCTTGCCCAGGTCCTGAAGATTCGGCAGCCCGTCGAGCATGAGAATGCGCTTGATCAGCCGGTCGGCATGCTTCATCTCGCCGATGGATTCCTCGTACTCCTTCTTGGCGAGCTTGCCGAATCCCCAGTGGTCGAGCAGCCGGTAGTGCAAGAAGTACTGGTTGGTGGCGGTCAGCTCGTTCTTCAGCTGCGCGTTCAGGTGTGCAATGACTTGCGGGTCGCCTTTCATGGGAGTCTCCTGCGAAAGCTGCGCGCGGCGGCGCAACCAAACGATTGTGAGCGAAGCGACTTGCGAGGCCGCCCCTCGTGCACTACTTGAGGCCCTTGGGCAGCGGAAAGCGGGTCGTCTCCTGCACGCCGTCCATTCTTCGAACCGACAGCGCGCCCAGTGCCCGCAAACGCTCGATCACCTGCTGGACCAGGATATCGGGGGCCGAAGCGCCGGCCGTGAGGCCCACGCGCCGCCGGTCGGCGAACCACTGCGGCCGCAGGTCATCGGGCGAGTCCACCATGTGCGCCTGAGTGCCCAAACGCTCGGCCAGCTCGCGCAGGCGGTTGCTGTTCGAACTGGTGGGGCTGCCCACCACGACCAGCACGTCGACGTTCGGCGCGAGCACCTTGACGGCGTCCTGCCGGTTCTGCGTGGCATAGCAGATGTCTTGCTGCTTGGGCTCGCGAACGCGCGGAAAGCGCCGCTTCACCGCGGCCAGGATCTCGGCGGCATCGTCCACAGACAGCGTGGTCTGCGTCACGACGGCCAGCTTGTCGCTTTGCGCCACTTCGATGCGCTCGACATCTTCCACGTCCTCGACGAGATGGATGCCGGCATCCAGCTGCCCCATCGTGCCTTCGACTTCAGGATGGCCCTTGTGGCCGATCATGATGAAGTCGTAGCCCTCTTTGTGCAGCTTCGCCACCTCCACGTGGACCTTGGTCACCAGCGGGCAGGTGGCATCGAAGACGCGAAAGCCGCGCTCGTCCGCCTCGCGGCGCACCGCTTGCGACACGCCGTGCGCCGAGAACACGAGCGTCGCGCCGGGCGGCACTTCGCCCAGCTCTTCGATGAAGATGGCGCCCTTGGCTTTGAGGTCGTTCACCACGTAGGTGTTGTGCACGATCTCATGGCGCACGTAGATCGGTGCGCCGAACCGCGCCAGCGCGCGCTCCACGATCTCGATGGCCCGGTCCACGCCGGCACAGAAGCCACGCGGCTCGGCCAGCACCACCTCTTGCAGACTGCCGGCCATCAGAGCACCCCGATCACGTGCACCTCGAAGGTCACGGGCTGGCCGGCCAACGGGTGGTTGAAATCGAACAGCAGCGACTCCTCGCCCACCTCGCGTACCACGCCGGCATACCCACCCTGGCCATCGGGCGTAGGGAACTGCACGACATCGCCCACGTGGTACTCCTCGTCGGGGTCGCCCAGCTCGTTGAGCAGCTCGCGCCGCACGCGCTGCACCAGCTCCGGGTTGCGCGGTCCAAACGCTTCGCCGGGTGCCAGCGCGAAGCTCGTGCGCGTGCCCTCGGCCAAGCCCAGCAGCCGCGACTCCACGGCCGGCGCCAGCTCGCCGGTGCCCAGCGACAGCGTGGCGGGCTTGTCGGCGAATGTGTTGATGATGTCGGCGCCGTCCGGGCCGGCCAGACGGTAGTGCAGGGTCAAGAACGACCCCGGTCGGACAGGATTCACTGGAAAGCCCGTTGATAGACTGGCCGCAATTTTAGAAGCGGCGATCCACGGGGCGCCGAGATGGACCATGGTCCTCAAGGACATCCCGGCCGCCGCGCGGCCACGCGAAAAGCTGCTGGCCCAGGGGCCCGCCGCCCTGGCCGACGCCGAGCTGGTGGCTCTGCTGCTTCGCACCGGCCTGCCGGGCACTTCGGTGCTGCAACTGGCGCAACACACACTCGACGGTTTCGGCGGCCTGGCCGGTCTGCTGCACGCACAGCCCGCGGACCTCAAGCGCGTCAAGGGTTTGGGCCCGGCCAAGCGGGCGCTGATCGCAGCGGTGATGGAACTGGCACGCCGCTCTCTCACTCAGCAGCTTGAAGCCCGGCCGGTGTTCGACTCGCCGCAGCGTGTGAAGGATTTCCTGCAGTTGCATCTCGCGCACTTGCCGCACGAGGTGTTCGCGGTACTGTTCCTGGATGCGCAGAACCGTCTGATCCGGCTCGAAGAAATGTTCCGCGGCACCCTCACTCAAACCAGCGTCTATCCGCGCGAGGTGGTCAAGCGCGCGCTGGAGTTGCACGCCGGCGCCGTGATCCTGGCGCACAACCATCCGTCGGGCGTGGCCGAGCCATCACGGGCCGACGAGTTCCTGACCCGCACGCTGACCGGCGCGCTGCAGTTGGTGGACGTGCGCGTGCTCGATCACCTGGTGGTGGGGCGCGCGCAGGTGGTGTCGTTTGCGGAGCGGGGGCTGTTGTGACGCGGCGCGCGCGCGGCCTGCAGGAGCTGGGCACGCTGCGCAAGGCCCTGGCGGACGCCGCTGCCGAGGCGGCACGCCGTGAGGTCGAAGCACGCGAGCGAACGGCGCGCGAAAAGCATGAACGCGAGCTGTTCGCGCGCAGCGTAGGACCGGTGGTGCCTCTGCGCCAGGCGCTGCGTGCGGCCATCGAGAGGCCGCGACCGGCGCCCACGCCGCGCCAGCGGGAACGCGACGACGCCCAGGTGCTGCGCGAAGCCATTTCCGACGAGTTCGACCCGGAATCGCTCCTGGACACCGACGACGACCTGTCGTTTCGACGCCGCGACGTGTCGTCCGAGGTTGTGCGCAAGCTGCGTCGCGGCGTCTGGACCGTGCAGGCCCAGCTGGACTTGCACGGCTTGCGGCGCGAACAGGCGCGCGAGGAGTTGGGCGCGTTCTTGCGTGAGGCCGACCGCCACGGCCTGCGCTGCGTGCGGGTCATTCACGGCAAGGGCAACGGCTCGCCCGGACGCGAGCCTGTCCTCAAGTCCAGGGTGAAAGGCTGGCTGGTGCAAAAGCGCGAGGTGCTGGCGTTCGCGCAGGCCCGCGCCTGCGATGGCGGACACGGGGCCTTGCTCGTGCTGCTGCGGCCTGGGCAGCCGCCACGCCCCTGAGAGGGTGAGAGGCAATCCAGCGTGCCTCGGCCACGCTGGAGTGCCTCTCACCCTCTGAGTCAACCGCCCGCTTCAAGCGCTTGAAGCAGCTCGTCGTGGTCCACCGGCTTGACGAGGTGGACGTCGAAGCCCGCCTCCCGGGTGGCGCGCCGGTGCTCGTCCTGGCCGTAGCCTGTCATCGCGACCA
>CBFHAS010000133.1:0-11476 GCA_965653625.1 uncultured Burkholderiaceae bacterium | reverse complement strand
ACTTACGGCGGGACTTGCACCCGCAAGAGTGCGCCCATGCTGGGCGCACCAGAAACGAAAAAGCCGCCCGAGGGCGGCCTTTTTTCGGGCTACGGCAGCAATTACTGCGAAGCGGCCGATGCGGCAGGCATCGCGGCAGAAGCGGCGTCAGCAGGAGCCGGCGCGGTGGCCATCGGAGCAGAGGCCTCAGGCGCCGGAGCGGCAGCCGTAGCAGGAGCGGGGGCGGGAGCCGTCACGGCTTCTTCCTTCTTGCTGCAGGCCGCGAGAGCAACGGCAGCCACCAGGGAAGCCAACAGAAGCGACTTTTTCATATTTATCCTCATGAGTAGTAGGTTCGAACTCGAACATGCACCGGTCATCGCGGGACCCCTCCTCTCCACAGAGCCCCTACGGCCGAAGGGCCAGGGGAGCTCGAGCATCCCCATGGCCCAGCCGGCGATTATAGAAGCTCGCTATTCAGAGACCGAGCACCGTGGCGGGAAACGAAGGCACTGCGCGTTGCAAAACCGCATCAAGCAACTCGCGCTGCTGCTGCAATTCGACGGCCTCGTTCGATATGAGGCCGCGATGGCGAAGCGGATCAGCGAGGCGCACGACCACAAGCCCGCCCGCCAGCAACACGGTGGGCAGCTGCGTGGCTTCCACGTCCTGGCAGGCCACGCAATCCACCACGTGGGACCATTGCCTCCGCCACGCCACCCAGCGGGGATGACTGCGCGCCACTTCGTCGAAGTGGCGCGCGATCACCGTGAGCTTGCGGTGCGCATAGGCCCATTGGCTCAACTGGTCCACCACCTCGCGATCATTGAGCGGCCAGTCGGCGAAGTCTTCGTCGCACAGCCAGACCTCGCGACAACCCGTTCGGGCCATTTCGGCGAACGCCTCGCGCAATGCCTGGTGAAAATCAGCGCGCGTGGCAATGGAGCGATACATCGGTTCGTTCATGCATCGTCCTCCGGGGCAGGGGCCTCGGCATGCAGCCAGCCCACCTCAGCCCAGCCGTCAAGCACCCGCCGGACTTCCTCGCTGGCGCGCCGCCAATTCGCGGGTGCCAGCCGGCGCTGGTCGGCGAGGTGGCGCATGAGCGCCGCATCGGCGCCTGCCGCACGGTACGACTCGCCGTTGATGAACACATGTTCGTCGTCGTACAGCATGCGCGTGCGGCGGTCCAGCACGACGCCCGCATCTTGGCGCAAGGCGGTGCCAGCATCGAAGCGCACACGCGGCTTCGGCTCGCTCAGCCACTCGCCGAGCGCGCAGGCTAGCGCCTTGGGGTTCTCCACCAGGCGCGACACCGCCTCCGCAGTGAATGCCTGCAGCGTGGCCGGGATGCGCCCCGGCGTCTCGGTGGCAGCCTGGGACGCATCGCGATAGAGCACGGGCGACGCGCTGGGCGATTCGCCGTCGAGCAGCCGCTGCAGCACCTCACCGCCCACCTCATCCTTGGCCGGCACGCGAAAGCCGATGGAGCAGGTCATGCACTCGCCGTCGGCCACGCCATCGTGCGCCCAGCGCGGAGGCAGGTAGAGCATGTCGCCCGCCTCCAGCACCCACTCGTCCTCGGGCTGGAAATCGGCCAGGACCCTCACCGGCACGTCTTGCCGCAGCGTGCCGTCGTAGGGCCGGGCGATGCGCCAGCGGCGCTTGCCATGCACCTGCAGCAGGAACACGTCGTACGAATCCATGTGCGGCCCCACTCCGCCGCCATCGGTGGCGTAGGACACCATGAGGTCGTCCAGCCGCGCATCGGGCACGAAGCGAAAGCGCGTGAGCAACTCATGAGCCGCGTCAACGTGCAGGTCAACGCCCTGCACCAGCAGCGTCCACTCGGACTGGCGCACGCCAGGCAGTTGGCGGCGGGCGAACGGGCCGTGGCGCAGGCGCCAGACATCGCCCTCGCGCTCGATGACGCGCGACTCGATCTCCTCGTCGGCCGCCAGCGCGAACAGCTCGGCACGCGTGACGGGTGGCACGACACCGGGCAACGCCTGGCGAATCAGCAAAGGCTGCTTCTGCCAGTAACGGCGCATGAAAACCTGAGGCGTCAGCCCGCCCAGAAGGGGCGTGGCAAGTGCAATATCCATGGGTGGGATTGTCGCGTGTGAGATGATTTTCGGCATGAACATCACCGCGCCGTGTGTCGTCAGCCTGGTCTGGCGGCTCGAAGACACCCAGGGCAACCTCATCGACGAACTGAAGGATCCGGTGGAGTTCTTCTACGGCGGTGACGACCTCCTGGCCAAGGTGGAGGAAGCCCTCGTCGACCAGGAAACCGGCTTCTCCACCAAGCTGCACCTCGAACCACAGCACGCTTTCGGCGACTACGACCCCGATCTCGTGTTCTTCGAGGAACGTTCCATCTTTCCCGAGCAGGTGGAACCCGGCATGCAATTCGACGGGCTCCCCGAGGGCGCCACCACGCCCGACATGCCGTCGGACGCCGTATACACCGTGACGGAGGTCTACCAGACCCACGTCGTGCTGGACGGCAACCATCCGTTGGCCGGCATTGCGCTGCGGCTCGATCTGCAGGTGCGCGACGTCCGAGAAGCCACCGGCGAGGAGATCGAAGCCGGCAGCGTCGGGCAGCCGGTGATCTCCGTGGTGAACGGAGCACCGCCGGGCTTCTCGCTCCACTGATGGGCTGAGGGAGAACCGACGCTCACGGCCACACAGAGAGCAGGGCTTGCCCCGGCAAGCCGGGTGAAAACGGTCCTGAGCCACATTCCGGCCGGGTATCGCGGGCCATGACGGCATCCACGCCGCGGTGGCCGGGGCCGTGCGGCGAGCTCCCCAGCGACGCGTTCCCTTTGATGAACGTCATGAATCCAAGCCCCCATTCCTCGCGTCGCGAACCGTTCTTCGACGCCCCGGTGATCGCGGCATGCGCTTGTCGCAGGAGTAAGCACCATGGGTAATGCCGACCTGCTGGAGCGCAGCCGCCGCGCGGTGTGGCACCCGTGCACGCAGATGAAGCACCACGAGACTCAGCCGCTGGTGCCCATCGTGCGGGGCGAGGGTGCATGGCTCTTCGACGCCGAAGGCGGGCGCTACCTCGACGCCGTCAGTTCCTGGTGGACGAACCTGTTCGGCCATAACCAGCCGCACATCAAGGCCGCCATCGTGGACCAGATGGAGCTCATCGAGCACGTGATGCTGGCCGGCCTGACGCACGAGCCGGTGATCGAGCTGTCGGAGCGACTAGCCGCCCTCACCGGCCTGGGCCATGCCTTCTACGCGGGCGACGGCGCGAGTGCGACTGAGATCGCGCTGAAGATGAGCATGCACAGCTGGCGCAACTGCGGTCGGCCCGACAAGAACGGCTTCGCGAGCCTGGCCCAGGGCTACCACGGCGAGACAGTCGGCGCGCTGGCGGTCACCGACATTGCGCTGTTCCGTGAGGCATACGCACCGTTGCTCAGGCCGTCGGCCGTGCTGCCGACTCCGGATGCGAGGCGAGCACCACCCGGCATGGATGCGGCGACTCAGGCCGAGCGGTGCGCTCAGGCGCTCGAAGCCTGGCTGGAACAGCACCACGCCGCCACCGCCGCGCTCATCGTGGAGCCGCTGGTGCAATGCGCGGCCGGCATGGCGATGCACCACCCGCATTACTTGCGGCGAGCACGCGAGCTGTGCAGCCGCTTCGAGGTCCATCTCATCGCCGACGAGATCGCCGTGGGCTTCGGCCGCACCGGCACGCGCTTCGCATGCGAGCAGGCCGGCGTGCGCCCCGACTTCATCTGCCTGTCCAAGGGCCTCACGGGCGGCTACCTGCCTTTCGCAGCGGTGTTGACCACCGAGGAGGTGTTCGCGTCTTTCTATGACGACGACAGCGCGCGAGGTTTCCTGCATTCGCATTCGTACACCGGCAATCCACTCGCTTGCCGCGCCGCGCTGGCGACGCTGGACCTGCTCGACGATGCAGCACTGGGTCGCAACCGCGCCACGGCGCAGCGGCTGACTCAGGCGGTGCGGGCCCTCGACGAGCACCCTCGCGTCTCGCATGCACGCCGGCTAGGCATGATCTGGGCATGGGACGTGGACACTGACGACCCCGGCTTCGCGCGCCGCTATTTCCGCCATGCGCTGGCCCACGGCCTGCTGCTGCGGCCCATCGGTCGCACGCTGTACGCCATGCCGCCGTACGTGATCGACGACGAGGGCATCGAGCAACTGGCCCGGGGCGCGGTGGCCGCGCTAGATCTCGCGCTGGAGGAGGCATGACCGCGCCGGCCTGGTTCGTCACCGGCACCGACACCGGGGTTGGCAAGACACTGATCACACACGCCTGGCTGCTGAAGCTGCGCGAGCGCCATGCGCGCGTGGCCGGCATGAAGCCGGTGGCAGCCGGCGCGGCGCTCAACTCCCACGGGCAATGGGAGAACGACGACGTGGTGGCGCTGCGCAGCGCCTCCAGCGTGCAACTGCCGAACACCCTCGTGAACCCCTACCTCCTGCGGACGCCGGTCTCTCCGCACATCGCCGCACGCCACGAAGGCGTGACCATCGAGCTGGCACCGATCGTCGAAGCCTGCCGATCGCTGCGCCAGCAGGTGGATGCCGTGATGGTCGAGGGTGCCGGCGGCTTTCGCGTGCCGCTCTCCGACTCGCAGGACGGCGCCGATCTTGCCGTCGCCCTCGGGCTGCCGGTACTGATGGTGGTCGGACTGCGGCTGGGCTGCCTCAACCATGCGCTGCTCACCGCCGAGGCCATCGGCGCTCGGGGCCTAGTGCTCGTCGGCTGGGTGGCCAATTGCATCGACCCCCACATGCCCGAGGTCGAGGCCAACCTGGCGCTGCTGGCCGCACGTCTTGCCGCACCGTGCCTGGGCAGCGTGCCATGGCAGCCCCGGCCGGATGCCGCGACCGTGGCCCCCCTGCTCCACCTTCCTCGACCCGCATGAACATTTTCGACCGCTACGCCCAGGAGCTCGACGCCCTGCAATCGGCGCAGCTTCGCCGCACGCGCCGCACCGTGGAGGCCGTGCGCGGCGTGCACCTCACCGTGTCCGGCCGCGACATGCTGGCCTTCTGCAGTAACGACTATCTTGGTCTCGCTCAGCACCCTGCGCTGGTGGATGCCGCGCAGCGCGGCGCCACACGCTGGGGAGTCGGCTCCACGGCCTCGCCTCTGGTGTGCGGGCACACGGCTTCGCACCAGGCGCTGGAGGAGCGGCTGGCCGGCTTCCTGGGCGTGCCCCGCGCCTTGTACTTCTACGCCGGCTTCGCGACCAACGCGGGGCTCGTGCCGGTCCTTGCCGGCCAGGGCGATGCGCTCTTTTGCGACGCACTGAACCACGCCAGCCTCATCGATGGTGCACGGCTGTCGCGGGCGCAGGTGCATGTCTATCCGCATCACGACGTGGCGGCGCTGGAGATCCTGCTCGCACGCAGCGACGCGGGGCGCAAGATCATCGTCACCGATGCCGTGTTCAGCATGGATGGCGACATCGCGCCGCTGCCTGCATTGCTGGCGCTCGCCGAGCGGCATGACGCGCTGCTACTCATCGACGACGCGCACGGCTTCGGCGTGCTGGGGCCGGGCGGCCGCGGCACGGCAGCGCACTTCGGGCTCGCCTCGCCACGGCTAGTGCTCATGGGCACGCTCAGCAAGGCCGCAGGCGCGTCGGGCGCCTATGTGGCAGGCGACGAGCGCATCGTCGAATGGGTGATGCAGCGCGCGCGCAGCTACATCTTTGCCACCGGCGCTCCGGCGATGGTGACGGAAGCCCTGCGAGCGGCCATGGATGTGATCGAAGCGGACGAGTGGCGGCGCGAGCGGCTGCGCAAGCACGTGGCCCATCTGCGCGAGGCGCTCGCCGACGGCCGCGCTGGGCGACTGCTGCCCTCTGACACGCCCATCCAGCCGTTGGTCATCGGCGACAACGATGCCGCACTGGCACGCATGGCCGGACTGTGGGAAAAGGGGCTGTGGGCGCCCGCGATCCGGCCGCCCACCGTGCCGGCCGGGACGGCGCGGCTGCGCATCACCTTGTCGGCTGCGCATGAAGACGCGGACGTGCGGCGGCTGATCGAGGCGCTCAGCGCCTGATTCAGGGCGACGCGGCGGCGCCTTCGCGCGTCGTGATCGGCCCCTTCCCGCTGAAGCGGTCGAGCGCCAAGTAGATCACGGGCGTGATGTAAAGCGTGATGGCCTGCGAGAAGATGAGCCCGCCCACCACCGCCAGGCCCAACGGCTGACGCAACTCGGCGCCGGCGCCCAGGCCCAGCGCGATAGGCAGCGCGCCCATCATGGCCGCGAGCGTGGTCATCATGATGGGCCGAAAGCGCAGGATGCAGGCTTGGCGGATCGCCTGCTCGGGCGCGATGCCGTGCGTGCGCTGAGCGTCGAGCGCAAAGTCGATCATCATGATCGCGTTCTTCTTCACGATGCCGATCAGCAGCAGGATGCCGATGGTCGCAATGAGCGTGAGATCCATGCCGAAGAGCTCGAGCATGAGGAGTGCCCCCACCGCCGCCGAAGGCAGCCCTGCCAGGATGGTCAGCGGGTGGATATAGCTCTCGTAAAGCACGCCCAGCAGCACGTAGATCACCAGGAGCGCAGCCACGATGAGGATGGCCTGGCTGGCCTGCGAGCTCTTGAACACCGCGGCATCGCCGCCATAGCGCGTGATCACCGAGGCGGGCATGCGGATCTGCTCCTCGGCCTGCTCGATCTTCGCCGTGGCGTCGCCCAGCGCCACGCCGGGCGCGAGGTTGAACGAGATCGTCACGGCCTGCAGTTGGCCCACGTGGTTGATGGCCGTGGGCCCCACAGTGCGCTCCACGGTGGCAAACGCCGACAGCGGCACCAGCGCGCCGCTGCTGGAGCGCACGTACACAAGGGAAAACGCGCTCTCGTCCTGCCGCGCATCGGGCACCACTTCCATGATCACCTGGTAGCTGTCGGCCGTGGTGTAGATGGTGGAGACCTGCCGCTCGCCGAACGCGCTGAAGAGAGCATTTCGCACGTCGTCGATGGCCACGCCCAGGGTGTTGGCGCGGTCGCGGTCGATGCGCAGCGATGCCTGCAGGCCGCGCAGCTGGACGTCACTGGTCACGTCGCGGAACGCGGGGTCGGCGCGAAGCCGTTCCTGCAGCTTCGCGGCCCAGTCCGACAGCTCGTCGGCCTTCACGCTCTGCAGGATGTACTGGTACTGCGCCTTGCTGGGCCGCCCGCCCAACTGCAGGTTCTGTATGGGCCGCATGAACACCGAGATGCCGGGAACCTCGCGCAGCTTGCGACGCAAGCCTTCGATCACCTCTTTCATGGACACGCGCTCGTTGCGCGGCTTGAGGTTGATGAACATTCGGCCGGTGTTCTGCGCCCCGCCACCTCCGCTGAACGAGCTGACGGTCAACACGTTGGGATCGGCGCGGAAGATGGCGGCGGCCTGTTCCTGCAGCCGGATCATCTCCGTGAACGAAACGTCTTCGGCCGCTTCAGTGGACACCTGGATCTGCCCGATGTCCTCCTCGGGGAAGAAGCCCTTGGGAATGACCGCGAACATCCAAGCCGTGGCCGCGAAGGTGGCCACGGCCACGCCGAGCACGAAGCGCCGGTGCGCCAAGGCCGCATCCAGGGTGCGGGTGTAAAGCCGCAACGTGGCGTCGAAGCCGCGCTCAAAGAAGCGCACCAGCGCGCCGGGCGGCTTCTTATGGGCCTCGTCGCTCAGGTAGCGGCCCGCCAGCATGGGCACGAGCGTGAGCGACACGAAGGCCGACACCACGATGGCCAGCGACACGATCACCGCGAACTCATGGAACAGCAGGCCGATGACACCCGGCATGAAAAAGATCGGGATGAACACCGCCACCAGCGAGCTGGAGATCGAGATGATGGTGAAGCCGACCTCGCGCGAACCCTTGAGCGCCGCCTCGAAGGGCGGCATGCCCTCCTCGACGTGGCGCATGATGTTTTCGAGCATGACGATGGCGTCGTCGACCACCAGGCCCACCGCGAGGGTGAGCCCGAGCAGCGAGATGTTGTCCAGCGTGTAGCCCAGCCCCCACAGCAGCGCCACCGCGCCCATCAACGACACAGGCAGCGACAGCGACGGGATCACCGTCGCCACGAAGCGGCGCAGGAACAGGAACATCACGAGCACCACCAGCGCGAGCGTGCCCAGCAGCGTGAGCGAGACGTCATGCAGGGCCTCGCGCACCGCGCGCGACCGGTCATTCACCGGCGTCATGCGCACCGACTGCGGCAGCTGCGACTCCAACACCGGCAGCATGGCGCGCACCGATTCGACGACGCGCACGGTATTGGCGTCGGGCTGGCGCAGTACCGCGAGGGTGATGGAGGTTTCTCCGTTGAGGTCGGCCCAGGTCTTGACCGTCTCGAAGCTGTCTTCCACCTGCGCCACGTCGCGCAAGCGCACCGGGTTGCCATTTCGTGTGGCTACGATGAGCTCGGCAAACTCTGCCGCATTGCGCAATTGCCGGTTGGCCTGGAGCGTGAGTGTCTGGCGGGGGCCTTCGAGCGTGCCGACGGGCGTGTTGGCGTTGGCCGCGCGCAGCGCGGCGCTGATTTCGTCGAGCGAGATGTTGCGCGCGGACAGTGCCTGCGGCATGACGCGCACGCGCACCGCAAAGCGCTTCTGGCCAAAGATGTTCACCTGTGCCACGCCCTCCAGGGTGGAGAGCGTGGGCGAGATCAGGTGCTCGGCGTAGTCGTTCAGGTCGGAGAGATTCAGCGAGGGCGAGGTCAGCGCGATGAGCAGCACCGGCGCGTCGGCGGGGTTGACCTTGCGGTATGACGGTGGGTTCGTCATATCCTGCGGCAACGCGCGCTGCGCGCGCAGCAGCGCCGCCTGCACGTCGACCGCGGCCGAATCGACGTTGCGGCCTTCGTCGAACTCCAAGGTGAGCGAGGTGCTCCCCAGCGTGCTGCTGGAGCTGATGAGCGCCAGGCCCGGGATGGTGGAGAACTGCTTTTCCAGCGGCAGCGCCACCGAGGTGGCCATGGTCTCGGGGCCGGCGCCGGGGAGCGAGGCCGAGACGTTGATGACGGGCGTGTTGTAGCTGGGCAGCGCCGCCACCGGGATGCTGCGGTAGGCGATCACCCCGGCCACCACGATGGCCAGGTTCAGCAGAACCGTCGTGACGGGACGGCGGATAAACAGTTCAGAGAGATTCATGGGCGTGCCACAGCGACGGGGTCGCCGCCTTTTCCACCGGGCGCGACCGAGGGCATGCGCTCCACCACCGCGGCGCCCGGCCGCACGTTCTGCCGTCCCTCCACGATGACCCGCTCGCCGGGCTGCAGGCCGGTGACCACAGCATCCTGGCCGGCGGCATGCAGCAACTCGACCGGCCGCACCGCGGCCTTGCCATCCGCGTCCACCACGTACACCGTGCGGCCTCGCGCCCCTTGCACGATGGCCGCCTGTGGAATGACCACCGCGCCCTTGAGAGTCTGCACGGTGAGCTTCACGCCGACAAAAGCCCCGGGCCACAGCGACTCATCGCTGTTGTCGAACAGCGCCTTCACCTTGACGGTGCCCGAGCCGGCATCGACGACGTTGTCGACCACATGCAGGCGCCCCTGCATGACGCCGCGGCGTTCAGGCAGCACCGCCGTCACGCGGGCACCGCCCGAGCGCAACGCAGCGAGTGCCTGCGACAGGTCGCGCTGAGGCAGGCTGAAGGCGACGGCGATGGGATCGAGCTGCGCCAGCGTGACCATGGGCGACGAGCTCGACGACACCACGCTACCCGCCGCTACGGGAACCAGCCCCGCCCTGCCCGCGATGGGCGCCACGATGCGGGTGTTCGACAGCGCCACGCGCGCGGCCTCCACGGCGGCACGGTCGGCCGCGACCACGGCACGCTGCGACTCCACCAAGGTCCGGTTCTGGTCCACGGCCATCTGCGAGACGAAGTTCTGAGCGAAAAGCTCCTGGCTGCGCGTCAGCTGCCGCTCGGCATCGGCCTGGGCCGCAAGGTCTTTCTTCAGCTGCGCCTGCACCCGCGCCAGCTCGGCGGAGAGAGCGCGCGCGTCCAGCGTGAACAGAAGCTGCCCCTGGCGCACGAACTGGCCTTCGCGGATATGCACGCGCTCGATGATCCCGCTCATTTGCGGCCGGATCTCCACGCTGGTGAGAGGTGTGACCGTGCCGGTGGCTTCAAGCATGACCGGCACGTCGCGCTGCTCGGCGCGCACCGTGCCCACGCTGATGGCGGCACCCGGCGAGGAAGCCACTGCCACGGGGCTTGCAGCGGCTTGCTCGGAGCCGCCCAGGCGACAACCGCCGAGTACGGCCACGATCGCTGCGGCACCGACCACCGCTCCCAGCGCGTTTCTGTTCATCAGGTTCCGACAGGTGTAGCACCGGCGCGTTCGCCGGCAGGCTCACCATGCTGAGGGCGTGGTGTTTCTCAAGTGTTGCCGGAGGGCACGTGGGCGAAGGGCCTTCGACAGGCACCTTCTTCAGGCCGAACGGGGGGTGGGGAGCCACGCCACAGTTCGCGCGGGAGCTCCACCACGCTCCGTTCGCATTGAGCCTGTCGAAATGCCCTCGCACGTCAAAGTGACGGGCGCATCAGCGCCTGCCCTCAGTCAGTGCTTGCCTGTCGAGCCGAACCCACCCTCGCCACGATGCGAAGCTTCGAACTCCTGAACCCGCCGAAAGCGAGCCTGGACCACAGGCACGATCACCAATTGAGCGATGCGCTCCATCGGCTGCACAGTGAAGGCGGCACTGCCACGGTTCCAGCAGCTCACCATCAGCGGCCCCTGGTAGTCCGAATCGATGAGCCCGACGAGGTTGCCGAGCACGATGCCGTGCCGGTGTCCAAGCCCCGAGCGCGGCAGGATCATCGCCGCCAAGCCCGGATCGCCGATGTGGATGGCGAGGCCGGTCGGGATCAGTTCGGCCTGCCCCGGCGCCAGCACCAGCGGCGCCTCCAGGCAGGCCCTCAGATCCAGGCCCGCGCTGCCGGGTGTGGCGTAGGCGGGCAATTGGTCGGTGAGTCGCGGATCAAGAATCTTCAGGTCGATATCGGTCATGGCGCGTTCATGGGGGCCGGGATGGCAACCCCGCGGGAAATGGACAAGGAAAAGGGGCCTACGCCGTAGCGGGAGCCAGCCGACGCGCGATCTCGGCCATGAGGGCGCGTGCCAGCGAAAGCTTGTCGGCGCGCGGCAGTTCGTGCTGGCCCTGGGCATCAACCAACAGCAGCGCGTTGTCGTCGCGCCCGAAGGTGGCCGGGCCGACATTGGCCACGATGAGCGGCACCTTCTTGCGATCGAGCTTCTCGCGCGCGTGCTTCAGCAGGTCGTGGCTTTCGGCGGCGAAACCCACGCAGAACGGTGGGCTGGGCAGGCGCGCCACCGCCGCCAGGATGTCGGGGTTTTCGGCCAGCTCGAAACTTGGAGCGAGCTTGCTGCCATCTTTCTTGATCTTGCGCTCGGCGAAAGATGCCGGGCGCCAGTCGGCCACCGCGGCGGTGGCAATGAACACGCCGTGCC
>CBFHAS010000132.1:0-11567 GCA_965653625.1 uncultured Burkholderiaceae bacterium | reverse complement strand
CCAGCTGAGCGCAGGGAAGGGGCCTACGAGCATCGCTCCCTTCACGGTTCACCGAGCAGGCGCTTGAGCTCCCCGCTCTCGATGAGCCGATGCAGTTCGGCGAAGCCGCCCACCAGAACACCGCGCACGAACACCATCGGAAAGCTGGGCCAGCCCGTCCACATCTTGAGTGCACTGCGACGGCGCCACTGGCTGAGATAGCTTCCGAACTCGAGATAGTGGAAAGGCTGCCCAACCGCGCGAAGCGCTTGGCGCGCCCGTCGCACGAAGGGGTTCTGTGCCATGCCCACGATTAGCACCGCGTTTGAGTGCGCCGCAGCCTGGACGTTGTGCACTACGTCGGCATGCCAGTTCGCGACATGTTCGCGTATGGCCGGATGCACGCGGGTCTCGTCGAGGATCGGGCGGGGCATGGTCACTGGGGCAGGTGCTGAACAAGGCGCAAGCGTAGCCGCTACGACGGCGCCTTCAGCACCTGCTCGCACACCGCGCGCTGCTCGTTGCCGGTAGGCAACTTGGCGCACACGCGGTCGAGTCGGGCCTGCATGCGGTTCACGGCGGCGACGTGAGCCCGCCGCTGGTTCCACACGGCGAGCTTGTTGCCCACGCGCTGCAGCGAGCGGGCGCTGCGTTCATAGAAGGTGTCGGTCTGTGCGGCCGCCTCATCGAAGATCTGCGCCACGGTGCGCTCAATGCGAGCTTCATCGTGCCGCAAGCTCCACGAGATCGGCCACGTGGGTCGCGCCCCATTGGAGTCTTGTGGCCGCGCCTTGCGCCGCGTGGAAAACATCCTCGGACCACCGCGGCGCCAGTGCCGTGTCGCTGCGCCCGGCCTCGCGCAGCATGTAGGCCGCAGTGGTGATGATGGCCTGTCGCTCGTACCCATCGGTGAGCGATCGACCGTCATGGCCTGAGCGCGGACCTCGTCCTGGAGGGCCCGCGGCACAACGTTCGGCGCGTCGCCGGGTGCCTTCGCCAGCGGCACCCGCGCCAGCAAGGCCATGAGCCGGTCGGCGCGCGACAGTGAGGCGTCGGCCTGGAGCGTGCGCAGCGACGTGCCGTAAGCCCGCATCATGCGCGCGGCCGTTCGGCCGTGCCCGGGGCTCTGCGAGTGCGCCAGCGATCGCTTCGGCGCAATTGTTCAGCACATCGGCATGAGGGCGCGTCGCGACCGGGTCGGCAAACAGCTTCAACACACGTTCTCGACTAACGGCATCCGCGCGATCGGCGTCCTTGGTGTTCGCGGCGGCAAGGGCCTTGAGGAGCAGCCGCAAGCCCTGCGCGAAGGCGGCCTCGACGTCGGCGTCGCTCGATGCGTTCGTCCATGCGATCCCCACCGGCGCGACCACACCAGAGGCGGCACCACGGCCGCGAGTGAACAATGCACTGCACTCATGGCGAACCTCCTTCGGCTGCGGGCACGGCCTGCACGTGGTCGCGCGCAGCGGCTCCTGGGAATCGTCGAGCCGCCACCCGTCCACGGGCGTGGCCCGCGCGAGCGCCATCCAGGCGTGGAAGGGCAGCTTCACGGCGGCGCGGCGGGGGGCCGGACGGGCAACCTCCAGCCTGGACTCGTGGGCCGCCAGTACGCCGCATTCGGGCGGGATCTCTTCAGGCTGGGCGATGCCGGCGCGGATCACATACCAGCATTCGCCGGCGCTGAAGGTACGCGACGCGCTTCGCTTCGCGCCGCACATCGGCCAGGAGGTCGGCGCGGCGCACCTTCACCTCGTGCACCACGGGTTCGAGGTAGTCCTCCACAGTGGTGTGGCGGATGGAAAAGACGTCGGGCATCGCCATCACCCACGCGTCAACCACCTTGGCACGCATGCTCAGGCCACGCCACGCGAGCCGGCCGGCGCGCGTCATGTCGCGGGCCACGCGTTCAACGAGGTCCTCATGGGCGTCCCGGGCGGCGCGATGGCGCTGCAGCGCCTCAGCCAGCACGGCGATGCCCGCATCCGTGACCCGCAGCGTCTCGTGGCCGCTGGCGTGGCGCACCCTCTCAAGGCAGCCGGCTGCGAGGAGTTCAATCTCCAGCATGTCCTGGCATGGCCAGCCGGCCGAGCGCCACACCTCGCGCAGACGACGACGGTGCAGCACCGTCAGCGCTGCACTCGTCATGGTTCCGGTCGATGCAGACACGGCGGCGTCACGCGACCTTCACACCCTTCCAGAACGCCACGCGGCCCTTGATCTGCTGTGCCGCTTCGCTTGGTTCGGGGTAGTACCACACGGCGTCCGGATTCATCTCGCCCTTGACCAGAAGGCTGTAGTAGTGCGCCTGGCCTTTCCATGCGCAGCTGCTGCGGTGGTTGCTAAAGACGATGTACTGGCGATCGAGGCTGGACTGGGGGAAATAGTGGTTGCCCTCGACGACCACGGTGTCATCGCTCTCGGCGACGACGGCGCCGTTCCAGGTGGCTTTCATGGTGCTCCTTGAAATGTCGGAATGCGTGAAGCGGCTCAAGCGTACAGCCGAGCCGCCTGTCGCAGTCGCTCGGCGATCGATGCCACCAGAGCCTTGTCGCCCACAACGCGCACGCTGTCGCCGTGGCGAAGAATGTCCATCGCGAGCTCGGTCGGCTCGCTGTAGGGGACCTGGAGTTCGTAGCTGCCGTCATCGAGCCGGCGCGACTTCTGTGCCGGGTGCCACTCCTCGTGCGCCACCCATTGCGCCGCTTCGGCACTGAAGTGCAGCGTGGCCCACTTCAGCCGGCCACCTCGGCCACCGTAGATCCCGTAACCGGCGTCCAGCTCGGCTTCAAGTTCCTTCACCGGCACCTGGCGCGCCTTGGCCTCAAGCGAGCGCGCCTCCTGCACCGCGTCGAGCGCGAAGCGGCGAAGTCCCTCGCTCGCATGGCACCACGCATCGAGGTACCAGGTGTTGCGGTAATGGACCAGCCGCTGCGGCGACACCTCGCGCTCGCTCACGCTGCGGTCGCTGCGCTTGAAGTAACGCAGCCACACGCGCCTGCGCCGCACCAGCGCGCTGCCCAGCAGCTCGAAATGCCGGCTCGGCGAGCGGCGCCGCGCGGTTGAAATCACCTTCACGCGACGCATCAGCTCGCGGGCCTCGCTCTCGTCGGCGCCCAGCATCCCCTGCAAGCGGTCCATCATCGGCTGCAGGTGCCGCGACAGCACGCCGTCGTCATCGAGGCCGGCCAGCAGCTGGTGCATGGTGAGCAGCGCGTGGATCTCCTGCTCGCTGAACCATACGCCGGGCAGCTCCTGTCGCCCGGAGCCGCCGCCTTCGAAACGGTATCCGTTGTCGAAACGGTCGTAGACGATGGGCGCGGCCAGGCGGTCCCGTAGGTACTGGAGGTCGCGCTTGAGCGTGGCGCGCGACACGTCGAGCTCGGCGCGCAGCGCGTCGAAGCTGATGCAGCCGCGGCTGCGCAGCAGCAACTCGATGCGATAGAAGCGTTCAGTGCGGTCCATGAGGTAGCAGAGGGATGGCTCACCAGGTGAGCCAGTGACCCCGAGCATACGCGGGGCGGATCGACTGTTGCATCGAAGTCACTGGCTCACGCTGTGAGCCACCCACCGGCCAGACTGCGTAGCACCGCGGCACGGTGCCGCCCACCTCGCAGGAGATGCCATGACCACCGAACTCTTCCCCTCGACCACGTTGACCGCGCACGAGCACATCGGCTTCGAGCTGGGCTGGGACTATGCGCACTACCGGCTGGAGCCGCCTGCCCCTTACGCGCAGGAACCCTCGCCGCTGCGTCACGGGCTGCTGGCCGGGCAGGCCGCCTTCGGCACGCGCACGCTGCAGGCTTCGCGCTGGGTGCGCAAATGGCTGCAACTGCGGCTGCATGCCTGGCTGCGCGGGCGAAGTGTGGAGCTGGTGCAGATCACGCCCCGCTACCTGGAGCAACTGGAGGTGAGCCACTGCCCGATCACCCGCGTGGCGCTGTCGACCGGGACACTGGACGGCAGCGACGCTTCGATCGACCGCGTCCGCAATGACGCCGGTTATGCAGCAGGCAACCTCGCCGTGATGAGCACCAAAGCCAACCACGCCAAGGCGGGCCACGGGTTTCGTGAGGCGATGGCCTTCGCGAGTCAGATCGAGTCGAGCCGACTCGGCGGCATCTCCGGGCTCAATGCTGCGCAATGGAGCCGCGTGGCCTTGCTGTGCAGCTTCGTCGAGCCGTTGGCCCACGAGGTCGCCTGCACGCTGCCCTTGCTCGTGCTGCCGCCCAACCGGCTGCGCCTGTTCAACCCGGTGCAGGCACTGCAAGCCTTTGTAAGTCAGCAGCTGTTGGCTCCGGGCTGGAGCCATCGCGTGAGCCGCTTCGAGGACCTGCTCCCCGGCAAGCCGCTGCGCCGCGCCTTCCAGACCTTTTTCCACGCCCTGCTGCCGCGCGTGCTCGAGTGCGAAGCCGCGCGCGGCGACGAACGCTGCGCCCGCTGGGCCATCGAGGACGCCTGGGGCAACGCACTCGTGCAGAGGCGTTGGACAGCCTTCGCCGCACAGCTCACGCCGCAGCAATGCGAAGCGCTGGTGGCGCGTGCCGCCGCGCGCAAGCTGGGCACGCTGCGTGCTGAGGCGGTGAGCGACGAGCAGGCCACCGAAGGATGGCACCTGGACTCGCGCGGGTATGTGCCGCATGCCGTGCTGATGAAGCGGCTGCCCGGATCACGACGCATGGGGTCGGGTGTCCAGGCCTGCCTGCCCCTGTAAGCGCGACCGCGGGTCGCACGGCACGCGAGTTCAATCCCTAACTCGAAGTCCCCAGCGGCAGCAATTTCAAACAAACGTTTGATTCAACGGCTAGACTGCCGCGCCATGTGTGCCGCAGTTCCCGATCGAACACGCACCCCGCGCAGCGACGGCGAGCAGTCCCAACGCCGGCTGCTGCTGGCGGGATTGCGCCTGTTCGCGCAGCAGGGCTTCTCCAAGACCTCCACCCGTGAGATCGCCGAGGCGGCCAGCGTCAACATCGCCGCCATCAGCTACTACTTTGGCGACAAGGCGGGCCTGTACCGGGCGGTCTTCCTCGAACCCATCGATTGCCCGCCGCCTGACCTCACGCCGCTGATCGAAGGCCGCTGCACGCTGCCCGAGGGGCTTCGCGGTCTGCTGGGCGGGTTCATCGAGCCGCTAAAACATGACGAGACCGCTCGACTGTGCATCAAGCTGCATTTCCGCGAGATGCTCGAGCCCACGGGGCTGTGGGAGGAAGAGATCGCCAACAGCATCCAGCCCATGCACGCAGCGCTGGTGGCATTGCTTTGCCGGCACTTCGGCTTGGCCGCAGCTGATGACGAGGTGCATGGTCTCGCCGTTTCGATCGTCGGGCTGGGTGTGCATCTCTTCGTGTGCCGCGATGTGATCGATGCGCTGGCGCCGCGCCTGTCGGCCAGCACCGACGGCGTCGATCAGTGGACCGACCGGCTGGTGATGTACGCGCAAGCCATGGTCGAAGCCGAGGCCCGACGCAGGCGCCGCGTCTCGGTGGCTCACGCCAAACGCCCACGGCGAACCGCGCCGGTACTCACCACCAAGAAGAAACGTTGAAGATGAGAAGCCTCACCCTGTTGGCCACTGCGTGGGCCGCCGGCCTGCTGATCACCGGCTGCGCCGGGCTAGGCAGCATGCCCGTGGAGCCGCCCGCAACGCCCGCGCAATGGCATGCGCCGCTGCCCCACCAGGGCCAGACGGCGGCGTTGCACCGCTGGTGGGAGCAGTTCGACGATCCCCTGGTGCCGCAGCTCATCGAAGCCTCGCAGGCGGCCAGTCCCACGCTGGCCGCCGCGCAGTCGCGCGTCGCTGAGGCTCGCGCGGCGCGCGTCGCGGCCGGTTCGGCCCTGCTGCCGCAGGCAGACGCCGTCCTGAGCGCGGTGCGCGGCCGGCAGGATTTCGTCTCGCCGCTGGGCAGCATGGCGTCTGCCGGCATCCAGGCGAGATGGGAAATCGATCTGTTCGGCGCAGCCCGCGCCGGCCGCAATGCGGCACAGGCGCGGCTCGAAGGCGCCGAGGCCGGGTGGCACGAGGCGCGCGTGTCGGTGGCTGCGGAAGTGGCGTCCGCCTACCTGGCCCTGCGCGCCTGCGAGGCTCAGCGGGCCACGGCCGAGACCGATGCAACGTCGCGCGCCGAAACAGCGCGGCTCACCGAGTTGGCGGCGCGCGCGGGATTCCAGTCTCCCGCCAACGAAGCCTTGTCTCGGGCCAGTGCGGCGCAAGCTCGCGCCCTGCTTGCCGCGCAGCAGACCCAGTGCGAGTCGGCCGTGAAGGCCCTGGTCGCGCTCACGGCCATGGAGGAACCCGCGCTGCGCACTGCACTTGCCGAGCGGCGCGCCACGCTGCCGCAGCCGGCGCAGATCACCGTGCCGTCGGTGCCGGGCGAGGTGCTGAACCAGCGTCCCGATCTGCACACCGCCGCGCGCGAGCTGATAGCCGCCAGCGCCGACGTCAGCCAGGCCCAAGCGCGGCGGCTGCCGAGCGTGAACGTGTCGGGCTCGATCTCGGCCGCGCGCTTTGAAGCCAGCGGCACGAGCGGCAGCGGCACGCTCTGGTCACTGGGACCGCTGCAGGTGTCGCTTCCACTGTTCGACGCGGGCGTGCGCCGTGCCAACGTCGACGCGGCCCGGGCGCGCTACGACGCGGCGGCCACGAGCTACCGAGCCCGCCTGCGCGCAGCGGTGCGCGAGGTGGAGGATGCCCTGCTGCAACTCGACAGCACTGCGCGCCGTGCCGAGGACGCACGCATCGCCGTCGAAGGCTTCGAGGCTTCCTATCGCGCCGCCGATGCACGCTTTCGCGGCGGTCTGTCCAGCCTCTTCGAGTTGGAAGACGCCCGACGCACCGCCACCGCCGCCCAGCGCGAGCTGATCGAGCTGCAGCGAGAGCGCGTCGGCGCCTGGGTCACGCTGTACCGCGCAATGGGTGGCGGGTGGACCCCAGACACCCCCGCATCCGTCACCACCACGCGAGCCGTCCTCACGACGGACGGCCCCGTCACGCAGTGAACTCAGCCACGCAACGCACATGAACATCCCACGACCCCGCCTCACCCTTGCCGTGACCGCCGCCACCAGCCTCGCGCTCACGCTGGCGCTCGCCGTGCGGGCGGCCGACGAGAAGCAGCCAGAAGCCGCCGCCAGGCCCGCGCTCAGCGTCACTACCACCACGCCGCAGGTGGCCGTGCTCCCGGTACGCATCGCAGCCAACGGCAACATCGCCGCCTGGCAGGAAGCCAGCATCGGCACCGAGGCCAACGGTTTGCGGCTGGCCGAGGTGCGCGTGGGCGTGGGCGATTCGGTAAAGCGCGGGCAGGTGCTTGCCGTCTTCGCACCCGACACCGTGCAAGCCGACCTCACCCAGGTGCGCGCTGGCGTGGCCGAGGCCGAGGCGCAACTCGCCGACGCCGCGGTGAATGCACAGCGCGCGCGCGAGCTGGCCACCACCGGCGCGCTCAGTCAGCAGCAGATCAACCAGTACCTCACCGCCGAACACACCGCCCGTGCGAGGCTCGATGCACAGCGCGCCGCCGCGAAAGTGCAGGAACTGCGGCTGCGCCAGACGAAGGTGCTGGCCCCCGACCACGGCGTCATCTCCGCGCGCAGCGCCACCGTCGGCGCCGTGCTGCCCGGCGGGCGGGAGCTGTTCCGCCTCATCCGCCAGGGCCGGCTCGAATGGCGCGCCGAGCTTCCATCCGCCGACCTGTCGCGCATACAGGCCGGCATGCCGGTGCAGGTGGTCACGCCGGCCGGCAGCCACATCGCGGGCAAGGTGCGCATGGTGGCGCCCACGGTAGACGACAAGACGCGCAACGGGCTCGTCTATGTTGACCTGCCCGCATCGCGCGAGGCCAAGGCCGGCATGTTCGCGCGCGGCGATTTCGAGTTGGGTACCCGCCAGGGCCTCACCCTGCCGCAGTCGGCCGTGCTGTTGCGCGAGGGCTTCAGCTACGTGATGCGCGTGGGCCCCGACAGCAAGATCAGCGAAACCAAGGTGAGCGTGGGTCGCCGCGTCGACGACCGGGTCGAGATCACCGCCGGGCTCGACGCATCCGCACGCGTGGTGGCCTCCGGCGGGGCATTCCTCGGCGACGGCGATCTGGTGCGCGTGGTCGACACGCCGACCGGCCGCGCGGCATCCGCCGCCGTGGCGCGCAACGGGGGCAACGGGAGCACGACCAGCAAATGAACGATGCCCACCCCACCCCCCAAGGAGCGGCGATGAAGTTCAACGTTTCGGCTTGGTGCATCCGCAACCCGATTCCCTCGGTGCTGCTGTTCGTGATGCTCACGCTCGCGGGGCTGATGAGCTTTCGCGCGATGAAGATCCAGCAGTTTCCGGACATCGACCTGCCCACGATCATCGTGACCGCCTCGCTGCCCGGCGCTTCGCCAGCGCAGCTGGAAACCGAGGTGGCGCGCAAGATCGAAAACTCGATCGCCACGCTGCAAGGCGTCAAGCACATTTACACGACGGTGCAGGACGGCACGGTGACCCTCACCACCGAGTTCCGCCTCGAAAAGCCCACGCAGCAGGCGCTCGACGACGTGCGCGATGCCGTCGCCCGCGTGCGCTCCGACCTGCCGGGCGATCTGCGCGACCCGGTCATCAACAAGATGGAGCTGGCCGGTTCGCCCATCCTGACCTACACGGTGTCCAGCAATCGCATGGACGACGAGGCGCTGTCGTGGTTCGTCGACAACCAGGTCACCCGGGCCATGCTCAGCGTGCGCGGCGTGGGCGCGGTGTCGCGTGTCGGCGGCGTCACGCGGGAAGTGAGCGTGGAGGTCGATCCGATGCGCCTGCTGGCGCTCAACGCCACCGCGGCCGACATCTCGCGCCAGCTGCGCGAGATCCAGCAGGAAGCGGCGGGCGGGCGCACCGACGTGGGCGGTGCAGAGCAGTCGGTGCGCACCATCGCCACGGTGCGTTCGGCCGACGAGCTTGCCGCCATGGAGATCGCCCTGCCCGACGGCCGGCGCATCCGGCTCGACCAGGTGGCCCGCGTGCGCGACACCGTGGCCGAGCAGCGTTCGGCTGCGTTGCTCGACGGCCGGCGAGTGGTGGGCTTCGAGATCGTGCGCAGCCGCGGCGCAGGCGAAGTCGACGTGGCAGAGGGCGTGCGTGCCGAAGTGCAGAAGCTGCGCGCCGCGCACCCGGACGTGAGCTTCACCGAAGCCTTCAACTTCGTCGACCCCGTGGTCGAAAACTACGACGGCTCGATGCACCTGCTGTACGAAGGCGCCCTGCTGGCGGTGCTGGTGGTGTGGGCCTTCCTGCGCGACTGGCGTGCCACGCTGATCTCGGCCACCGCGCTGCCGTTGTCGGTAATCCCTGCGTTCGCGGTCATGCACCTGCTGGGCTTCACCATCAACGTGGTCACGCTGCTGTCGCTGTCACTGGTGGTGGGGATCCTGGTCGACGACGCCATCGTCGAGATCGAGAACATCATGCGCCACCTGCGCATGGGCAAGACGCCCTACCAGGCGGCCATGGAGGCGGCCGACGAGATCGGCCTCGCGGTGATCGCCACCACCTTCACGCTGATCGCGGTGTTCCTGCCCACGGCCTTCATGGCCGGCGTGCCGGGCAAGTTCTTCGTGCAGTTCGGCTGGACCGCCTCCATCGCGGTGTTCTTCTCGCTGGTGGTGGCGCGCATGCTCACGCCCATGATGGCCGCCTATCTGCTGCGGCCCAAGGCCCATGACGAGAGCGAGCCGGGCTGGATGCGCATCTACACGCGCTGGGCGGGCTGGGCGCTGAAGCACCGCATCAAGGTCACACTAGCGGTGATCGGCTTCACCATGGCGTCGTTCTTCCTGGTCGGCCTGTTGCCCACCGGTTTCATCCCGCCCGACGACCTGTCGCAGACACAGGTCACGGTGACGCTGCCGCCGGGCAGCACCTTTGCCCAGACCTTCACCGCGGCAGAACAGGCGCGCGAGATCGTGCGCAAGAACCCGCACGTCAAGCTCGTCTACAGCGCCATCGGCGGCGGGCGCACCGGCTCCGACCCGTTCATGCCCCAAGGCGCGGCCGAGGTGCGCAAGGCCACGCTCACCATCAACATGACGCCCCGCGGCGACCGTGGCGGCGTCTCCAAGCAGGACATCGAGTCGCAGTTGCGCGATGCCCTGGTCGCTGTGCCCGGTGCGCGGATCAAGGTGGGCTTCGGCGGCTCGTCGGAGAAGTTCCTGCTCGTGCTGGCCGGCGAAGACGGCCGCGTGCTGGCCGAGCACGCACGCCAGGTGGAAAAGGACCTGCGCAGCCTCCCGGGCATCGGCGCGGTCACCTCCACGCTGAGCCTGGTGCGACCCGAGGTCATCGTGCGGCCCGACTTCGCCCGCGCCGCCGACCTGGGCGTGACCTCCGCTGCCATTGCCGACACCCTGCGCATTGCGCTGTCGGGCGACTACGACCAATCGCTGGCCAAGCTCAACCTCTCGCAGCGCCAGGTGCCGGTGGTGGTGAGGCTCGCCTCCGACGCGCGCACCGATCTCGAGCTGCTGGAGCGGCTGGCCGTGCCGGGCGCTCGCGGCCCGGTGATGCTCGGCAACGTGGCCACGCTAGGCATCGACAGCGGGCCGGCGCAGATCGACCGCTACGACCGGCTGCGCAACGTCAACTTCGAGATCGAGCTCAATGGCCAGCCGCTGGGCGAGGTGGAGCAGCAGGCGCGGGCGCTGCCCAGCCTGGCCAACCTGCCACCGGGCGTGATCCAGCGCAGCGTGGGCGATGCCGAAGCCATGGCCGAGCTGTTTTCCAGCTTCGGCCTGGCGATGCTCACCGGCGTGCTGTGCATCTACGTCGTGCTCGTGCTGCTGTTCCACGACTTCGTGCAGCCGGTGACCATCCTGGCGGCGCTGGTGCTGTCGATCCCGGGCGCGTTCCTGGCGCTGTTCATCACGCAGACCGCCCTGTCCATGCCGTCGATGATCGGGCTCATCATGCTCATGGGCATCGCGACCAAGAACTCGATTCTGCTGGTTGAATACGCGATCATGGCGCGACGCGACCGCGGCCTGTCGCGCATGCAGGCGCTGCTCGACGCCTGCCGCAAGCGCGCCCGCCCGATCGTGATGACCACCATCGCCATGGCTGCCGGCATGACACCCATCGCCATCGGGTTGGGCACCGACCCGAGCTTCCGCGCGCCCATGGCCATCGTGGTGATCGGCGGCCTCATCACTTCGACCTTCCTCAGCCTGCTCGTGATCCCGGTGATCTTCACCTTCGTGGACGACGCGGTGCAGAAGATCCAGGCGTTCTTCAGGCGCCGGCTGCATCATCACGCGCCGGCGGCCGAGAGCCCCCGCTGAGACGACCGCGCTGAAAGGAGCGTTCTCATGCAAGCCACTGCCCGTCTTCAAGGCAAGTTCGTCTGGTTCGAGCACCGGTCCGATGACCCGGCGCGCGCACAAGCCTTCTATGAGCCGCTGTTCGGCTGGCAGGTCAAGTCCATGCCCATGGGCGAGCAGCCCTACCGAATGATCAACAACGGCGACACTGGCATCGGCGGGCTCGTGGCCGCCCCAACGGGCGAGCGCGCCCGTTGGTCTTCCTTCGTGTCGGTGGAGGATGTCGATGCCTCCTA
>CBFHAS010000131.1:0-11570 GCA_965653625.1 uncultured Burkholderiaceae bacterium | reverse complement strand
CCCTTGAGCGTGGAGACGGTGTGCGCCTCCTGGAACTCGCTCATGTTGATGGTGATCACGTTCTGCTCGCCGCCGTACAAGGCTTCGGCCAGCGCGAGCGCGGTCTCGGTCTTGCCCACGCCCGAGGTGCCGGCGAGCAGGAACACGCCGATGGGCTTGTGCGGGTTGTCCAGCCGCGCACGCGAGGTTTGAATGCGCCGGGCGATCATCTCCAGCGCATGCCGCTGGCCGATCACACGCTGATTCAGCGTGTCGGCAAGCTTGAGCACCGCCTCGACTTCGTTCTTGACCATGCGGCCCACGGGCACGCCGGTCCAGTCTTGCACCACGCTCGCCACGGCCTGCTCGTCGACCGTGGGCAGGATGAGCGGCGCGTCGCCTTGCAACTCGGTCAGGCGCGATTGCAGGCCGGCCAGTTCGACGAGCAGTGCCTCGCGCTCGATCGGGGTGAGCGCGGGCGGCTCAGCGGCGGCCGGGGCCAAGGCTTCTCCCGCTGCCGCAACAGCCACGTCCGACCCTTCGCCGCCCGAGCGCAAGCTGGCCCGGATGTCGAGGATGCGATCGACCACCGCCTTCTCCTCCTCGTGGCGCTTCTGCAATAGCGCAAGGCGCGTCTGCTCGTCGTCGATGGCCCGCGCCGTGCGGCGCTTGCGCTCGCCCACGTCGACGCCGATGGCCTCCTCGCGCGAGATGACGTCGCGCTCGACTTGGAGCGCCTCCAGCCGGCGCTGGCAGTCTTCCAGCTCGGGCGGCGTGGCGTGCTGGCTCACCGCCACGCGGGCGCAGGCGGTATCGAGCAGGCTCACCGCCTTGTCGGGCAGCTGGCGCGCAGGGATGTAGCGATGAGAGAGCCGTACCGCCGCCACGATGGCCTCATCGAGCAGGGCCACGCGGTGGTGCTTCTCCAGGATCGAAGCCACGCCGCGCAGCATGAGCACGGCCTTGTCCTCGCTGGGCTCGCCCACCTGCACCACCTGGAAGCGGCGTGTGAGCGCGGGGTCCTTCTCGATGTGCTTCTTGTACTCGGCCCAGGTCGTGGCCGCGATGGTGCGAAGCTTGCCTCGCGCAAGCGCCGGCTTGAGGAGATTGGCCGCATCTCCCGTGCCGGCCGCGCCGCCCGCGCCGATGAGCGTATGCGCCTCGTCGATGAACAGGATGATGGGCTTGGCCGATGCCTGCACCTCATCGATCACCGAGCGCAGGCGGTTCTCGAACTCGCCTTTCATGCTGGCGCCCGCCTGCAGCAGGCCGATGTCGAGCACGTGCAGCGACACGTCCTTGAGCTGCGGCGGCACGTCGCCACGCGCCAGCCTCAGCGCGAAGCCTTCCACCACCGCCGTCTTGCCCACGCCGGCTTCGCCGGTGAGGATGGGGTTGTTCTGGCGGCGGCGCATGAGGATGTCGATGATCTGGCGGATCTCCTCGTCGCGCCCGGAGACCGGGTCAATCTCGCCCTGGCGCGCCCGCTCGGTGAGGTCGACCGCATAGCGCTTGAGCGCCTCCTGCTTGCCCATGGCCGTGGGCGCAATGGCGCCGCTGGCTTCGCCGGGCTCCGCCGCGGCACCGCTGCCGTCGCTCGCGCGCAGGCCGTGTTCGGGCGAGCCGCCGAGCAAGCGCGCGAAGTTGTCGGTCAGCTCTTCGAGCTTGATGCGCTCGAACTGGCGCGACACGCTGATCAGCGCGTTGCGCAGCGAAGGCGTCTTCAGCATGCCGACCAGCAGGTAGCCTGTGCGCACCTGCGTGTCGCCGAACATCAGCGAGCCATACACCCAGCCTCGCTCGACGGCGTTCTCCACCCAGGTGGACAGGTCGGTCACCGAGCTGGCACCCCGCGGCAGGCGGTCGAGCGCTGTCATGAGGTCGGCGGCCAACACCGAGGCGTCGATGCCGTAATGCTTGACGATGCGGTGCAGATCCGAATCCGCCGTGTTGAGAATCTGGTAGAGCCAGTGCTGCAGCTCCACGTAGGGGTTGCCGCGCAGCTTGCAGAAGACAGTGGCGCCTTCGATGGCCTTGTACGCGAGCGGGTTGAGCTTGCCGAACAGGGCGGTGCGTGGGATCTCAAGCATGTTGAACTCCGGAACGAAGCAGGAAGCAGGTGTGAGGCCGAAGACGCAGTTCGTTGCGGTCGCGCGGAGCGGCGGCGCGGCCTATCCAGCCGGTGAGGCCCAGGCGCTCGCGCCGGCCCAGGCGCGGCTCGGGCACTTCGGCGGCGGCCAGCGTGAGCTGCACCTCCCACCGCAGCCCCGGCCCGCAGTACTGCAGCACCCAGTCCGACAGCGCGCGCCACGCAGCGCCTCCGGGCAGGAAGCCCTCGTACTGCGCGCGTGTCAGCGGGCCGAGCACGATGCGGAACTTGTACTGCCGATCGCGCACTTTGCCGCCACCAGCGGCCGACACGCCGAGCTGGGCGGCCGGCGCGCGCAGGCGCTCGGCGCGGCTCGTGGCAAAGGCCAGGCGGCTGCGGTCCTCGTCGGCCAGCGTCAGCCACTGCGGCACGTGCGACACGATGCCGACCGGCACCCGAAAGTACTGCGCGAGCATCTTGGCCAAGCCCTCGGGGTGGCGGCTGCGCGAGCCCAGCAGGCCGGCCTGAAAGAGCCTCGCCGAGGGCGTCAGGCTGCTTTGGCCCGGCACCTCAACGGCCAGTCCGAAGCTTGCGCCCAGCCAGGCGGCGAAGCGGTCTTCAGCCGGCCGGTCGTGCTGCACGGCTGGCTGCGTCTCGGCCCACGCGCGGTAGAAGAGCGCGAGCAGCCGGTGGTGAAACACGTCGAGAAAGCGCGCCAATGTGGGATCGCCGCGCAGGCGCAGCCGCTCGCGCACGTATTCGGTGAAGTGCAGCGGCATGGGCCCCTGCGGCCCGAGCAGCCCGAAGAAGCGCACACCCAGGCGCGGCGGGCCTTGCGTTCGCGGCGTCAGGCTTTCGAGTGCGGCGATGGCGAAATCGAGCTCGGGCTCCTGGCCCAGGCGAAGCGCTTCCTGAGAAGGCCGCGCCGCCTGACCCCAGCGGGGCTGCTCGCGCCGCAACCCTTCCACCCGCCGCAGGAGCGCGAAGAAGTCATGCGTGCGCGGCGAAACCTGCACGGCCTGGAGCATGTCGGCCAGCGCCTGTTCGCGCTCGGCCGATGACGCGCCCGGTTGAGGCTCGCCATCGCGCTTCACACGGTCTCCATCAGCCCCACGCGCGGCGGCCAGCGCATGACCTCGCCGCGCTGCGCCGTGCGCAGGGTGAGCTGCGTGAAGCTGTTGATGGCCGCATGGCGCGTGAAGAAGCGCTCCAGCACGCTCGCGAAGAGAAACGCGCTCGTGCCCTGAAACGCCAGTTCGTCGAGCTCGAGCACCATCTCGACACCGGTGCCGAAGGTGAGCGGCCCATTGAAGGGCAGCCTCCGCACCACCGATCGCACCTCCAACCCGCGCACGCCTTCCACCTGCCGCAGCCAGGTGGCGTCTTCCGGAGGGGCATACAGGCTCAGCGTGCGGCGCAGCGCCGAGGCCGCCTGCGCGGGCGTCTCGCCGGCCAACGCGACATGGTTGAGCGAGCGGTGGCTCACGAGGCTCCATCCCAGCTCGCCTACCGGCCGACGCGTCACCGGCCGCGTGGGGCCGCGCAGCGCATCGACGCGCGCCACGGGCCCGGGCGACTCCAGCCGCCACTGCGGCGCGCCGCCCTCGGGGCCGCCGTGCGGCAGCAGCGTGGGCAGATCGCGGTTGCTCACCCACGCGGTGACGGAGAGCTGCCGCACGTCTTCGCGGTAGGGCGCGTGCCGCGGGTCCACCAGTGACACGAACACCTCCTCACCGATATACGACGATCGCGGGCCATGCTGCCTCTGTCTTGGCGAAAGCAGTCGCGGCTCGCGGCGCACGGTGTAGTAGCCGTGCGGTTCGGCGGTCGAGGTACCGGCCAGCGGCTCGTGGTGGGTGGCATACAGCGGCAAGAACTCCTGCTGCGCCACCCGCCCGGTGCCGTAGCCAGTGACGCTCTCGATGCTGTGCACTTCGTAGTCCATCGGCCGGCTGCGGTCGGGCACCACGTGGTACTCCCAGGCGCCCGGGCCGAGTTGGATGCGGTCCAGCCGCTTGTGGAAGAGGTTGACGGCCGGCGTGCAGAAGAGCGAGAAGCTGGCCGCGTCGACCAGCGCCTCCAGGGCGGCATCGCCACGCTGCAGGAAGACGATGATCTCCGCCTCCTCGCCCTTGATCCTTGCCAGCCGCTCGGCCAGCCCCGTGATCTCGAAGAACAGCAGGCGGTGCGGCATGGCGGCCGCTTCCTGCAGCAGGCGGTAGCCGGAGAAGGCGCGCAGCGATTCGGGCAGCAGTGCCTCGTCCGCCGCGAAACCGATGGGCTGCACCGTCTCGGCGCCACGCCATTGCAGGCCCGGAGCCTGGCCGTCGGTGGCCGCGTCACCGCGCACCAGCGTGCCGGCGGCTGCGCCGAGCAGCAGCTCGTGCAGGCGGAAGGCCACGTCATCGGGCGCGCTGATGTAGAACGCGAGCCGCTCCATGCCGAGCTGCGCGAACGGCACGCCCCCGCCGCTGCGAAGCTTGAGCCGCAGGCCGCCGCGCGTGCCCTGCACCTGCGGCAGCCGGGCAAGCGGCAAGTCGCTCGCGTAGCTGAAGTACTGCGAGCCCGTCAGATCCACCGGCCACAGAGTCACCGGGTGTGCCGTGCGGAATTCGCAGTGTGTGTCCTGCCCGCGCGCCAGCTCTGACAGCACCGCGCTGCCGCGCGGCAGCTCATAGCCTTTCACGAGGTTCGGGTCCGCCGTGTCAACGGCGAAGCGCGCCACCATCATGGAAGGCACGGGCGCCAGGAAGTTGGGATAGGTGGCTTCCAGCAGGTGGGCGATGAGCCTCGGCTGCTCGGCCTCGATCTTGAGCTGCACCCGCGCGGCGAGGAAGGCGAAGCCCTCCAGCAGCCGCTCCACGTAGGGATCGGGCACCTCCATGCCTTCCATGCCCAACCGCGACGCGATCTTCGGGAACTCGCGCGCGAACTCGGCGCCCACCTCGCGGAGGTGGGCCAGCTCGTCTCTGTACAGGCGCAGGAGGCGGGGATCCATGAAGGTAAATCAGGCCGGGCGCGGCACACCGTGCCTGCCCGGCCAAGCTGAAGGTTCAGCAGCCGACCTGGCCGTGCGAATTGATCCCGAAGGTCGAACCCATGATCTGTTCGATGTAGACCACCTGGTTGGCCGGGATGCCGAAGGTCTGGAGCTTCAACGCGTCGGTGTTGTAGTTCGCATCCCAAGGCTTCGGCGTGGCATACACCGCCAGTACCGAAGCCAGAGGCGGGCCGCCAATGGCCGCGTGCAGCAGCGCCAGGATGCCGTTCGGGATGTCTCCCGCGGTGGCGTGATAGACCACCGCCTGTGCGGGTGCGTTCGGGTCGGTGCTCGCCAAGACCACGCCGGCGCAAGTGAGCAGCGGGATAGCCACGGCCTTGTTCGCCGCTGCGCCGAAGTTGATGACGCTGTAGTGACCCTGGCCCACCATGGTCTGGCCGCCGCCCGGCGAAAGGAAGGGCATGGGCCCGCCGCCATGGACCTGGGCGCGCTGCACGAGTCCCGAAATGGACATGTCGCGCTGCGTGCCGCCGAGAAGTTGGTACTGGATCATGTGTTCTCCCTGGTTATGAATCAGCGCGCCTTCGACGGCACTATGCCGGCCGCGTCGCGCACTTCCACCTGCCCCGCCTCGAGATCCAGCTGCGTGCGCAGCAGGATCTCCAGCGGAACAGGCTGCGACCACAGATGGCCGCGGATCTCGAATTCGATGACGTTGTGCGTGTCCAGCACGCTGGTGGCCTCCAGCGCGCGCACTTGAAGCGTGTCGGCCAGGATGCGCGGCTCGTAGCGCTGAATCGCCTGCCGGATCGCCTGCTCCAGCGACGCGGCGTCGAGCTTGGAGGCAAGCTGACCCGACAGCGCAGGCAGCCCGAAGTTCAGCACGCTCGCGGCAATGGCCGGGTCGGCCTCGGCCTCGCGCCCCAGCGGCTGCACCGCATTGAAGAGCGCGCCGAGGTCCCGCAGCACCGCCTGGCGCAACTGCGTCTTTGACATGACACGCCGATCGTCTGCCTCCTGCCGCTCGCCGGGCGCATCGTCCGTGAGCCGGTCCAGCAGCGCGGGCTGCAGCCGGTTGCGCACATCCACTGCGGCCACTTGCCGTGCCCCGCGTGTCAGGCTGCCGCGCCGGCATCGGCGCCATGCAGCACGATCTCGCGCACCTCGAGCAGCCCTTGCTCGCTGGCGCTGGTGGCCAGAAGCCGCTGGCCCAGGCCCTGGTATTGCTCGGGGCCGATGGACAGCCACTCGGTCTTGCGCGACAGCTGCAGCGCGCCGTCTCCCACGGCGCCCGACCCCGCATAGCGCGAGGGCAGCAGCGCCACGGCCTCGCCGCCGCCGGCGAACCACACATGCGCGGGCACCCACACGAGGTCGCGCAGATCCTCGGGCGGCTCGATGGCCACGCGGGCCAAGGCGGAGAACGGCAGCCAGCCGTAGCGCCCGTTGATCACCGCTTCGAGCACCGGGCCGAGCCGCGAGTCGGCATCAGCGATCCACTCGAAGGGCTCGCCATTCAGGGTGCCCGGCGTGACGGGCGCGGCCTCGAAGGCGTCGGCACGCAGGCGCACGGCCAGGTCGGCCTCGCCGCGCGCATCGGCCTGCAAGGCTTGCACCAGCGGGGCGACCCAATCCTGCGGCCGACCGAAGACCATGGGCGTGGTCTTGCCCGCGAACACGGCCTCGCGCAGCAGTTCACACTGCACCGCCTCACGATAGGTATTGACCATGGCCAGCGTGCCGGCGTCCATCTCGCCGCACACCTGCAACTGGTTGAGCGCGCGTGGCCACTGGCCCAGCACGCACAGCAGCTGGAACAGGAACACTCGCAGCTTCACATCGCCGGCGCGCTCGCGCACCAGCGGCTGCAAGAGTTCCAGCGCGCCTTGCGGGTCGCCTGCCGCGAGCCGTTCTTGGGGGGTAGGAGCCATGGTCAGGCCAGCACTTCGTCGCCGAAAGTGAACGAGCCGGTACCCAGGCCCGTTCCCTGCTGGCGCTTGTATTCGATGTCGATCTTGGTATAGGAGAAGCTCACCGTCTCGGAGGGCCTGCCCTGTGCATCCACGTCGAGCGCAATGTCGATGACGCGCGCCCCGTTGAGCGTGACGCGGTAGTAATCCAGCGCTTCGCCGCCCGCCTTGCGCATGGTGAGCGTGGCTTCGCGCACCTCATCGTTGGTGGCCAGTGCGGCAAGCAGGCCGGTGGAGGCGGTATCGATGCCCTTGACCACTACCAATGGCCGGTACTGGCGCCGCGCCGTGGCCGCCGTGGAGCCAACGGCCGAGCCGGCCTGGGCACCCCAGCGCCAGCCGCGCACTTCGATGTCATCGGCATGTCCTTGCGTGACGGATTCGCCCTTGATCTTGCCGGCACGCTTGGCCTGCACATGCAGGAAGATGTCCGAGCCCGCGCCGCCCGGCGCTTCGAGGGATTGCATCGACAGGCTCCTTCAGGGAATGCGTTCTGCGCGGCGCAGTTGTGCGCCGGCACTTGGCATGCTCGGGGCCGCGGTTGCGACCCCGGAGCATGAGCCAGCGTCAGACCGGCTTGTTCGTCGTGACGTTCCAGCCGCCGACGACTTCACCACCCAGCGAGCCGTCTTCCTGCTGTTGTTTGTACTTGAACTCGATCTTTCCGTAGTTCAGCGCGATCTGCTCCATCGGGATGATCTCGCTGCCGGCGGAACCGCCCGTCTGGTAGGAGCTGATGAGCACGGGGCTCAGAATGATCTGCAGGAACTCCTGCTGCTCCTTGCCGGCCTTGCGGCAGGTGAGCGTCACCTTCTTGAGGTGCTCGCCGGTGCAGCAGGCTGTGAGCAGCTTGGCCGAGGCCTTGTCGGTCTTCTTGACGAAATGAAAGTCCTGCAGCGACACCTTGCCGCTGCCGCCACCGCCGCCGCTGGAGAACGAGCCGTTGTTGGCACCGCCGAAGCTCCAGGACTCGAGTTCGATCTCGCCCTTGTGCTTGTCGTCGGTGGATTCGCCTTCAACGCCTTCGATCTTCAGGAAATAGTCAACTTGTGCCATGGTGTGAGCCTCCGGTGAGTGAGCGTCGTTTGGATATCAGGGCCCTTGTCAACCACACGCGACGCGCATGTGCACCCTGTCTTGCGAAATCGGTGTGCGCGGCCTCAGGCGGCCTTCTGCGACGGCAGCTTGGAGACCAGCCGCAGCGACACGGTCAGGCCTTCGAGCTGGTAGTGCGGGCGCAGGTAGAACTTCGAGGTGTAGTAGCCGGGGTTGCCCGGAACCTCTTCAACGGTCACTTCGGCCGCAGCCAGCGGCTTGCGCGACTTGGTGTCTTCGGAAGAGTTCGCCGGGTCGCCGTCGACGTAGTTCATGATCCATTTGTTCAGCCAGCGCTGCATCTCGTCGCGCTCCTTGAACGAGCCGACCTTGTCGCGCACGATGCACTTCAGGTAGTGCGCGAAGCGGCAGCACGCAAAGAGGTACGGCAGGCGCGCGGCGAGGTTGGCGTTGGCCGTAGCGTCGGGGTCGTCGTACTCGTCGGGCTTTTGCAGCGACTGTGCGCCGATGAAGGCCGCGAAGTCCGAGTTCTTTCGGTGCAGCAGCGGCATGAAGCCGTTCTTCGCCAGCTCGGCCTCGCGCCGGTCGCTGATGGCGATCTCGGTGGGGCACTTCATCGCCACGCCGCCCTCGTCGGTGGGGAAGGTGTGGGCAGGCAAGCCCTCGACCGCACCGCCAGACTCCACGCCGCGGATGCGCGAGCACCAGCCGTACGTCTTGAACGAGCGGTTGATGTTCACCGCCATCGCATAGGCCGAGTTGGCCCACGTGTAGGCGCCGTGCTCGCCACCCGAAGTCTCTTCCTCGAAGTTGAACTCCTCCACCGGGCTGGTCTTGGCCCCGTAAGGCAGGCGAGCCAGGAAGCGCGGCATGGCCAGGCCCACGTAGCGCGCATCCTCCGATGAGCGCAGCGAGCGCCAGGCGGCGTACTCCGGCGTGGTGAAGATTTTGGTGAGATCGCGCGGATTGGCCAGCTCCTGCCACGAGCCCATCTGCATGAGCGTGGGGCTTGCGGCGGCGATGAAGGGCGCGTGCGCGGAAGCAGCCACCTTGCCCATCTCGCCCAGCAGTTCCACGTCGGGCGGGCTGTGGTCGAAGTAGTAGTCGCCGACCAAGCAGCCGAAAGGCTCGCCGCCGAACTGGCCGTACTCCTCTTCGTAGACCTTCTTGAACAGCGGGCTCTGGTCCCAGGCGGTGCCCTTGTAGCGCTTGAGGGTCTTGCCGAGATCGAGCTTGGAGATGTTCATCACCCGGATCTTCAACATCTCGTCGGTCTCGGTGTTGTTGACGAGGTGGTGAAGGCCACGCCAAGCGCTTTCCAGCTGCTGGAAATCGGCGTGGTGGAGGATGGCGTTGACCTGCGTGGTCAGGCGCCGGTCGAGCTCGGCGATCATCGCCTCGATCGACATCATCACGTCGGCGCTGACCAGGTTGGTCTGCGCCAGTGCCTGCTGCGCCAGCGTGAGCACGGCCTGCTCGACAGCCGAGCGCGCATCGTCCGACTTGGGCTTGAACTCCTTGCTCAGCAGCGACGCGAACTCGTTGCCCTGGTACTCGATACCCTGCAACGCGGAGGTTTGTGTGGTGCTTTCTTCAGCCATGGTGTGCTCCGTTCAGGGTTGCTTCACTGCTCGGCCGGCTTGCGCGCATCGGCCAGCGACTTGAGCAAAGCCTCGTCCTTGATGACCTTGGAGATGAGCTCCTCGGCCCCGGTCTTGCCGTCCATGTAGGTCACGAGGTTGGCCAGTTGCTGGCGAGCATCGAGGAGCTGGCGCAGCCCCTCGACCTTGCGCGCCACGGCGGCTGGCGAGAAGTCGTCCATGCTTTCGAAGGTGATGTCCACCGCGAGGTTGCCTTCGCCGGTCAGCGTGTTGGGCACCTGGAAGGCCACGCGAGGCTTCATGGATTTCATGCGGGCATCGAAGTTGTCGACGTCGACGTCAAGGAACTTGCGGTCCGCCACCGGCGGCAGTGCCTCGCTGGGCTTGCCCGACAGGTCGGCCAGCACGCCCATGACGAAGGGCAGCTGCACCTTCTTCTCGGCGCCGTACAGCTCCACGTCGTATTCGATTTGCACGCGGGGCGCGCGGTTGCGGGCGATGAACTTCTGGCTGCTGGTGGCCATGGGGTGCTCCTGTTGCGCGGATGGAGTGGGCGACTACGAATTGCGGTCGGTGCCCGCGAGCTTTTCCACCTGGCTCACGCCATCGGGAACGAGGTCGCGGATGATGTCGATGAAGCTCTTGCTCATGAGCCGTTGAGAACGGCGGATGAGCAGCGGCGCGGGGTTGCTGGGCTCGTTGCGTTCCAGCCATTCGCACACGCGATCGAGCGCTCGCATGGCGTCTTCGCGGGAGGCAATGCTCCCCAGCGCATGGGCGTGGCTCACGGCAGCCCCCGTACCAGCCACACCGCCCTCGCCCGCCTGTGCACCAGGCACGCCGGCCACCCGGAGGACGGCCTCGGCCAGACGCTGCGTGAGCTTGCGAAGCGGAGTGAACTCGGGCGCCTGGCTGGCGGGCAGTTGCTGCTCGAGCACGGCTGCGATGCCCTGCACGGCTTCGTGCGCCGCCTGCATGTGGACCGACACGTCGGCGTGCTGCGCAATGGCGGCGGCCACACCTTGCAGCACGCCGTCTTCGGTGGGCACTGCTTCTCCGGGCAGGGGATCGGCGCGGCCGAGCGCGAGCTCGATGTCGCGCACGGTGAGTGCGCCACGCTTGCCGGTGAGGCTGGCGGTGCGCAGATCGGCCAGGGCGGCGCCGGGGTGCAGCAAAGGCAGCAGCGCATTCACACGCGCCGTCGGATCGTTGCCGTCACTGGCATCGAGTTGAGGATGCACATGATCCCAGTGCCGGGCCAGCAGGCCATGCACCAGTTGCAGGCCGCGCACAGCGGAAGGCAGACCACCCAGATGCGCGCTGCTGCGGGTGAGCCACACGGCCACGCGCAGATCGCGGGTGCGGGCGGCCAGCTGCAAGGCCTGCTCATGCACCACGGGCCAGTCGGGCTCTTCCGCGGGAATGATGGTCTCGCCGTACTGCTGCTCAGGCTTGCCTGCGCCAGCTTCCTGCAAGGCCAGGAACGCCGGGTCGTACTCGAGGTCGGCGCCACAAGGGGCGTCGCCCGCAAGTGGGCTGAGCAAGGATTCGAGTTCGACCTCAGGCATTCGGCATTGGGGCTCGGATTGCGTGTCCGCACTCTAGAGGGCGAGTGCGTTGCGGACAGTGGTCGAAAGTCATTTCGGGCGGCGCGGGGTTTCTGAGGTGCGGCTCCAGCGTCGGCGTGGCACTTCGACACGCTCAGTGCGAACGGGCGTGGTGCCGACTCAAGCCGGCCCTTCGACAGGCTCAGGGCGAACGGGTGTGGTGAGGAACGGGTGTGGTGAGGAACGGGTGTGGTGTGGAACGGGTGTGGTGAGGAACGGGTGTGGTGAGGAACGGGTGTGGTGAGGAACGGGTGTGGTGAGGAACGG
>CBFHAS010000130.1:0-11753 GCA_965653625.1 uncultured Burkholderiaceae bacterium | reverse complement strand
CCCGCCGCCTCGTGGCCGGTGTGGCCGAATGTCTCGGCCGTGCTATCGGCCCGAACCCACAGCGATCACGCCGCGTGCCGCAGCCTGAACACCGCCACCGCGTCCACCAGACGCTGCGCCTGCTGGCTGAGGCTATCCGCCGCCGCGGCCGATTCCTCCACCAACGCGGCGTTCTGCTGCGTGACCTGATCGAGCTGGTTCACTGAGCCGCTCACCTGAGCGATGCCCTGGGTCTGCTCCTTCGTGGCCGAGGTGATCTCGCCCAGCAGATCGTCCACGCGCCTGACCCGGCTCACGATGTCGTTCATGGTGGTGCCTGCATCGGCCACCAGCTTGCTGCCCGCCTCGACCTTCTGCGTGCTGTCGCCGATCAGCGACTTGATCTCCTTGGCCGCCTGCGCGCTGCGCTGCGCAAGATTGCGCACCTCGCCGGCCACCACCGCGAAGCCGCGGCCCTGCTCGCCCGCGCGTGCGGCTTCCACTGCGGCGTTGAGCGCGAGAAGGTTGGTCTGGAAGGCAATGCCGTCGATCACGCCGGTAATGTCGGCAATGCGCTGGCTGGCCGCCGAGATGTCGCCCATGGTCTGCACCACGCGTGCCACCACTTCACCGCCCTGCGTGGCGACGTCGCGCGCGGATCCCGCCATCTGGCTGGCGGTGCGCGCGGTGTCTGCGTTGCTCTTCACCGTGCCGGTCATCTGCTCCAGCGACGCGGCCGTCTGCTGCAGGCTGCCGGCCTGCTCTTCCGTGCGGTGTGACAGGTCGGCATTGCCCGAGGAGATCTGTTGCGTGCCGGTGGCGATGCTGTCGCTGCTTTGCCGCACCGTGGCCACGATGCCGTGCAGGCTGTCGTTCATGGACTTGAGCGCTGCCAGCAGTTGGCCAGTTTCGTCGCGGCTGGTCACTTCGATGCGCGAACCCAGATCGCCGGCGGCCACGGTTTCGGCGATCTTGACCGCCGTGCGGATGGGGCCGGTGATCGAGCGGGCGATGCGCCATGCCAACAGCGCGCCGCCCAGCACACTGGCCGTCCACACCACCAGCAGCCACTGCATGGACGACTGACCCGTCGTCTCCACCAGTTGCGATCCCGCCTCGGCGCGTCGGTTCAACACCTGGTTGATTTCACGCGCCGCCTTCTCGGCGTCGTGGAAATCCTTGCGTGCGTCGCCCATCGCCTTGTTGGCCGTGAGCGTGTCCGCGAACCGGCCTGCCTGTGCGTCTGCCGCCACCTTCACGAATACCTGGTCGTAGCCCTGCAGGCTTGTGGCCAGCGCGTCCACCGGCTGCGCGATACCCAGCGGCTGGGCCAGCTCGCGCAGCCGCTTGATGTGCCCGTCCAACTCAGAACGGCCCTCGCGCCACTCATTGAGGTACTTCTGCTGCGCATCGGCCTGGCCGAGGTTGATGAGCATGTCCTTCTCGTACCGGCGCAGTTGGAGCATCTGCTCTCGCAGCGACGCCATGACGTCGGCGGCCACGTACTCCGTGCCGATGAACGAGTTGCTGGCAGACGACAGGTTGCGCACACCCGTGATTCCCACGCCGCCCAGGACCGTTGCCAGGAGGAGAAGCCCGCACACGAGACAGGCGATGCGTTTGCCGATGGGAAGGTTGCTGAAAGCGTTCAAGCCAGGTCTCCAGATGTCTAAACCCCTTGGGGCGTAAAAACTTCGTTACCCGTGAATTGAGTATTCATCGAGCCAAAGAAAGAAAGGGGTGCGGATTCCGCACGTCACAGCGCCGCTCCTTCCCTGCACACACGGGCGGCTACGCCGTGTGGCGTATTTCGCAATGCACGGGCGCTTCATAAGCTGCTTTTCGTCCATCTCAGCATGTGCTTGAGACAAACCGGAGCGCCTTGCCATGACTCACACCCGTCGTTCATTCACGAAAACCCTGTCTGCCATCGGCCTGGCCGTCGGCACGCTCACTTGGGGCGGCCAGGCTGCCGCGGCCGACACCATCAAGGTCGGCATCCTGCATTCGCTGTCGGGCACGATGGCCATCTCGGAGACGGTCCTGAAGGACGTTGCGCTGATGACCATCGAAGAGATCAACGCCAAGGGCGGCGTGATGGGCAAGAAGCTGGAGCCGGTGGTGGTCGACCCCGCGTCGAACTGGCCGCTGTTCGCCGAGAAGGCCAAGCAGCTCATCAGCCAGGACAAGGTCGCCGTGATGTTCGGCTGCTGGACCAGCGTGTCGCGCAAGTCGGTGCTGCCGGTCGTGGAAGAGCTCAATGGCCTGCTGTTCTACCCCGTGCAGTACGAGGGCGAGGAACTCAGCAAGAACGTGTTCTACACCGGCGCGGCGCCCAACCAGCAGGCCGTTCCCGCCGTGGAATACCTGATGAGCAAGGACGGCGGCGGCGCCAAGCGCTTCGTGCTGCTGGGTACCGACTACGTGTATCCCCGCACCACCAACAAGATCCTGCGCGCCTTCCTCAAAAGCAAGGGCGTGAAGGACTCCGACATCGACGAGAAGTACACCCCCTTCGGCCACAGCGACTACCAGACCATCGTGGCCGACATCAAGAAGTTCGCCGCCGGTGGCAAGACCGCCGTGATCTCCACCATCAACGGCGACTCCAACGTGCCGTTCTACAAGGAGTTGGGCAACCAGGGCCTGAAGGCCAAGGACGTGCCGGTGGTGGCCTTCTCCGTCGGTGAAGAAGAACTGCGCGGCGTGGACACCAAGCCGCTGGTGGGCCACCTGGCCGCGTGGAACTACTTCATGAGCCTGAAGAACCCGTCCAACGACGAGTTCCGTAAGAAGTGGGCTGGCTACGCCAAGGCCAAGAAGCTGCCGGGCGCCGATAAGCCCCTCACCAACGACCCCATGGAAGCCACGTACATCGGCATCCATATGTGGAAGCAGGCCGTCGAGAAGGCCAAGAGCACCGAGACCGACAAGGTGATCGCCGCCATGTCCGGCCAGACCTTCAAGGCCCCGAGCGGCTTCATGGCCAGGATGGACGAGAAGAATCACCATCTCCACAAGCCGGTGTTCATCGGCGAGGTGAAGGCAGACGGCCAGTTCAGCGTGGTCTGGAAGACGCCGGGCCCGGTCAAGGCCAAGCCCTGGAGCCCCTTCATCGAAGGCAACGACAAGAAGAAGGACGAGCCCGAGAAGAAGTGACGCACCGCAAGCGGTCGGCGCGGCCCCGTGCGGGCCGCGCGTGAATCGCCAGCACGGCACCTCTGCGCGTTCGCAGCAGGAGTCGCAGAACCGGGGAGGGCGGCGCGGCGGCTTCCCTCATTCGATGAAGGACAGGGTTCAAAGCCCTCTGACGTGATGTTGAAGGCTGCAATACGCCGGCTGGTCTGGCGCTCGACCCTGCTGCTGGCTGGGCTGTGGCTCGCCACCGCCGCGCGCGCGCTCACCCCCGAGCAGGTGCGCGACATGGCCGTCGGCGACAACGATGCCCGCGCCGAGGCCATCGCCCGGTCGGCCGGGATGGCCGACGCCGCGTTGCCCGGCTTCCTGCAGGCCCTGCTCGACGATGAGGTCAAGACCGCCGGCGAGCGAGTCTTCGTGGTGCGCGAGGACAAGACCGTGGACGCTTCCACCGGCCAGCCGGTGACGCTGCCGGACGATGCTGAAGACGTGGTCAACAACAACCGCATGCGCGGCGAATTGGAGGCCGCGCTGGCTTCGTTCAAGCTGCTGTCGCCCGATGCGTCGCAGCGCGCCGCCGCCATCCGTGAACTGAGCGAGACCATGGACGAAAGCAAGCTGCCCCTGGTCGACAAGGCGCTGGCCGCCGAGACCCATGAGGGGCTCAAGGCGCAACTGGAACGCCTGCGCGCCAAGGTACTGATCGCCTCGCCGGACAGGGCGGTGCGCTTGGCGGCGGCAAGGTCGCTGGGCGCGAGCCGCGAGTCGGCCACGAAGACGCTGTTGGCCGAGCGGCTGCGTGCGGGCGGCGAAACCGATACCGAGGTCAGCGCGCAGCTGAAGGCGTCGCTTGCAGCCATCGACTCGCATCTCGCGTGGGGCGAGCGGCTGGGCGTCGTGTTCACCGGCGCAAGCCTGGGCTCCATCCTGCTGCTCGCCGCACTCGGCTTGGCCATCACCTACGGCCTGATGGGCGTCATCAACATGGCGCATGGCGAGCTCATCATGATCGGCGCCTATGCCACCTACCTGGTGCAGAACGTCTTCAAGGTCTGGCTTCCCGGCGCCTTCGACTGGTACGTCATCGCCGCCATTCCTGCGGCTTTCCTCGCCTCGGCCGTGGTGGGCGCGGCGATGGAGCGCAGCGTCATCCGTTTTCTCTACGGCCGCCCGCTGGAAACGCTGCTGGCCACCTGGGGCATCAGCCTGGTGCTCATGCAGACCGTGCGCTCGCTCTTCGGCGCGCAAAACGTGCCTGTCGAGAACCCGACCTGGCTCTCGGGCGGGGTGCAGGCCATGAGCAATCTCACGCTGCCTTTCAACCGCATCGCCATCATCGTGTTCGCGGCCCTCGTGCTGGCCGGGCTTGCCTTCATGGTGGCCAAGACACGGCTGGGCCTCTTCGTGCGCGGGGTCACCCAGAACCGGCCGATGGCCGCGTGCATGGGCGTGAACACCGCGAGGGTGGACACCTGCGCCTTCGCGCTGGGCTCCGGCATTGCGGGCCTTGCCGGCTGTGCGCTCTCGCAGGTGGGCAACGTGGGGCCCGACCTGGGGCAGAGCTACATCGTCGATTCGTTCATGGTGGTGGTGCTGGGCGGCGTGGGGCAGCTCGCGGGCACGGTCTATGCGGCGCTCGGACTGGGCGTCATCAACAAGCTCCTGGAAGGCTGGGCCGGGGCGGTGCTGGCCAAGATCATGGTGCTGGTGTTCATCGTCGTGTTCATCCAGAAGCGGCCGCAAGGCCTGTTCGCGATGAAGGGCAGGAGCGCGGAAGCATGAGCGCCTTGCCCCGTGAGGCCCCCCACACCCCAGCCCCCTCTTCCGTCCCTGGGGTGGGGGAGCGCGGCGTGTCGCTCTCCCGTGGGCGGGCGAGGTCCGGCGTGCTGATCGCCCTCGTCGCGATCACGGTGCTCGCGCCGATTCTCAACCTCGTGGTGCCGGAGGGACACCCGTTGCACCTGTCGGACTACGCCGTCGCCCTCATCGGCAAGATCATGTGCTACGCCATCTGCGCGCTGGCCATGGACCTGATCTGGGGCTACACGGGCATTCTGTCGCTGGGCCACGGCGTGTTCTTCGCGCTGGGTGGCTACGCCATGGGCATGTACCTCATGCGCCAGATTGGCCGCGAAGGGCAGTACCAGAGCGAGCTGCCGGATTTCATGGTGTTCCTAGACTGGAAGACGCTGCCCTGGCACTGGGCGCTCAGCGACAGCTTCGTAGCCACCGTGCTGCTCATCGTGCTGGTGCCCGGGCTGCTGGCCTTCGTGTTCGGCTACTTCGCGTTCCGCTCGCGCATCAAGGGCGTGTACTTCTCCATCATCACGCAGGCCATGACCTTTGCCTCGATGCTGCTCTTCTTCCGCAACGAGACGGGCTTCGGCGGAAACAACGGCTTTACCGACTTCAAGAGGCTGCTCGGGATCACGATCGCGCAGCCGTCCACGCGCATGGTGCTGTTCGTCGCGACCGGGCTCACGCTGGTGGGCTTCTTTCTCTTCGCCCGCTGGTTGGTGGGCAGCAAGTTCGGGCGTGTGCTGCAGGCCATCCGCGATGCCGAGTCGCGCGTCATGTTCACGGGCTACGACCCGCTGCGCTACAAGCTCGCCATCTGGGTCATCTCGGCGGTGATGTGCGGCATTGCCGGTGCGCTGTACGTGCCGCAGGTGGGCATCATCAACCCGGGCGAGATGTCGCCTGCCGCCAGCATCGAGATGGCGATCTGGGCCGCGGTGGGCGGGCGCGCCTCGCTGGTGGGCCCGATCGTCGGTGCCTTCTTCGTCAACGGCGCGAAGAGCTGGTTCACGCAGGCCTTTCCCGAGTTCTGGCTCTACTTTCTTGGCGCCTTGTTCATCGCGGTCACGCTCTTCCTGCCGCAGGGCATCGTCGGGCTGCTGCGGCGACGCAAGGCGGAGGTGCGCGCATGACGCCCGAACTGATGGAGGCCGGCACGCGCCGGCTGAGGGCGTTGGAGCGCCGCACGGAAGGTGCATCGGGCGGCCGCACCGCAAGCTACGGGCGCGTGGTGCGCGAGGGTGAGGTCGACATCGCGCACGGCGCCATCCTGTACCTGGACGACATCACCGTCAGCTTCGACGGCTTCAAGGCGCTCAATGCGCTGACGCTGTCCATCGGCGCGGGCGAGTTGCGATGCATCATCGGGCCCAACGGCGCGGGCAAGACCACGATGATGGACGTGATCACCGGCAAGACGCGGCCCGATTCGGGCCAGGCATTCTTCGGCTCCACCATCGACCTGCTGCGCCTGCGCGAGAACCGCATCGCCTCCATTGGCATCGGCCGCAAGTTCCAGAAGCCCACGGTGTTCGAACAGCTCACCGTGTTCCAGAACCTGGAGCTGGCGCTGAAGACCGACCATGGCGTGAGGGCGTCGATGTTCTTTCGCCTCGGCGGTGAGCAGCTCGACCACATCGGCGCCACGCTGCAGCTCATCCACCTCCAGGAGCATGCGCAGCGCACCGCGGGCCTGCTGTCGCATGGCCAGAAGCAGTGGCTGGAGATCGGCATGCTGCTCATGCAAGACCCCAAGCTGCTGCTGCTCGACGAACCGGTGGCAGGCATGACCGACGATGAAACCGAACGCACCGCGGAGTTGTTCCTGTCCTTGCAAGGCAGCCACTCGCTGGTGGTGGTGGAGCACGACATGAAGTTCATCCACGCACTCACGCACGACGACCCGACGAAGAAGGTCACGGTGCTGCACGAGGGCAGCGTGCTGGCCGAAGGCTCGCTCGCCCAGGTGCAGGCCGACGAGAAGGTGGTGGAGGTGTACCTTGGACGTTGAGGGGCTGGTGGCGCCATGATTTCGTGTTCGGGCATCAACCAGTACTACGGCGGCTCGCACATCCTGCGCAACGTCGGCTTCGAAGCCGACCTGGGCCAGGTGACCGTGGTGCTCGGGCGCAACGGCGTGGGCAAGACCACGCTGCTTAAGAGCCTCATGGGTGTCGTGCCGGTGAAGACCGGCAGCATCCGCCTGGACGGCGTGGAGATCACCCGCGACACGCCTTACGAGCGCGTGCGCCAGGGGATGGGCTACGTGCCGCAAGGGCGAGAAATCTTCGGCCGCCTCACGGTCGAGGAGAACCTGCGCATGGGTTTGGCCTACAAGCCGCGCGGCACCGCCATCCCTGCCGAACTGTTCGACTTGTTTCCGGTGCTCAAGCAGATGCTGCAGCGGCGTGGCGGCGACCTTTCCGGCGGCCAGCAGCAGCAACTCGCGATCGCCCGCGCGCTGGCCGCGGGGCCCCGGGTGCTGATCCTCGACGAACCCACCGAAGGCATCCAGCCGAGCATCATCAAGGACATCGGCCGCGTGATCCGCATGTTGGCCGACCGCAAGACGATGGCGATCGTGCTGGTCGAGCAGTACTACGACTTCGCGGCCGAGCTGGCCGACCAGTACCTCGTCATGGAACGCGGCGAGATCGTGCAGCGCGGCCGGGGCAGCGACATGGCGCGCGATGGCGTGCGGGAGCGGATGTCGATCTGAATCTATTGAGGTTTTCGCAAGTCACGACACTCTCCGATCCGTTCGCACTGATCCTTCGACAAGCTCAGGACTAAAGGCAAGTCGAAGTGCCTGCATCAAGGCGCGCGCTGGCTTCGACAGGCTCAGCCCGAACGGGATGTGGAGAACCGCCGCGCCGCCTATTGCGGTTTCCGCAAGTCACGACACTCTCCAACCCGTTCGCACTGAGCCTGTCGAAGTGCCAGCATCGACATGCGCGCTGGCTTCGACACGCTCAGCCCGAACGGAGGGGTATGTCGTGAATTCAGAAAGGCTCAATAAGCCCACAACCGGGCAAGGGTGGGTTCAAGTGAACCGCCTTGGTGTTGGGCAGTGTCCATCCAACTGCTGCGCCGGGCGGTCGCCATCTCATTCCAACGGCCGTCTCGTCTACTGCGCGCGAAGTGCCTGCGCCGCCTCGACCATGTTTCCCAGCGCGGCCAGGGTTTCGGGCCAGCCACGTGTCTTGAGGCCGCAGTCTGGGTTGACCCACAGGTTCTCCGATGGAATGACGGCAGCGGCCTTCTTCAGCAGCCGGACCATGTCGTCACGCGATGGCACGCGTGGCGAGTGGATGTCGTAGACACCCGGGCCGATCTCGTTCGGGTACTTGAAGGCGCCGAAGCCGCGCAGCAGTTCCATGTCGGAGCGGCTGGTCTCGATCGTGATCACGTCGGCGTCCATCGCTGCGATCTCGGGCAGGATGTCGTTGAACTCCGAGTAGCACATGTGGGTGTGGATCTGCGTGGTGGCGGCCACGCCGCTGGCTGATACGCGGAACGCCCGTGCCGCCCATTGCAGGTAAGCCCTCCATTGCGCGCGACGCAACGGCAGACCTTCGCGGATCGCGGGTTCGTCGATCTGGATGATTCCAATGCCCGCGGCCTCGAGGTCCACCACCTCGTCCCGGATCGCCAGCGCAATCTGCAGTGCGGTTTGGGATCGGGGCTGGTCATCGCGCACGAACGACCACTGCAGGATCGTGATCGGGCCAGTGAGCATGCCCTTCATCGGCCGCTTCGTCAGGCCTTGTGCATAGAGGGTCCAGTCCACCGTCATGGCCTTGGGTCGCGACACGTCGCCGAACATGATGGGCGGTTTGACGCAGCGGGACCCGTAAGACTGCACCCAGCCATTGGCCGTGAAAGCGAAGCCTTCGAGTTGCTCCCCGAAGTACTCGACCATGTCGTTGCGCTCGGCTTCGCCGTGCACCAGCACATCGATGCCCAGTTCCTCCTGCTGTGTCACTGCGTGAGCGATTTCGCGCTTCATCGCATCGCGATAAGCATCCTCCGGCAGCGCGCCGCGTTTGAACGCTGCACGTGCGGCGCGGATCTCGGGCGTTTGCGGGAAGGAACCGATGGTCGTTGTCGGGAAAGCCGGCAGTTGGAATCGTTCGCGCTGAAGTCTCTGGCGTTCTGCGAACGCAGTGGCACGGCGATCGGCATCGGCCGGCAGGCCCTCGACGCGCTGAGCAACGGAAGGATTCCTGACGCGCGGGCTGGACGCCCGCGCCGCGACGGCCGCGCGAGCCGCGAACAGTTCGCGGCTCACGGTGGCTTCGCCGTCCCGCAGCGCGCGCTTGATCACGTTCAACTCGCCAAGCTTTTCGTTGGCGCCTGCCAGCCAGCTGCGCAGTTCGGCGTCCAGTGCCTTGTCGTCGGTGAGGCTCAACGGAACGTGGAGCAGCGAGCACGACGGTGCGATCCACAGGCGCCCGCCGCGCCGCTCCAGCGCTGGACGCAGCAGCGCGCATGCTCGGTCGAGGTCGGCCCGCCAGATGTTGCGTCCGTCGACGATGCCGATCGAGAGCTCGCGGTCCGCAGGCAGCTTATCCAGCACGGCCTGCAACTCGTGGCCGGCGCGCACCGCGTCGACGTGCAGGCCCGCCACTGGCAGCTTGCAGGCCAGGCCGAGATGATCGTCCAGCGGCGAGAAATAGGTCGCCAGGAGCAGCGAGACGTCCGCGGCCTCCAGCGCGTGGTAGGCCCGCTCGAAGGCCAGCGCCCACGGGCCAGGCAGGTCCAGCCCCAGGATGGGCTCATCGATCTGTACCCATTGGATCCCGGCTGCGCCCAGGCGAGTCAGCAGTTCGGTGTAGACCGGCAGCAGCGCATCGAGCAGATCGAGCCGATCGAAGCCGGCCGACTTCTCCTTGCCCAGCCACAGGAAGCTCAGCGGTCCGAGGATCACCGGCTTGGCCTTGTGGCCGAGTGCCATCGCCTCGGCGACTTCATCGAGCAACCGGCGTGATGCCAGTCGGAAGCTCGTCTGTGCGTCGAACTCCGGCACCAGGTAGTGATAGTTGGTGTCGAACCACTTGGTCATTTCCAGTGCCGGCTTGCCACCGCCGGCAGGATGGTCGCAAATGCACTCGTCGTCATGCCGGCGCTCGGCGGCCACGCCGCGCGCCATGGTGAAGTAGCGCGCCAGTTCGGGCTCCTCGCCCGTGAAGTCGAAGCGGGGCGGCTCGCACCCAAGCATTTGGATGTGGTTGGCAACGTGGTCGTAGTAGGCGAAATCGCCTACGGTGACGAAGTCGAGCCCGGCGTCGCGCTGCAGCGCCCAGTGCCGCGCGCGCAGTTCGCGGCCGGTGGTGGACAGGGTCTCTGCGTCGATCTCGCCTCGCCAATAAAGCTCCAGCGCGACCTTCAGTTCGCGTTGTGCGCCCATGCGCGGAAAGCCAATAGCATGAGTGTTGATCATGTGCAAGCGTTAATTCAATGAATTTGGCTTGTCATGATCGGCACGTCGTGACTACGATTCAAACGAAATGTTCTTCTGATCATCCTGAGTCTCGTTCATGCAATCGCCACTCGAACTGCGTCACCTCAAGACCCTCGTTGCGCTGCGCGCGGCGGGCAATCTCTCTCGCGCAGCGCAGTTGCTGAACCTGACGCAGTCGGCCCTGTCGTACCAGCTCAAAGCGTTGGAAGACCACTACCGCACACCGCTCTTCGAACGCAAGTCGAATCCGGTCAGCTTCGGCGTTGCCGGCCAACGTCTGTTGCGCCTGGCCGATGCTGTGCTGCCGCTGGTGGATGAGGCCGAGCGCGACGTGAGCCGCCTGGTGAGCGGCGCTGCGGGAACGCTGCGCATCGCGGTGGAGTGCCACACGTGCTTCGACTGGCTGATGCCGGCGATGGATGCTTTCCGCGCCCGCTGGCCCGAGGTGGAACTGGACATCGTCTCGGGTTTCCAGGCCGATCCGGTGGGCCTGCTGCAACAAGACCGCGCCGAACTGGCGATCGTGTCCGAGAGGGATGCGGGGGAGTCCGGTGTCGTGTACCACCCGCTGTTCAGCTTCGAGATCGTCGCGCTGCTGCCGAAGGGGCACGCCCTGCTCGACAAGCCCTGCCTGGTGGCCGCCGATTTTGCCGGCCACACATTGATCACCTACCCCGTACCCGATGAGATGTTGGACTTGGTGCGGCGAGTGCTGCAGCCCGCAGGCATCGTTCCGCCACGCCGCACCAGCGAACTGACAGTGGCAATGCTGCAATTGGTGGCCAGTGGTCGCGGCTTGGCCGCCTTGCCCCTGTGGGCGGTCAAGAGCTACCTCGATCGCGCCTACGTCGCCAGCCAGCGTATCGGTGAAGAGGGCCTGACGGGACGGCTGTATGCGGTTACGCCGCAGCGTCTGGCTGGCCGGCCCTACCTCGGCGATTTCGTCCGCGTCATGCGCGAGACTTCACTGCTGACCCTGCCAGGGATCACCTTGGTGCAGGAGTGAAGCGCCCTGTGAACCCATCCAGCGGGCACCCTGGACGGTGGACGGCGCTTTCACCTGAAGTCTTGGGGCATCGATTCCGGGAGCAACTGGCCGCGGGCCTGGGCCTGCTCCCGAGAAAGCACGACCCAGCACCACCAAGCTTGCGGGCGGCCATTGGGCGACTCCGCGGTCTTCTCGACACCGACCACCAGGAGGGCATCACCGCCGACGCGAGTGACACGGGCGCAGTCGAGGGCGACCAGGGGAGTGGAGGCGTCGCCGAGGTCGGAGCGCCACAGTCGGGCCAGTTCGGTGGGCAGGCGACCGATTCGAGCCTGGACGGGGCCCTCAGAGAGCCCCCTGGGCCGGGCTGCGCCCAGCCCGTCCCCC
>CBFHAS010000129.1:0-11914 GCA_965653625.1 uncultured Burkholderiaceae bacterium | reverse complement strand
CCGCGCCCTCTGCGGCTCGGTTCGATAGTCTATCCATATTTACGGATAAGCTCTACAGCACAGACATGGCCCGCCAGCAGGTGTTCGTCGTCGTGGGGGAGCGCTAGCTGGAAGATGGCATCCCGCACACCCAAGTGCTGCGTTCACCAGGGGCTCGATCGCTGTGAAGCTTGTGCGGCGAAACGCGGGCCTCAGGCCGCGTCGCGCTCCAGCACGCGCTGCACCTCCGATTGCCAGGGCAATCCGTGGACGATTTCATTGAGGTGCAGGGCAGCCTGTACGCTGGGTAGAACTTCGCCCTCGGAATCGGTCAATTGCAGATTGGTGACGAGCCCGAACGGATCCGCCATGGCGACGACGCCGCGTTGAAGCTCCACCCAGTCCCAAGCGACGCCAGCCGCCTGGTCGGTGGACGGGTCGCCCCAAAGCGTTTGGCCGGTGCATGGCTGAGCGCCGTCGCCACTGCTGAGCACACGCGTGCCGAGATGGACGAAGTGCAAGTTAGGTGCGCACTGGGCCTGCCACAATACCGGCGGCCATGAGCACACAATCCAGGCGGGTGTCATTGTGTCGTCCAATCGCTGTTGCTTTGCATGAGTACGAAAGTTCGATCCTGTGTCCCGGAAGTGTCATGGCTGCTGGTTTGCTTGCCATCTGTAAATCCTTTCAGCTGTAATTCATTGCAGGCATGTGGCCTGCCAATGCGTGCCGGGTAGGAGCCAAAGGCGACATGGTTCAAAGCGGGTTCACATCGGTGTTGCAGGCCAAGAGCCGCGACGAGTTGCGTTCGGAAGTCGTGGCTTTCGCAAAGCAGCTCGGGTTCGACAAGGCCACGGCCATGGCTGTGGTGGATCGGTTTCGCGGGGAGCCGGATTTCTTCCTCGTCGACAACGCACCGGACGAGTACACGGAGATCGCCGACAACCGGGACAGCCAGCGCATCGATCCCGTGCAGCAGCACTGCAAGCGCGCCAGCGTGCCGATCATTTGGAACCAGCAAACGTATACCGCGCTGGATCTCGGGAGCCATTGGGAGGCCCAGGCGCGTTTCGGCTACCGAACCGGCATTGCCCTGGCCCTGCATCTGCCGGAGGGCCGGCACTTCGTGATGGGGGTGGACCGAGACCAGTCCTTGCCGCCCAATCCTGTCGAGGTGACTCGCATGGTCGCCGACCTGCAGTTGTTCGCGGTGTATGCGCAGGATGCGGCCATGCGCATTCTGCTTCCCCCCTCGCCTCAGCACGACTTCCCCACCTTGACGCCACGCGAACTGGAAAGTTTGCGGTGGACGATGGAGGGCAAGACCGCCTGGGAGCTGGGCAGCATCCTGGGTATCAGCGAACGCACGGCGGTATTGCACGTCAACAATGCGACCCACAAGCTCGGGTGCATCAACAAGCACCAGGCCGTTCTCAAAGCATTGCGACTGGGACTGATCCGTTGATTTGCGGATGTCGCGGAGTCCAGTGCGCTTTTCGCACCGGTGAAAAGACTAATGCGCGCTTATCGCTTTGATGCGTTGAGAGAAGAGTGTCACTTGCCACATGACCGGAAATGGATTGCCCATGCGGGCGTTGGCAGTCCGGATGCGCAAGCTGTAAGAGTTGACAGTTACGCGGCAATTGGGCCGCTGGTGGAATGAGGGCTCATGCAACACATCCATGCATGACCACACCAGCAGGAGTCCATCATGTCGCAAGCGTTCAACCCGGTTTCCCGTCACCCGGCCCCCACTTCCCCCGCTGCGCCGGCCAAGCAGTCTTCTCCTGTCCCGATTGATCCGAGCCTGCTGCGCCACATCGGCGGTGGCGCGCTGCCCTATCGCGGCTGGTAAGTCAACACTACCGTGCCCAATTGCAAGCATCACCAGCCTCGTCGCGTTGCTTTGGCCCGCGTTGTCACAGTGGCGACATGCTTCGTGAGAGGCTGATGAATGCGATTGCATTGCGGCCACGACGGCCATTTGCAATGTGCTGTGAAGTAATTGCAATGGCGCCGTATTGATGCGCCGGCTTGTGAGTTGCGCGGGTGGCATCTGAAAGATGCCGGTCAGGTGCCCAGATATTCTGGCGCGCTGTCTCGCGGACAACTGAAGCGGCGATAGGACGGTTGCGGTTGGATGCCTGGAGTGGGTGCTGGTCGATCCAAAATCGCCCAGCCCCCGCCGACACCCGCATCCCATCGTGAGCCTCTTCCGTCCTGAAGTCATCGAAGGTCGCCAGCAAGCTTGGCTCGGCCGTATCCAATTGGTCAGGCCGGTGTCTTTGGCCCTCTTGACGCTGTTCGTCCTGATCACTGCCGCGCTGGTGGGTGTTTTCCTCTTCGAGGGCGGCTACACCCGCAAGGCTCACGTTACCGGCTACTTGGTGCCCGACCGTGGAGTGTTACGGCTGGTCCCGCCGCAGGCCGGGCAGGTTGCTCGAATCCAGGTAGCGGAAGGGCAGTCGGTGCGGCGAGGGGACGTGCTGTTCGTTCTTTCGATCGACCGCTCGACGCTCGACGGTGACACCCAGGCGACCGTGCTGCAAAGCCTGGACACGCGTCGCCGCAGCCTCCAGGAAGCAGCGCGGCGTGCCGCGCTGCTGCGCCAGGAGCAGGCCAATGCGCTGGACAGGCAGCTCGTCCACATGCGGGAAGAGCTTGCGCAGATGGATGCCGAGGCCGAGGTCTATCGTCAGCAGCTCGCACTGAGGGAGCAAGACCTGGCGCAGTACGAGTCGCTGAAGGACGAAAATTTTGTTTCGCCGGCGCATTTGCGTACGAAGAAGGCTGAGGTGCTTGAGGGGCGCGCCAAGTTGCAGGGTCTGAAGCTTCGGCGCGCCATGTACACGCGTGACATCGCGGCCGTCGAAGCCCGACGTCGGGAGCAGCCGCTCCAGGCAATGGCGAGCCTCGGCGAGATCGAGCGCGAGCTCGCGTCGCTCGACGAGGCATCGGCCGAGAACGAGGCGCGGCGCCAGGTGGTGATCCGGGCGCCTGAAGACGGCGTCGTTACCGCCGTCCTCGCCGACAGGGGCCATAGCGTCGCGCCGGGCTCGGCACTGGCGAGTCTGCTGCCCGTCGATGCGCGGCTTCAAGCGCAGCTGTTCGCGCCTTCCAGTGCCGTGGGCTTCGTGCGTCCGCGGCAGCTCGTGCAGCTGCGCTACCAGGCGTTTCCTTATCAAAAGTTCGGCCACCACGCGGGCCGCGTGCTGCGGGTTTCGCGTACGCCGCTCCAAGCCACCGAGCTCGCCGGCCTGCCCTTGCCCGAGTCAATCAAAGGCGCGCCGTCGGCTGAGCCTCTGTATCGCATCACGGTGGCGCTGGAACAGCAGTCCGTGCAGGCCTACGGCCAGCCCCAGCCCTTGGTGGCAGGCATGCAGCTTGAGGCCGACGTCATGCTTGACCGGCGCCGGTTGATCGAATGGATCTTCGAGCCGCTGCTGAGCCTCGCGGGCCGCGTTTAAGGCCGGCCGGCGACTGTCATGAGTGGACTGTTCTCTACATTGAAGTTCGGCTTTGGCCGAACTCGCGTGCCTGTGATGCTGCAGACCGAGGCCGCGGAATGTGGGCTGGCCTGCCTGGCCATGGTGGCCTCCTACCATGGGCTGGACACCGATCTGCCCACCCTTCGCCAGCGCTTTCAGCTTTCGCTGAAGGGCGCCACCATGGTGGACCTGATGCGGCTGGCCGGGCTGATGCAGCTCAATCCTCGCGCGTTGCGCGCGGAGATGGAGCACCTCTCGCAACTTCAGACGCCTTGTGTGCTGCACTGGGATCTCAACCATTTCGTGGTGCTCACGGCGATTCGTGGGGGCAAGGCGGTGATCCACGACCCGGCGCGTGGCGTGCGGCGGCTGTCGTTGGACGAAGTCTCCAGGCACTTCACGGGTGTGGTCCTCGAGTTGGCGCCCGAGGCCGACTTCCGCCCGCGCGTCGAGCGTCAATCGGTCACCGCGCGGCAGTTGCTGGGGCGCGTCAGCGGTTTGAAGCGGTCGCTGTTGCAGATCTTTGCCCTGGCGCTGGCGCTCGAATTTTTCGCGCTGCTGTCGCCCTTCTTCATGCAGTGGGTCGTCGACGGCGTCCTCGTTACGGCGGACCACGACCTGCTGGTGACACTTGGCCTCGGTTTCAGCCTGCTGGTGTTGATCACGGTCGCCACCGGTGCGATTCGGTCGTGGGCGGTGCTGTACCTGTCGGCCACGCTAAACCTGCAGTGGCTGTCCAACGTGTTCGCGCACCTCATGCGGCTGCCTGTGGCGTGGTTCGAGAAGCGGCACACCGGCGACGTGATGTCGCGGTTTGGCGCCGTGCAGCAGATCCAGCAGACGCTCACGACCTCATTCATCGAGGTCGTGCTGGACGGCCTCATGGTCGTGCTGACCTTGGTGATGATGTGGATCTACAGCGGTACGCTGACCGCTATCGCATTGGCGTCGGTGGTTGCGTACGGCTTGCTGCGCTGGGCGTTCTTCCGTCCCTTGCGCGAGGCGACGGAGGAGGCCATCGTCCACGACGCCAAGAAGTCGAGTCACTTCCTGGAATCGCTGCGCGGCGTGCAGTCCATCAAGCTGTTCAACCGGCAGGAAGACCGCCAAGCCCGCTTCATGAACCTGGTGGTGGACGCGATGAACGCCAACATCGCCACCCGCAAGCTCGACCTGCTGTTCGGCGTTCTGCACAAGCTGTTGTTCGGCCTGGAGCGCGTGGGCGTCATCTGGGTCGGTGCACTGCTGGTGCTGGATCGCAGCTTCTCGGTGGGCATGCTCTTCGCGTTCTTCGCCTACAAGGAGCAGTTTGCCCTGCGCATCAGCGGCCTCATCGACAAGGCGGTGGAGCTGAAGATGCTGAAGCTGCAGGGGGAGCGCTTGGCCGACATCGTGCTCACGGCACCCGAGTCCGAGATGCTCGTACCGACGCGCCAGGAACTGCCGTCGCGGGTGGAGTTGCGGGACGTGTGTTTTCGCTATTCCGACGCGGAGCCGCCAGTGCTCAACGGCGTGAACATCGTGATCGAGCCGGGGGAGTCGGTGGCGATTTCGGGCCCATCGGGCTGCGGCAAAACTACCCTGCTCAAGATCGTGCTGGGCATCCACGAGCCACAGGTCGGTGAGGTGCGTGTGGGCGGCGTGCCGTTGGCGAAGCTGGGCCTGCGCAGTTGGCGCGACATGATCGGCACGGTCATGCAGGAAGACCAACTGTTCGCGGGCTCCATCATCGACAACATCAGCTTCTTCGATGCCCATGCCGACTTCGAGTGGGTGCAGCAGTGCGGCAAGATGGCCGCGGTGCACGATGAGATTGAGGCCATGCCCATGGCCTACCACACGTTGATCGGCGACATGGGTACCAGCATCTCGGGGGGGCAGAAGCAGCGCCTGCTGCTGGCGCGCGCGCTGTACAAGCGCCCCAAGATCTTGCTGCTGGACGAGGCGACCAGCGCGCTCGATGTCGACCGTGAACGACTGGTGAACCAGGCCGTACGCCAGCTCGACGTCACCCGGGTCATCGTCGCGCACCGACCGGAGACCATCGCGTCGGCGAGCCGAGTGATCGTCTTGCAGGACGGGCGGGTGACGCAGGATTTGCGCACCGTCGGGACGGTGCCTGCCGTGCAGGCATAGCGTCAGTGGTGGAACTGCCGGGCGGTGGTTCCGGCACGAGCGGGCTGCTGCAAGGTGTCGCTGCGCATCGGCGCCTGTCTCGGCCGGTGACTTCTTCCCCGACGCTCCCTACAATGCCGGATTGCTCAAAAATTAGGCAGCACCATGCTGTACCCAAAGCATTTCGACGTGATCGTGGTCGGTGGAGGCCATGCCGGCACCGAGGCCGCACTGGCCAGTGCGCGCATGGGCTGCGCCACCTTGCTGCTCACCCACAACATCGAGTCGCTGGGCCAGATGAGCTGCAATCCGTCAATCGGCGGCATCGGCAAGGGGCATCTGGTCAAGGAGGTCGACGCGCTGGGTGGCGCCATGGCGGCAGCTACGGACGAAGCGGGCATCCAGTTCCGCATCTTGAACAGCTCCAAGGGGCCCGCAGTCCGTGCCACGCGGGCACAGGCCGATCGCGTGCTTTACCGCGCTGCGATTCGGCGGCGGCTCGAGAACCAACCGAATCTGTGGTTGTTCCAGGGCGCCTGCGATGACCTTCTGGTTGAGGGAGGGCGGGTTACGGGTGCGGTCACGCAAGTTGGCATTCGCTTCGAGGGGCGCGCCGTGGTACTCACCACGGGCACTTTCCTCGACGGCAAGGTGCACGTGGGTCTGCAAAGCCATTCGGCCGGCAGAGCGGGCGATCCCCCCGCCATCCGGTTGTCGCAGCGCCTGAAGGAACTCAAGCTTCCACAGGGGCGCCTCAAGACGGGTACTCCGCCTCGGCTGGACGGCCGCACAATCGATTTCAGCGTGCTCACCGAGCAGCCGGGCGACATCGACCCGGTGCCTGTGTTCAGCTTTCTGGGCGACCCGGGTCAGCATCCGAGGCAGGTGCCTTGCTGGATCACGCACACCAACGAGCACACCCACGAGATCATCCGCTCCGGCTTCGATCGCAGCCCCATGTTCACCGGCATGATTGAGGGCGTAGGGCCGCGTTATTGCCCAAGCATTGAAGACAAGGTCAACCGCTTTGCGGACAAAACCGCGCATCAAATCTTTCTGGAGCCGGAAGGGCTGGACACCCATGAGGTCTACCCGAATGGCATCTCGACATCGCTGCCTTTCGACATCCAGCTGGCGGCAGTCCATTCCATGGTGGGGCTGGAAAATGCGCATATCCTGCGCCCCGGCTACGCAATCGAGTACGACTATTTCGATCCGCGCGCGCTCAGAGCCAGCTTCGAGACCCGCGCCATCGGCGGGCTCTTTTTCGCCGGGCAGATCAACGGGACGACGGGGTATGAGGAGGCTGCCGCCCAGGGCCTCTACGCCGGACTCAATGCTGCCCTTCAAGTCCGCGGCGAAGCGGCTTGGACGCCACGCCGCGACGAAGCGTACCTCGGCGTGCTGGTGGATGACCTCATCACCAAGGGCGTGACCGAGCCGTATCGGATGTTCACCAGCCGTGCCGAGTACCGGCTGCAGCTGCGCGAGGACAACGCGGACATGCGCCTCACCGAATGCGGCCGGCGGCTCGGGCTGGTGGACGACCGCCGCTGGGAAGCTTTCGATCGCAAGCGCGAGACAGTGGGGCGAGAGACACAGCGCCTGCGGTCTTCGTGGGTTCGGCCGGAGACTTTGCCTTCCGCAGTGGCAGAGCGGCTACTCGGAAGGGCCATCGACCGCGAGTACCGCCTATCTGATCTCCTCCGGCGACCTGGCGTCGCGTTCGACACGCTGGTGCAAATCGGTCGCGAGGCGCGGTTGGAGGTGGTTGTTTCACGTGAAACACTGAGGGCCGAGCTTGGCAAGGGCTTGGCTGATGCCGTCATCGAGCAGGTGGAGACCAGCGTCAAGTACGCCGGTTACATCGACAAGCAGCACGACGAGGTGGCCAAGGCCGCGCATTACGAGAATCTGCGCCTGCCTGAAGACTTCGACTACGGTCAAGTGCCTGCGCTGAGCTTCGAGGTTCGTCAAAAACTCAACAGGCACCGGCCGGAAACACTGGGGCAGGCTTCTCGCATTTCGGGCATCACGCCCGCGGCGATTTCCTTGCTGTTGATCCACCTGAAGAAAGGGCGCTTCAAGGGGTTTTCCTCCAGCGAGCCGGTGTCCGATGAAGCGGCGTGACAGGCGCGACTTGCAGGCAGGCGAGGGCGCGGCACACTCGGGTTTCGCTGCTCCGACGGCGCCCGTTAAGGCTGCTCCCGTGCATGCGTCCGACCGAGATGCGCTGAGCCAGGCGGCCGGCCTGCTGGGCCTGTCGCTCGACGCTGACACGGCGGAGAGGCTGATGACCTACCTCAGCCTGCTGCAGCGATGGAATGCAACGTACAACCTCACTGCCGTGCGCGACCCGGCGGGGATGTTTGTGCAGCATTTGCTGGACTGCCTAGCGGTCGTGGCGCCCCTGCGCAGAGTGCTAGGGGACGGGCCCGGCCGGATTGCGGATGTTGGCAGTGGGGCGGGGCTTCCGGGCGTCGTGATCGCCGCCACCTGTCCGCAGCTTCAGGTGTGCTGCATAGACACCGTCGGCAAGAAGGTGGCGTTCGTGCGCCAAGTGATGGCAGAACTCCAAATTCGTAATCTGCGTGCGGAGCAGGGGCGGGTTGAGAATCTGCGGCCGGAGGCGCCGTACGACGTCGTCACGTCGCGAGCCTTTGCTTCACTGGCAGACTTCGTACACCTCACGCGGCCCTTGATTGCGCCCGGCGGTATGTGGATGGCCATGAAAGGCAAGACCCCGAATGACGAAATCGCCGCCTTGCCCCGCGATGTGGAAGTGTTTCACGTGGAACAACTCGTCGTGCCGCAGCTTCTAGCCGACCGTTGTGTGGTGTTGCTTCGTTCCAGGCGGCCGGGGGAAATGCTTCCATGATCCTCGGCATTTCGGATTTCAGTGGGTTTTGCCTTGCCATCCTGGTCTTCCTGGCGTTGCCCGGCCCCGGCAATTTTGCTCTGCTGACCTCCACTGCAAAGGGAGGATTTCGAGCAGGCGCTGCGGCGACTATGGGTGTGATCGCTGGCGACCAAGTACTACTTTGGCTCGCCGTGGCGGGAGTTGCGGCACTGCTGGCTGCATATCCGGTGGCCTTCAACGCAGTGCAGTACGGGGGAGCCACCTACCTGGCGTGGATCGGCCTGCGGCTGCTGCTGGTGCGCGCGGGCAGCGCAACACCGGTGCACATCGAGCCGCGTCACTATGCAAGGCAGGCTTTACTGATCACCCTGCTGAATCCCAAGGCCGTCATGTTCTACATGGCGTTCTTCCCGCTGTTTATTGACCCCGCTACTCACCTGGGCCTGCCGACCTTTGTCGCCATGGCGATGGCGATTGCAGCCATTACCCTGGTGTATTGCCTCACGCTGTGTGCGTTCGCAGACCGGATCGCTGTCAGAGTGAAGGCTCACAAGCGCATATCCTTGTGGCTCGCCCGATTGGCCGGAATGTTCCTCATCGGCTTCGGTATCCGTCTCATGAGAACCTGAAAATCAACTGGGGCGCCCACAACGCCTGATGGCTATGCCCCGGCATGTGCCAAGGCCGGGCAATGGCCCGGCCTTCATACCTACTCGACATGGCCCGAATCTTCTGCATCGCCAACCAAAAGGGCGGCGTCGGCAAGACGACCACCACCGTCAACCTAGCCGCCGGTTTGGCCCGCATCGGGCAGCGCGTTCTGGTCGTCGACCTCGATCCCCAGGGGAATGCCACCATGGGCTCTGGTGTCGACAAGCGCGCGCTGGAACTGAGCGTCTATGACGTCCTCCTGGAGACCGCCACCGTGGCCGAAGCACGGCGACGGGCCGACAAGGCCGGCTACGACGTTCTTGGTGCCAACCGTGAGCTTTCAGGGGCAGAAGTGGAGCTTGTCGAACTCGAGCACCGCAACAGGCGCCTATGCCGCGCCTTGCAGGCGGTGTCCGAGGAGTACCACTTCGTGCTGATCGACTGTCCGCCTTCACTGAGCCTTCTCACGCTCAACGGCCTGTGCAGCGCCCACGGCGTGATCGTGCCGATGCAGTGCGAATACTTCGCGCTGGAGGGCCTCAGTGATCTGGTCAACACGATCAAGCAGGTTCATGCCAACTTGAATCCCGACCTGCAGATCATCGGCTTACTCCGCGTGATGTACGACCCTCGCATCACCTTGCAGCAACAGGTCAGCGAGCAACTGAAATCACACTTCGGCGAGAAGGTCTTCGACAGCGTCATCCCGCGCAATGTCCGCTTGGCCGAGGCGCCAAGCTACGGTATGCCGGGCGTCGTGTTCGACCCCGCTTCCAAAGGCGCCCAGGCGTTCGTCGAGTTCGCCGAGGAGATGGTCCAGCGCATTGCCAAGCTCTGAAGCGCACGGCCCTGGCAAGCCCATTCGGCACGACGGTCCAGGAGCACCTTTCGAATAGACGATGACGGTTTATCCCGCGCCGAGGAGGCAGGCTGAATGCGAGCGCAGCGCCTCAGCAGCGGCTGGGCGGCTGGTCGACGGCTGCTGGTCAGGTTAGCCCTGGAAAGGCAAAGCGTGCGCGCTGCGTGAACCTGATTTCAGCGGGGCGGCTGCCTCTGGTGCACAAGCTGACCCTATGCCAGCAGGTGTACGACTTCGCGCTCTACGCGGGCTGGACACCATGCCGGAGGGCGCCGGCATGCGGCGACTCGCCACTGGCACAGCGGCAGCCGCATGGCCTGCGCCTCGCAAACTCTCCTGTGCCGTTCAGCGCTTGGCTGCTAACGAGATGGTCAGTGGTGGCGTGCGGACAGTTTGCACTTGAAGCCGATCTCGTAGGCGCCCGCGGCACGCAACCGCGGCTTTGCGAATTCGCCGTGCACCCACCTGCTGGCGCAGGCTGCGGCGCGAGGTGCCCCGCGTCGCACGTCGAAAGAGACAACGAGCCGGCACGCGCGGTCTATCGCCGGCTGGGTTTCCGCGACGCCTACGCCTATCGCTAGAGAACGGCATATCCGGCGTCCTCTTGATGGCGCCCGGCGCCTCAGAGACCCAGCCCCTCGTCAAGACCCAGGTGCAGGTTCATTGTTTGGACGGCGGCGCCGCTCGCGCCTTTGCCCAGGTTGTCGAGACGCGCCATCAGCAGCGTCTGTGTATCGTCGCCGAAGACGAAGAGGTCAACCCGATTGGTGTCGTTGCACCCTTGCACGTCGAAATAGCCGCTCCCGGCCTCCAGGGTGCCCGAGTCGCGCAGTGGCATGACCCGCACGAAGCGCTCCCCCGCATAGCGCTGCTGGAGCGCCTCGTGCAGCCGCTCGGTGGTCGCACCATCGGCAAGCTGAGACAGATGCAAGGGCACGCTTACAGCCAAACCCTTGTAGAACGGGCCAACTACCGGCTGGAATATTGGCCTGACGGCTAGCTTGGTGTGCTGAGTCATCTCCGGCACATGCTTGTGAGCCAGCGTCAGTCCATAGGGCCGCGGCGAATCGAGATGTGGATCGCCGCCCGATTCGTACTGCTCAATCATTCTCTTTCCGCCCCCCGAGTACCCGGTGATGGATGTCGCGCTGACAGGCAGGCTGGCGGGCAGGAGGCCGGCGTCGACCAGAGGGCGAAGCAGCAGGATAAAAGCGCTCGCATGACAGCCAGGGTTCGAGATTCGCGTGGCCTGGCGCAATCGCTCGCGCTGCCCGGGCGCCAACTCGGGCATCCCAAACACCCAACCTGGTGCCGTTCGATGGGCGGTGCTGGCATCGATTAGGCAGGTACGGGGGTTATCCACCAGCGCGACGGCCTCGCGGGCGGCGGCGTCGGGCAGGCAAAGGAAAGCCACGTCCGCGGCGTTCAGCAGCCGGGCACGCTCGCTGGCGTCCTTGCGGCGCTCTGGATCGACGCACAAGACCTCGATGTCGCGGCGCTGCGCCAAGTACTCGTGGATTCGCAGGCCGGTGGTGCCTTCCTGGCCGTCTACGAACACGCGGAAGCTCATGGGGTTCTCCTTTGGTCCCGAAGGATAAGCGAGCGCAAAGGCGTAAATGGCTGCCGCGCTGATCATCGACAATGCGGCGATGGTCACCAAGAAACCCAAAGGCCTTGGCATGGGCCTTGAGGCGCTGCTCGGCCCGCGCGTGAGGGAGGCTGGGGACGCGCCCGCGGCCGATTCAGAAGGTTCGCCCAGCGTGCTCAAACTGGAGCAGCTGCAGCCCGGCAAGTACCAGCCCCGCACGCGCATGGACGAGAGCTCGCTGTATGAGCTCGCAGAGAGCATCAAGGCGCAGGGCGTTATGCAGCCGGTGCTTGTGCGCCCGCTTGTTGCACACGTCCAGGCCACCGGCGTGGCGCGGGCTTCGGGATCGACACAGTACGAAATCATCGCCGGCG
>CBFHAS010000128.1:0-11967 GCA_965653625.1 uncultured Burkholderiaceae bacterium | reverse complement strand
TCACCGGCACCGTGAGCGGTGCGGCCGACGAGGACGCCGCGTCGCTCACGCTCGACGCACTGGCCCACGCGAGCGACGTGGATGCAGGCACTAACCTGACAGTGGCAGACCTGCCCGATGCCCTGCCCGCCGGCGTGAGCTACAACGGCGCCACACATAGCTTCACGCTGGACCCGAGCCACGCAGCTTTCCAGTCGCTTGGGGCCGGTCAGACAACCACCGTGACGGTGAGCTACGCCGTCAGCGATGGCACGGCCAACACGCCCGCCTCCGTAAGCTTCACGGTCACAGGCTCGAATGACAGGCCCGTAGTCACCGGCACCGTGACCGGCGCAGCCGACGAAGACAGCGCCGCGCTCACGCTCGATGCTTTGGCCCACGCGAGCGACGTGGATGCAGGCACCACCCTGACAGTGACAGACCTGCCCGATGCCCTGCCCGCCGGCGTGAGCTACAACGCCACCACGCACAGCTTCACGCTGAACCCAAGCCATTCAGTCTTCCAATCGCTGGCAGCGGGCCAGACAACCACCGTGACGGTGAGCTACACCGTCAGCGACGGCACGGCCAGCACGCCCGCCTCCGTAAGCTTCACGGTCACGGGGACCAACGACGCACCGGTCGTCACCGGCACCGTGAGCGGTGCGGCCGACGAGGACGCCGCGTCGCTCACGCTCGATGCATTGGCCCACGCAAGCGACGTGGATGCAGGCACTAACCTGACAGTGGCAGATCTGCCCGATGCCCTGCCCGCCGGCGTGAGCTACAACGCCGCTACGCACAGCTTCACGCTGGACCCGACTCACGCAGCCTTCCAGTCACTCTCAGCCGGCCAGACAACCACCGTGACGGTCAACTACGCCGTCAGCGACGGCACGGCCAGCACACCCGCCTCCGTCAGCTTCACGGTCGTCGGCACCAATGACATGCCGGTGATCGGCCAGTCCGCCGGCCAGGTGCAGGAAGACAGCGCCGTGTCAGGCGGCAAGATCTCGACCCACGGTGTCCTGAGCATCGCTGATGCAGACGCCGGACAGTCGAGCTTTCAGCCGCAGACCTCAGCAGCCGGCAGTTTTGGAAGCTTCACGCTGGCCGCCGACGGCACGTGGGTGTACGTGGCCGACAACTTGAACACCGCGATCCAGCAACTCGGCGCCGGGCAATCGCTGACCGACAGCTTCAGCGCCGTGTCTTTCGACGGGACCGCCACCGGCACTGTCACGGTCACCATCGAAGGCACCAACGACGTGCCCCTGCTGAGCGGCGTGTCCAGCGGCGCGGTGCGCGAAGACACGAGCCTCGTGGCCGGCAAGCTCATCACCACAGGCGCGCTGACGATCATCGACGCGGACGCCGGGCAGTCGAGCTTCGAGGCCCAGGCCGCCGTCGCGGGTTCGTACGGCAGCTTCACGCTGCAGGCTGAGGGTACGTGGACGTATTCGGTTGATAACAGCCTGGCCGCGATCCAGGCGCTGAACACCGGTCAATCGCTGACCGACACGTTCACGGCATGGTCACTGGACGGCACCGCGAGCCGGGCGGTGAGCGTCACGATCCAGGGGCTCGATGACGTTCAAAGCATGCAGGGCACGATGGCGAGTGATATCCATGCCTTTAGTGCCACCGGCAGCGGCGCGTATACGGTGTCAGATCCGGGTGGCAACGGCGACATCATTTCGATCACGGGCAACAACGCGTCGATCACGCAACTGGGCTTCGAAAAGGTTGCCAGCCACTTGGTGATCCGCTTCAACGATCAGCAGGTGACGGTACTGGACCAGTACACCTCGCCCAACACCGTCGAGAGTGTGCAGTTCGCAAGCGGGCAGACGTACTTCGGCTATCAGCTGGGCGGCACGTATACGCTGCAAACCACCCAGACACCGAACAGTGGCAATACCAACTGGGTACTGGCAGGTGGTTCCGGCACAGATTCGCTCATTGGCGGCAACAACACCAACCAGAAGGACCTGGTGTTCGGCAACGATGCAGGCGACATCCTGCAAGGCCGGTCGGGCTCGGATCTTCTCCTCGGCGGTCTGGGCGACGACACCTTGAGCGGCGGCGATGGTCGCGACACACTTGCCGGCGGCCACGGCCGCGACAGGCTGACGGGCGGGTCCGACAGCGACATGTTCGTCTTCAACACGACATTGAACGCTTCGGGCAACGTGGACACGATCACCGACCTTCAGTCCAACGCCGCGGATTCGATCTGGCTGTCGAAGCTGGTCTTCTCCGATCTCGCCACGCTGGGCTCGACCGCCGGCACAACCCTGCAAGCCAACGAATTCGCTTCAGTCAGTGGCGCGGCAGCCAGCGTCGGCAACGATGTTCGCGTGATCTTCGACAGCAGCACGGGAAACCTGTACTACGACGCGAACGGCGGATCGCAGAGTGACCGTGCGCTCTTTGCCCAGGTGGATCTCGCTGGGCTGACCGGCACCGTGGACTCCTCCGATTTCCGGGTGGGACCGTAAAGGCTTGGCGGCTCACCGCACCTCGAAGCCGAGCTTCTTCATCGCGCCGGCCAGCGTTTGTCGGCTCTTCCAGTAGCCGGCCCATGGGTCGGTCTGCTGGAACGAGAGGTATTCGCGCGCGGTGGCAATGGTCCATTGCGCACCGCTTTTGAGCGAGCCGAGCTGCTCCCAGCTCACGGGGATGGACACACCCAGCCCGGGACGCGCGCGCGCCGAGAACGCGGCAGCGGTGGTGGCACCGAAGGTATTGCGCAGGTAGTCGACGAAGATCTTGCCCACGCGGTTGGACGCGCCGCTCTTCGTCACGAACCGCGAGGGCAGCACGCCGGCCAAGTGCTGCACAACAGCCTGTGAAAAGTCCTTCACCGTGTCGTAGTCGAGCTTGGGAGCGATGGGCACGACCACGTGCAGACCCTTGCCGCCGCTCGTCTTGAGCCAGCTCGGCAAGCCCAGCTCGTCGAGCAGCGTGCGCGTGAGGGTGGCGGCCTCCTGCACGCGGGACCAGGGCACGCCTTCGCCGGGGTCGATGTCGAAGATCATGCGGTCGGGGCGGTCGATGGCCCTCGCGCTGGAGTTCCAGGTGTGGAACTCGATCACGTTCATCTGTGCCGCGCTCACCAGCGCCTGGGCAGTGGGCACTTCCAGCAGTCCGGCGTGGCCGGGCCAGAGCGATGGATCGAGCTCGCGGATGCCGGGGATGCTGAGCTTGTCGTCGTGCTTCTGGAAGAACAGCTCGTCGCCGATGCCGTTGGGCCCGCGCACCAACGACACCGGCCGCCCGCGCAGATGCGGCAGCATCCACTCGGCCACGCTTTCGTAGTAGCGCACGAGGTCAAGCTTTGTGAAACCGGTGGACGCGTCGATCACACGCTCGGGGTTGGACACCTTCACGCTGCCGACACGGTGGCCCTTGGCCGCCGGGCCGGGCGGCGGCGCCACGGCCTTCTCGCGCCCGATGGTGCGCGCGGGCTTGTCCTCGCGCAGGCCCAGGAAAGACGCGTGGCGCACGCGGCCGTCGGGCGTCCAGTCAGAAAAACGGATCTCGGCCACGAGCTCAGGCTTGACCCAGCGCTCGGAACCGGCGGCACGCCGGCTCCAGCGGCCCGGCGTCACGGCGCCGGGCTCGAAGGGCGGCTCGCGGGTTTCGAACTTCACGAGGCGGCGGTGCAAGTCGGCCGCGGTGGCGGTGCTCCAACCGGTGCCCACGTTGCCGGCGTACTTGAACACGCCGCCGTCGTAGTAGCCCAGCAGCAGGCTGCCCACCTGCGAGGTGGAGCCTTCGCGGTCGATGAAACCGCCGATCACGAACTCCTGGCGCGCGTGGCACTTCACCTTGAGCCAGGTCTCGGTGCGCTGCGAGACATAAGGCGCGTCGGCACGCTTGGCGATGATCCCCTCCATGCCCAGCTTGCAGGCCGATTCCAAGATGCTGACCGGATCGGCCGCGAAGTCCTCGCTGTAGCGGATACCTTCGACGGGATGGCGCTCGAACAGCTGCCTCAGCAACGCGCGGCGCATGCGCAGGGACACCTGGCGAAGATCCCAGCCTTCGCAGAACGGGAGGTCGAAGAGGAAGTATTCGATGCCCTGCGTGCGCGAGGCATCGAAGGCGTTCTGCAGGGCATTGAAGTCGGGCGTGCCATCGTTCTTGAGCACGACGATTTCGCCATCGAGCCAGGCCGAGCGCAGACCAAGCCGTTCCACCGCGGCAGCCAGCGGTTTCATCTTGGAAGTCCAGTCGTTGCCATTGCGCGTGATGAGCCTGACGCGGCCCCGGTCGATGCGCGCCAGCAGCCGGTAGCCGTCGAACTTGAGCTCGCAGGTCCACTCGGGGCCGCTGGGCGGCGCCTTGGCCAGCGTGGCGAGTTGAGGCGCCAGCATGTCGGGCAGCGGCGCCTTCACCGCGCCGGGAAGGTTGCCGGGCTCTTGTAGCGAGAGCGTCTCGGTGCCTGCGTCGTTGCGTGCCGATGCATTGCCCTGTGCACCGCCGCGCGGCTCGCGCTCCTCCACCGGGCCCAGCGGCTTGTCGACCACGCTGTCGGGCAGCGCGGCGATCACGTCGTACTCGCTCAGAGGACGCGCCCATTCGTCGCGCTTCTTGAAGAGCATCCATGCGTCCTGCTTGTCACCGGGCTTGGCAATGCGCACCAGTTCCCACAGGCCGGCCAGCTTCTCGCCGTGCAGCCGGAAGACGAGCTTGCCTTTCGCCATGCCGTCTCGCGGGTCGCCTACCGGTTCCCAGGTGCCGTGGTCCCACACGATCACCTTGCCCGCGCCGTACTGCCGCGGCGGGATGGCGCCCTGGAAGCTGCCGTAGGAGACCGGGTGGTCCTCCACGTGAATGGCCATGCGCTTTTCCGCCGGGTCGTAGCTCGGGCCCTTGGGCACGGCCCAACTGAGCAGCACGCCGTCGAGTTCGAGGCGGAAGTCGTAGTGAAGGCGCGTCGCCCAGTGTTTCTGGATGACGAAGGAAAGCTGTTCCTCGCGGCTCGCAGACGGGCCCTGGGGCTCGGGCGTGACGGCGAAGTTGCGCCGCGCGGTGTAGCGCTGCAGTGGATCGGCAGGCGGAGTGGGCGGCATGTCGGTGCTGACTGATGGAGGCAGGACGCGTGCCCGGTCACCTTATTGAGGTTCCGTCAGTCACGACACTGTCCGCTCGTTTGCACTGATCCTTCGACAAGCTCAGGGACTAAGTCAGGAACTCTCCAATCCGTTCGCACTGAGCCTGTCGAAGTGCCTGCATCAAGGTGCGCGCTGGCTTCGACAAGCTCAGCCCGAACGGGATGTAGAGAACCGCCGCGCCGCCCATTGAGGTTTCCGTCAGTCACGCCACTCTCCGATCCGTTCGCACTGATCCTTCGACAAGCTCAGGACTAAAGGCAAGTCGAAGTGCCTGCATCGGGTGCACGCTGGCTTCGACAAGCTCAGCCCGAACGGGATGTAGAGAACCGCCGCGCCGCCTATTGATGTTTCCGTCAGTCGCAAACTTTCCGATCCGTTCGCACTGAGCCTGTCGAAGTGCCTGCATCACGGTGCGCGCTGGCTTCGACAAGCTCAGCCCGCGGGATGTAGAACGGGATGTAGAGAACCGCAGGGGTATGTCGAGAGTTCAGAAAAGCTCAATAGCGCTCGGGGGTGACTTCGCTGATCCAGCTCGCGACGGTGTCCAGCATGCCGGCGAGCACTTGCGCATCGCTGCGGCCGCTGCGCATGGGCACGTGGAAGGAGTGGTCGGCCTGCTCGATCACGTGCAGCGTGGCGCGCGGCGAGTGCTGATCGACCAGCGGACGCAGCAGCGCGAGATCGGCCAGCTTGTCGGTGGCGCCCTGCAGGAAGAGCATGGGGATCTGGACCCCGGCGAGGTGCTCGGCGCGCGTGGTTGAGGGCTGCCCGGCAGGGTGGAGCGGAAAGCCGAAGAAGACCAGCGCGCGCACGTGTGGCAAGGGCTCGGCGGCCTGCGCCTGCGAGCTCATGCGGGCGCCGAAAGACTTGCCGCCAGCCGCGAGCGGGACATCGGGCCACAAGCGCCCTGCTTCGGCCACGGCAGCGCGCACGGTCGCCTGCGCGAGAGGCGGCGAGTCGGTGCGCTTTCCGCCCCGCTCCATGTAGGGAAAGTTGAAGCGCAGCGTAGCGATGCCGCGGTCGCACAGGCCCGTTGCGATGGCGGCCATGAAGGGGTGGGTCATGCCGGCACCCGCACCGTGAGCCAGCACCATGGCGGCGCGGGGATCTGGCGGCGCCTGGGCAATGGAGGAAACGGTGTGAGTGGCGTCGATGGCGAGAAGCTGGCTCATATGACTGGCTTGTGCGAGCGGCGACGAGGACAGTCTAGGAGCGGCGCTCTCCCCGCAAAGGGAGGTGAGTTTTCGCCATGACAGCGCCACCCCAGAGACTTTCCCTTCCCAGCGGGGACGGAGCCGGGGAGAGGGCCCACCGAGCAACCCCAAAAACCGATACGCGCGGCGCCGACAGGGCTTCCCACCCCAGCTCCTGATAGATGCCGAGCGGCGCGGGAGACTGCCACTCAGCTGGCATTCCCGAGGGCAGTCCGAATGGCCACGACTTCTTCCTCCCTGACCGTGCGCGAAGCGGTCCTCGACTTGCTGCGCGCCTTCGGCATGCGGCGCATGTTCGGCAACCCCGGCTCCACCGAGCTGCCGCTATTCCTGGATTTCCCCGCGGACTTCGAGTACGTGCTGGGCTTGCAGGAATCGGTGGTGGTCGCCATGGCCGACGGCCATGCCGCGGCCACGCGCAACGCGGCGTTCGTCAACCTGCATTCGGCCGCCGGCGTGGGCCATGCGATGGGCGCCATCTTCACCGCGTGGAAGAACCGCTCGCCGCTGGTCATCACTGCCGGGCAGCAGGCACGTTCCATCCTGCCCTTCGACCCGTTTCTCTTCTCGGCACAGGCCACCGAACTGCCCAAGCCCTACGTGAAGTGGAGCATCGAGCCCGCGCGCGCCGAGGACGTGCCGCTGGCCATCGCGCGGGCCTATTACCTGGCTGTGCAGCCGCCTTGCGGTCCGGTGCTCGTGTCCATCCCAGCCGACGACTGGACGCGGCCGTGCAAGCCCGCGCTGCAGCGCACCGTGGGCACCACACTCCGGCCCGACCCCGAGGTGCTGGCGCAGATCGGCGAGGCGCTCGATGCCTGCGCGCGCCCGGCCTTCGTCGTGGGCGCGGGGGTCGACCGGGAAGGCGCCTGGGAACCCGTGCTCGCCCTGGCCGAGCGGCACCGTGCGCGTGTGTTCACAGCGCCGATGTCGGCGCGCTGCGGCTTCCCCGAAGACCACCCGCAGTTCGCCGGCTTCCTGCCCGCCATCCGCGAGCACATCGTCACCATGCTGCAAGGCAGCGACCTCGTGCTCGTGCTGGGCGCGCCGGCCTTCACCTATCACGTGGAAGGCGCCGGCCCGCATCTGCCGGCCGGCGCCCGGCTGGCCCAGCTGATCGACGACCCCGACACCGCGGCATGGACACCCGTGGGCACCTCGGCCGTGGGCAGCGTGCGCCTGGCGGTGCAGGAGTTGCTGCAGCGCCCTCCGCCGCGCGAGAGGCCCCTGCCCCAGGGGCGCCCTGCCGTGCAGCGCGCGGAGCCTTCCACGCCCATGTCGACCGCCTTCGCGCTCCAGACGCTTGCCGAGTTGCGCGCGAGCTCGCACATCGTGGTGGAGGAAGCCCCGAGCGCGCGCCCGGTGATGCAGGCGTACCTGCCCACGCGCCGCACCGGAACTTTCTACACCATGGCCAGCGGGGGGCTCGGCTGGGCCATGGGCGCCGCGGTAGGCGTGGCATTGGGCAAGCCGGGCGAGCGGGTCATCGCGCTCGTGGGCGACGGATCAGCCATGTACGCCATCCAGGCGCTGTGGACCGCGGCGCAGCGGCACCTGCCCATCACCTACGTCGTGCTCAACAATCATCGCTATGCGGCGCTGGAGGAATTCGCGCCGGTGTTCGGCTTCGCGCGCCACGCACCGCTGCAGGGCGTCGACCTCCGGGGGCTGGATTTCGTGGCGCTGGCACGCGGCCAGGGCGTGGAGCTTTCACGCCGCGTGGAACGGCCCGAATCGCTGCGCGAAGTGCTTGCAGGCGCACTGGAGTCCCAAGGCCCGAGCCTCGTGGAAATCGTCGTCAGCTGAACGCCGCCGACACACCGAAGGAGATATTCATGCCGATCGCCTTGCCGTCCCCCGCCCCTCGCCGCAAGTGGCTTGCGACGATGGCCGCCGCCTGCATCGGTGCGCTATGGCCCGCCTGCGGCACAGCCCAGACATGGCCGTCCAAACCGATCAAGGTGGTCGTGAACTTCCCGCCGGGCGGCGCAGCCGACCAGATCGCGCGTGCCGTGGGCCAGCCGCTGCAGGAGGCGCTGGGCCAGCCGGTGGTCATCGAGAACAAGGCCGGCTCGGGCGGCAACATTGGCGGCGACGCCGTGGCCAAGGCCCCGCCAGACGGCTACACGCTGCTCATGAGCTCGGGCGGCATGGTGTCGGTGAACCCGCACATCTACCCCAAGATGAGATTCGACCCGGCCAAGGACCTGGTGCCCGTAGCCGCCGCGGCCAGGGTGCTGGTGTTCCTGGTCACGCGACCCGACTTCCCGGCCAACAACGTGAAGGAGTTTTTCGCCTACCTGAAGGCGAACCCGGGCAAGGTGAGCTATGGCTCGCCCGGCAACGGCAGCTCGCCGCACCTGGCCACCGAGATGATGAAGAGCCAGGCCGGCGTGTACGCGGTACACGTGCCCTACCGCGGTGCCGCACCCGCGCTCAACGACCTGCTGGCCGGGCAGATCCAGTTCGCCATGGACCCCGGCATCGGCCTGCCGCATGTGCAGGCGGGCAAGCTCAAGCTGCTCGCCGTGGGCAGCCCGAAGCGGTCGCCGCTGTTTCCCAACGTGCCCACCCTGGACGAAGCCGGGCTCAAGGGCTTCGATGCGGACACGGTGTTCGGCTTTTATGCGCCGGCCGGCACGCCGCCGGAGATCATCGAGCGGCTCAACGGCGAGATCAACCGCATCCTCACGACCAAGCCGGTCCAGGATCGCATCCATGCCCTGGGCGGCGTGCCCTCGCCCATGACGCCGGGCGAGTTCGCCTCCCGGGCACGCGAAGACACGCAGCGCTTCGGCGCGATCATCAAGGAACGCAAGATCGTTGGTGACTGATGAAGCAAGGAGACTCTCGATGAATACGATTTCGATGTTGATCAACGGCGATCATGTGGGCGCCGCGGGCGGCGCGACCTTCGAACGCCGCAACCCGCTAGACGGTCAGGTTGCCACGCGCGCCCCGGCCGCCAAGCCCGAGGACGCGGTGCGCGCCGTCGAGGCCGCGCACGCCGCCTTCCACTCCTGGGCCGAGATGGGCCCGGCTGCCCGCCGTGCGCTGCTGCTCAAGGCCGCCGAGGCGCTGGAGGCAAAGGCGCCTCAGTTCGCCGAAGCCGTGGCCTCCGAGACGGGCGGCTCGGCGCTGTGGTCGGGCTTCAACGTACACCTGGCCGCCGGCATGATTCAGGAAGCCGCCGCGCTCACCACGCAGATCAGCGGCGAGGTCATTCCGTCCGAGATTCCGGGCAGCCTGTCCATGGCGGTGCGCCAGCCGGCCGGCGTGGTGCTGGGCATGGCCCCGTGGAACGCGCCGGTGATCTTGGGCGTGCGCGCCGTCGCCACGCCGCTGGCCTGCGGCAACACGGTGGTCCTCAAGGGCTCGGAGCTGTGTCCGGCCACACACAGCCTCATCGCCGAGGCGCTGCAGGATGCGGGCCTGCCCAAGGGCGTGATCAACTTCGTCACCAACGCACCTGAAGACGCGGGCGCCGTGGTCGAGTCCATGGTGGCTCACCCCGCCGTGCGACGCGTGAACTTCACCGGCTCCACCCGCGTGGGCAGGATCATCGCCAGCGTGTGCGCCAAGTACCTGAAGCCCGCCGTGCTCGAGTTGGGTGGAAAGGCACCCTTGCTCGTGCTCGAGGACGCGGACCTCGATGCGGCCGTGAACGCGGCGGCCTTCGGCGCGTTCGCCAACTCGGGGCAGATCTGCATGTCCACCGAACGCCTCGTGGTCGATCGCAAGATCGCCGATGCGTTCGTCGACAAGCTGGCCACCAAGGCGCGCGGCCTGCCGCTCGGTGACCCGCGCAAGGGCCCGGTGGTGCTGGGCTCGGTGGTCGACATGGGCACCGTCAAGCGCTGCAACGAGTTCATCGACGACGCGCTGGCCAAGGGCGCCAAGCTGGTGTGCGGCGGCAAGGCCGACAGCACGCTGATGCCCGCCACGCTCATCGACCACGTGACGCCCGACATGCGCATCTACCACGAGGAGTCATTCGGCCCGGTCAAGGGCATCGTGCGGGTCGACGGCGTGGACGAAGCGGTCCACTGCGCCAACGACAACCCCTACGGCCTGTCCGCAGCGGTGTTCAGCCGCGACATGGGCAAGGCGTGGAACGTGGCGCGGCGCATCCAGTCGGGCATCTGCCACATCAACGGTCCCACCGTGCACGACGAAGCGCAGATGCCTTTCGGCGGCGTGAAGGAATCGGGCTACGGCCGCTTCGGCGGGCGTGCAGGGGTGGAGGCGTTCACCGATCTGCGCTGGGTCACGATGCAGACCTCGGATCGGCACTATCCGTTCTGACCGTTCCAAGGGCTTGCCTCCCCCTCTAGCCTGCGGGGAGAGGGCTGGGGTGCGGGGGCAATGCGGCCTCTCACGCGTTGTACCCAAGTCGGCACCCCAAGGGCGAGCCCGCCAGTTCAAACAAATGGTTGCCAATCGCCACGTCTCTTGGGCCTTTTGAGACATCATGTTGCAGTGCAACGTACGAAGGCGATACCCTGCCACGCAGGGGCCCTTCGCGGCCGGACACCCCCAATCCAGATCGATCTTCTCCATGAAACCTGTGCTATTCGAGCCCTACGGCCGGCGACGCTCGCGCCGCGTGCCGCCCTGGCTGGTGCTATCGATCGCGGGCGCCACCGCGGGCGTCGCCGGGGTACTGCTCGTGCAGGAGCGCTTCCTGCCGCCCAGGCTGTCGGCCCAGGCATCGGCCGAGCTGCGAAGCTCCTTCGAACAGGCTGACCAGGATCGGCGGCAACTCAAGCTTGCGCTCGCCGATGTGACCCAGCGGCTCGAAACCGCGACGGCCGACAAGGCTCGTCTGGCCGATGAACTGGCCGCCAATCGCACCACGGTACAGGACCTGCGCGAAGACCTGGCGACGCTGGTGGAAGTGCTTCCGCCCGACCCACGCAACGGCCCCGTGCAGGTGCGCGCCGCGCGCTTCACTGCCGAGGGCGGCAAGCTGCAATACGACGTGGTGCTTTCGCGCGAACGCGCCACCAACGGCAAGTCGCTGCACGGCGTGCTGCAGTTCGTGGTGGCCGGCGAACCGGGCCGCGGCACGCCGGCCTCGATCACTACCGACCCGATCGCCATCTCCTTGGGGCGCTACGAAAGCCTGCGCGGCGACGTGCCGCTGCCCACCAGCTTCCGCCCACGCCAGACCACTGTGAACGTGCTCGACCGGGCGGGCGGCAAGCTGCTCGGCCGGCGCGTGCTGAACATCAAGTAGGAAGCGCCCGACGCCAGTTCGCGGCGCCTGACGACACCCGGACGCCGGGCCGCGCTCCTATGCTTGCTCTCATGCGGGGGGCCCGAAGCATGATGGGCCGCCGGTCAACCTGAGGAGCAGTCATGAACCTGATCATTTGGCTCGCAGTCGGCGGGCTCGTCGGCTGGGTCGCCAGCATGCTGATGCGAACCGAAGGCCAGCAAGGCATCGTGCTGAACGTGGTGGTGGGTATCGTGGGCGCCTTCATCGGCGGCCTGCTGCTGGCACCGATGTTCGGCACCGGCACGATCAACACCAACGACTTCAGCGTCGGCAGCCTTGGGGTTTCTCTGCTCGGCGCGGTGGTGCTGCTGGGCATCGTGAACCTCTTCCGTCGAGGCCGCATCCGCTAAACAAGGTTTCGAATTCTCGC
>CBFHAS010000127.1:0-12094 GCA_965653625.1 uncultured Burkholderiaceae bacterium | reverse complement strand
GGCCCGTCGTCACTTCACGACAGCCTCTGCCGCATCTACTGCCCTCGACCATCAGGTCGCCGTCGCTGCGCGCTGATCTGTCGAAATAAAAATTGCAGGTCCGACTACAGCCTAAAACGTCGTGCGGTCGAAGGTCAGGTGCTGGCGCTGCCGGTCGACGAGGAAGGCAAGCGGTTGACCGCAGCCATGTTGCGCAACCGATTCGACGCTCGCGAGGCGACCGGCATCGACAAGGGCACGTTCCAGTTTCGGGATCTGCGCGCAAAGCGCTGCGACCGACACGGATGACGCGGCCGGCACGCGCGGCGCGTAAGCATTGCTGTGTCACACGACGGAGTCGATGACCGCCGATTACATCCGGCACAAGGCCGGCCGGAAGGTGAGACTCTTGAAGTGATTTGCGGAGTGTTCCGCAAAAAACGACGGGCAGATTAGCAATCACTATCGCTAACCTGCCCGTAGATTGGTGGGCCCTGAGTGACTCGAACACTCGACCAACGGATTAAGAGTCCGCTGCTCTACCAACTGAGCTAAGAGCCCGAAAAACTGGCCGGCATTATCACCGACTTCCAGGACCATCCTTTCGATGACCCGATGACTATCTCGCCGCTGGGTCGTCTGGTGGGTCGTGCAGGATTCGAACCTGCGACCAACGGATTAAAAGTCCGCTGCTCTACCGACTGAGCTAACGACCCAGCAAGCCCGCAATTATAGCTTGCCTTGCTGAGGTGCCTTGCTGCACGGCCTGCCCTCCAGTACAGCCGCCAGTGCAGCACTGGCGGCCACCATGCCGAAGGTCGCTGTCACCGCTACGCTCGAGCCGTAGCCGTGGCAATTGAGGCTGCCCTCGATGTCGCATTCGCCGGGCGGCGCCACCACCGCCTCGCGCGAGAACACGCAGCGCACGGCCATCGGCCCGGTGCGCGGCGCACCGTGCTGCTTGCGAAGGCGCTGCCGCAGCGACGCGAGCAGCGGGTCATGAGTCACCGCAGCCAGGTCATCGACCTCCACGGCCTGCGCCTGGCGTTTGCCACCGGCCGCCCCCACACTCACGAGCGGCGTGCCGGTGAAGAACGACCATGCGGCGAGCGCCGCTTTGGCACGCACCTGATCGCAGGCGTCAATGAGCACATCGACAGGCCCGGGCAACAGCGCGGGCCAGTTCGATTCGTCAACAAATTGCTCCACCGAACGCACGCGGCATTCGGGGTGGATGTCGGCGATGCGATCGCGCAGCGCGTGCGCCTTGGCCTGGCCCAGCGTCGCGCCTATGGCCTGGATCTGACGGTTGATATTGGATTCGGCCACATGATCCAAATCGAATAGCGCGAGCTCGGCCACGCCGCTGCGCGCCAGAGCCTCCACCGACCACGACCCTACGCCGCCCAGCCCGACCACGGCCACACGCAACGCGCGCAGCCGGGCGTAGCCCGCGTCGCCATACAGGCGCCGCAGGCCGCCGAAGCGGCGTTCGAGGTCGACGGGTTCGTGAGCGAGAGCCATGGAGCGCGCGGTGGCGCACCTACTTCAGCGAGGCGAGCCGCTCGCGGCCCGCTTGCGCGGCCTCGGACTTGGGGTAAGTCTTCACGAGTTCGTCGAGCGTGCGGCGCGCAGCCTTGGCGTCCTTCAGCTCGATCTGGCAGTTGGCGATAGACAGCAGCGCCTCGGGAGCGCGCGGGCTCTCGGGTGCGCTGCCAACCAGCGTACGGAACGCGGCGATCGCCTCCTTGTAGTCGCGCTTGCCGTAGTAGGCATTGCCCAGCCAGAACAACACCGACTCGTTGTAGCCGCTTGCAGGGTAGCGGCTGCGAAAGGATGCGAGCGCCGCCGCCGCCGGGCCGAAATCGCCCCGCCGGAACACGGTCATCGATTCCTCGTACAGACGCTTCTCCTCAGGGTCAGCGAGGAACTCGCGACCATCCAGCGAGACCGTCTGCGGTTCGATGCGGCGGATGCGATCGTCAACACCCTGTTGCAGATCCTTGACGCGGCGCTGCAGCTCGGCCACCTCGCGAGCGCTTTGTTCGTCCTGCCCGCGCAGCTTGGCGTTCTCGGCCCGCATGGCCTCGAGCTGCGCGTTGAGGTCGAGCAGGCTTCTGCGCAGCTGGCCGATCTGGTCGTTGATGGCCCGGATGTCGGCCTGCTGCGCACGCAGTTGGTCGCTGCTCTCGTCCAGCCGCTGCCGCAGCTCGAGGATGGCGCGGCGCGCATCGCTGTCTTCGAAGATGGCCGCCTGTGCGGCGGACACGAAGGCGGTGGCGAGGGCCACCGCGGCCAGGCGGCGGTAGACGGCGTTCATGGATGAACCTTAGCGACCGACCAGCTCGGCCCGGCGATTCTTGGACCAGGCGGCCTCGTCGCTGCCCTGCGCTGCCGGCCGCTCCTCACCAAAGCTCACCGCTTCCAGTTGCGTGTCTTGCGCGCCGAGCAGCGTGAGCGACTTGACGACGGCCTCTGCGCGCTTCTGGCCCAGCGCCAGGTTGTACTCCCGGCCGCCACGCTCGTCGGTGTGGCCTTCGATGGCCAACTTGCGGGTCCGGTTGGTGGCAAGCAGCTTGGCGTACGCCTCGATGGTGGGACGGAACTCGTCCTTGACCACGAAGCTGTCGAAGTCGAAATACACCACATGCGGCAGGTCGTTCGGCGCGGCATTGGTGTTCTTGGTGAGATCGACGCTGGCCACTTGCGACTGCGGCGTGGCCGCGCCGGCAGCGCCCGCGTTCGGGGTGACCGCCGTGGGCGTGCGGGTCTCCACGGGGGTGGGCTTGTCGTCCAGCTTGACGCTGGAGCAACCGGCCATCAAGGCTGCAGCGGCAAGTGCAACGAGGCCCTGGTGAGCGAGACGCAGTGATTTCATGGCTGGGTTCCTTTGACAGTCTGCGCGCTCAGACGCGCATGGTTTTAAAAGCTTTGCGGCCGGTGGCTCAACGCCCGTAGGGCCCCCACATCGGCTCGCGCACGTCGGCGGTTGTGGAGACCAGGCGAGCCTTGATCTTGCCGTCGAGCGTGGTGGTCATCAGTACATCGCGGCCGCCCGAGCGCGTGGCGTAAATGATGAGCCTGCCGTTGGGCGCGAAGCTTGGGCTCTCGTCGTCGCTGGTGTCGGTGAGCGCCTGGGGCGAGCCGTTGGAAAGATTCATCGTGTGCAGCCGAAAGGCGCCGCCCTGACGCGAGATGTACGCCAGCGAGCGGCCATCGGGACTGATCGCGGGGCTGATGTTATAGCTGCCGGAGAAGGTGACGCGCTCGGCCGCGCCACCCGTGGCAGGCATGCGGTAGATCTGCGGGCTGCCTCCGCGGTCGCTCACGAAGTAGAGGTGGCGCCCATCGGGAGAAAACGCGGGCTCGGTGTCGATGGCCGGCGTGTTGGTGATGCGGCGCACGCCATTGCCGCCACGGCTCATCAGGTACAGCTGCGAACCGCCTTCGCGCGATAGGGTCAGCGCCAGCGTCTGGCCGTCGGGCGACCAAGCCGGCGCACTGTTGGAGCCGCGGAAGTTCGCGATGGCGCGGCGCTTGCCGGAGGCGATCTCCTGCGTGTAGACCACGGCCTTCTGGCTTTCGAAAGACACGTAGGCCAACTCGCGTCCGTCGGGCGACCAGGCCGGCGAGATGATGGCCTCGGGGCTGTTGAGCGCCACCTGCCCGCCCTCGCCGTCGGCATCTGCCACGCGCAGCGTGTAGCGGGCACCGCCACGCGTAACGTAGGCGATGCGCGTGGAGAACACGCCCTTCTCGCCGGTCAGACGCTCGTACACGTAGTCGGCGATGCGGTGAGCCGCCAACCGCAGGTCGGCCGCATCCACCGCGTTGCTCTGACCACCCAGCTCCACGCCCTTGACCACGTCCCACAGCTTGAAGCGCACGTCGAAGCGGCCATCGGCCAGGCGGGTGACCGAGCCGCCCACAAGCGCATCGGCAGCTCGGGCGCGCCAGTCGGCCATGGCGGGCTGGGCCGCTTCGTCGAGCACGGACGGCGCATCGATGCCCCGGAACACGCCGCTGCGCTCGAGGTCCGCGCGCACGATGCTCGATACCGATTGGCCGGCGCGCTCCTCGTCGCGGAACTTCGCGATGGCGATCGGCAACTGCGTGGCGCCGACGCCGGAAATCTCAACCCGGAACTGTGCCCAGGCAGGGGTGCCGAAAAGCAGGCTGGCGGCGGAGAACTGTCGTCGTTTCAGCATGGGAGGTCATGATCCTGTTCTTGCAGGTTGGTTCACCGGGCCCGGGCGCGCGAGCAAAGCCATCTTGAGGTAGCGGTAGTACGTGCCTTCGGCCACGTACACCGCCAGCACGAAGCCCAGCCGTCCATCGAGAAAGCCACGACGAAGCACATAGCACCGCACGAATGCCCACAGGCCATGTGAGAGTGCCGCGGCCAAGCCGCCTTGCGCACCGGCGCGCAGTTTGTCGAGCGCGCGTCCGGTGGTATAGCGGTTCATCTTGTCGAGTGCATTGTCCAGGTTGGGCATGCTCTCGTGCTGCAGCTCGCCGGGCAGCCGGCCTACGGTGCCGTCGACAACCAGCCGCTCATGCACTAGATCGTCGGTGAAACGGCCCTTGCCACGACGAAAAAGGCGCAGCACGCGATCGGGATACCAGTCGCCGTGCCGCATCCACTGGCCACAGAAGCTGGACAGCCGCGACAGTTCGTAGCCTACCGTGCCGCCGGACCCGTCCTGCGAGGACGCGTGTGCTTCTTGTCCAGATGTGTCCGCCGCGATCACGCGCCGGATGTTCGCCGCGAGCTCATCGCTCACACGCTCGTCGGCATCGATACTCAGCACCCAGCGGCCTTGCGCGAGTGCGAGCGCGCGGTTCTTCTGCACACCGAAGCCTGGCCAGTCGGTAGTGGTGGTAGTGACCTTCGCGCCGAAGCGCTCGGCGATCTCACGCGTCCCATCGTCGCTGCCCGAATCGACGACGATCCATTCGTCGGCGAAGGCCACCGATTGCAGGCAAGCCGCAACGTGATGCGCTTCGTTGCGGGTGATCAGGATGACCGAGAGATTCAAGGGACGTGACGGGGAGAGCAGGCAGGCGATTGTAGGCAGGCACCCGATAATGCCCGCCCATGACATCCACCGTGGCTCCTCTGACGACGCGAGTTGCGCGCATCGCGCCGTTCTTCCGAGGCAGCTCGTGGGGCTTCATGCTGGCCGTCGTGGGATCTGTGATCGCGGCTGCCACCGAGCCGATGGTTCCCGCCCTGCTTCGCCTGCTGCTCGATCGCGGCTTCCAGGGTGGGCGGCTCGCGTTGTGGACAGTGCCAGTGGCTGTCATCGGCCTGTTTGCGATCCGCGGCGCAGCCGGCTTCATCGGGCAGTACGGGCTCGCGTGGGCCGCCAACCGCGGCATCCTGCGCATGCGCCAAGCCATGTTCGGGCGCCTGCTCGACGCCCAGCCGACGCTGTTCAGTCGCAGCTCGGCGAGCAGCCTCATCAACACCGTCGCTTACGAGGTGAACAGCGGCACCAACCAGCTCGTCTACTCGGTGCAGGGATTGGTGAAGGACTCGTTGACCTTGATCGCACTGCTGCTGTACCTGCTGTGGCTCAACTGGCAACTCACGCTGTTCGTCGCGGTGCTGTTCCCGGCGGTGGCGCTGGTGATGCGAACGCTGAGCCGACGGCTGCACCGGCTCACGATGCAGAGCCAGAAGGCCACAGACGAGCTCGCCTACGTGGTCGAGGAGAACGTGCTGGCCTGGCGCATCGTGCGCTTGCACGATGCGGGGCCCCTGCAGGCGAAGCGTCTCAGCAAGGTGAGCGAAGTGCTGCGCAGGCTCACAATCAAATCGGTCGTAGCCGCTTCCACGATGACACCGATCACCCAGGTCCTGGCCGCCTGCGCGCTGTCGGCGGTCATCGTGGTGGCGCTGTGGCAAAGCGGAAAAGGTGGCAGCTCGGTCGGCGACTTCGTTGCGTTCGTCACGGCGATGCTGATGCTGGTGACGCCGATCAAGCACCTGTCGGAAGTGGCCGGTCCGATCACGCGCGGCCTGGCCGCGCTGGAGCGCGGCATCGCGCTGATCACCATGACGCCCACCGAAAGCGGCGGCAGTTTTGCGAAGGAACGCTGCGCAGGGCACATCGAGCTGCGTGACGTGGCGCTGCGCTATCGCGCTGACCAGCCGCCGGCGCTAGACGGCGTGTCGTTGAGGCTGGAGGCCGGCGAGACTATCGCGCTCGTGGGCCCGTCGGGCGCAGGCAAGTCGACGCTGGTGAACCTGCTGCCGCGCTTCATTGAGCCGAGCGCAGGTTGCCTGCTGCTGGATGGCGTGGCGCTGCCCGAATGGAACGTCACCGCGCTGCGGCGGCAGTTCGCGCTGGTGAGCCAGGACGTCGTGCTGTTCAACGACACGGTCGCCGCCAATGTCGCGCTGGGTGACGAGGTCGACCGCGAACGCGTGCGCAACGCCTTGTCGGCAGCCAACCTGCTCGACTTCGTCGAGGGCCTGCCGCAGGGCCTAGACACGCCGGTCGGCCACAACGGCAACGAGTTGTCCGGTGGCCAGCGGCAGCGGGTGGCGATCGCGCGGGCCATCTACAAGGACGCGCCGATCCTGATCCTCGACGAGGCAACCTCGGCGCTCGATTCGGAGTCGGAACGCCTCGTGCAGCAGGCGCTCGAACGCCTGATGCGCGGCCGTACAAGCCTGGTCATTGCCCACCGCCTGTGCACCATCGAGCGGGCCGACCGCATCGTCGTGCTCGAGGGCGGCCGCGTCGTCGAGCAGGGCACGCATGCGCAACTGCTGTCGCATGGCGGCCTGTACGCGCGGCTGCACGCCTTTCAGTTCAGGAGCTGAGCCATGTCCCCACGATCAGCCGTTTCTCGGCGCCCGATCTGGGGGCTGCCAAACCTACCCGATGGGCCGTGTTCCGACTGCAGCGCGCTGGATACGAAGGGCCTCCGATGAGCATCGCGACATCCCCATACATCGACGGCGTCGCCCTTGAGGACCGCCCATGCCCCAACGGCTGCACACCATCCGACGAGGCGGTCATCGAAGGAGAGGATCGTCTGCACGGCCTGCGCGGGCGCTTCACCGTCGTGCGCTGCCGCCGCTGCGGTCTGATGCGCACCAACCCGCGGCCCACGCCGCAGACGATCGGCGCCTACTACCCGAGCGACTACGGCCCCTACCTGTCGACGCCCGTGATTCCGAAGTTCAAGCCGCCGACCTGGCACCGCCGCCTGCGCGCGCGGCTGAACCGCTTCTTTGGCAAGGACGTGCGCCGCCTGCCTGACATCGCGCCAGGTCACCTGGTCGAGATCGGCTGCGCTTCAGGCGCCTTCCTCGGCGAGATGCGCGCCAAGGGCTGGAGTGTCGAAGGCATCGAGTTCTCCGACAACGCGGCGCGCACCGCCCGCTCACTCGGGCTCACTGTACAGACTGCCTCGGTCGAGACTGCCGCGCCGCCGCAGCGACAGGCCGACGTGCTGGCGGCGTGGATGGTGCTCGAGCACCTGCACGAGCCGCTCGCGGCGCTCGTGAAGATCCGCGCCTGGGTGCGGCCGGGCGGCTGGCTGGTCGCCGCGGTGCCGGACGCCAGCGCGCTTGAGCGGCGCCTGTTCGGCGAGTACTGGTACGCGCTGCAACTACCGACGCACCTTTACCACTACACGCCGCGCACGCTGCGCACGCTGCTCGACAAGGCAGGCTGGACACTCGTCGCGGTGCGTTGGCAGCCCAACGCCATGAACCTGCTGAACAGCCTTGAGTTGATGAGCGAGGCGCACGGGTGGCCGCGCGTGCTGAAGGCGACACGCTGGTTGAAGGACGCGCCGCGGGCCGCGTCGCTGCGCAAACGGCTCGGCTGGCTGCTCGGCGTCTTGCGGCAGAGCGGCCGAATGGAGTTCTGGGCAAGGCCGAAGGATTCAGCTTGACGGGAGCCGTCCGCTGGTGGCCACACACCGACGACCCGCAGGTTGCCAGCTACCGGCTGCGCTGCCTGCAGATCGTCACTGCGCTGCGGCACGCTGGCGTCGACGCGGGCCTGTACCGCGGCGAGTACGAAGCGCCTCCGGCCGTGCTCGTGCTGTCCAAACGCTACGACGAACGCTCGCTCGCCGATGCGCAGGCGCTGCGTGATCGCGCCGGTACGCGACTCGTGCTCGACCTGTGCGACAACCACTTCCACGTCGACAACGCCGACCCGAAGTTGCTGCAGCGCGCCGAGCGCCTGCGCGGCGCAGTGCGCTCGGTCGACCGGGTGGTCACGTCCTCGGCCGCGCTCGCGGAGGTCGTCGCGACCGAAGCTTCGGCGCCGGGCGGCGTCACCGTGATCCCCGATGCGACTGAACTGCCGTTCGAGCCGGGCGGTCTCGCGCGATGGCGTGAACCGCGTGCCGAATGTGCGCTGGCCAAGTTGCGCATTGCGCTCCAGGCCAGCGGCGTGCCACCTGCGCGCCGCCTGCTCTGGTTCGGCAACCACGGCAGTGCCGGCGCGGAGGGCGGCATGAGCGACCTGCTGCGCATCCGTAAGGCGCTGCACGATGCCCACGGCCGCCAGCCGCTTTGCCTGACCGTGATCAGCAACCACGCCGGCAAGTTCGCCGAGCTGATCGCTACCTGGACGCTGCCCGCCTTCTACCTGCCGTGGCACGCGCAAAGCTTCTCGCGCGCCGCGCGCCTGCATGGCGGGGCCGTCATCCCCGTGGGACTGAATCCGTTCACCCGCTGCAAGACCAACAACCGCGTCGCCACTGCATTCCTGCACGGACTCAACGTGATCGCAGGCGCGACTCCGAGCTACGCGGAGTTCGCCGCCTGCGCCGTACTGGACGACTGGCCGCGCGGGCTCGGCTCCTACCTCGACGACACGGCGCGGCGCGCCGCCGACATCGACGCCGGCCGGCGCCTGGTCGAGCGACGCTACAGTGTCGACGCAGTGGCCGCGTCCTGGCGCGCGCTGGTGGCGCCGGCCGCCGCCTCCGGAGGATCTGAGTGAAGAGTTTTTTCGACTGGTATCGCGAGACCCAGGACAACGAGCAGCCCTGGCTGATCCTCGGCAAGGGGCCGTCGTTCAACCGCCGGCACGAGTTCAATCTGTCGGCTTATCGCTACGTCAGCCTCAACCACGTCGTGCGCGAAGGGCCGGTCGCGCTCGCTCACATCATCGACATCGATGTCGTCGCGGCCTGCGGCGATGCGCTCGTCAGCCAGGCCGGTGCGCTGGTGATGCCGTGGATGCCGCACGTCAAGAACCTCGTGGGCGACAAGACGCTCGCGCAGTGGGCCGACGCGTTGCCGACGCTGCGCCGGCTTGACGCCGAGGGGCGGCTGCTGTGGTACGACCTGCGCACGACGAAGATCCGCCATGGCACGCACCCCGTCGTCGACGCGCGAGCGTTCAGCGCAGAGGCTGCGCTCGAGCTGCTCGCGCTCGCCGGGGCGAAGACCGTGCGCTCCCTCGGCGTCGATGGCGGCGCGTCATACGCGGCCTCGTTCGACGACCTGAAGGACATCTCGCGTCTGAACAACGGCCAGCCGAGCTACGACCTGCAGTTCGAGGGTTTCGCGCGCACGATTCACCGCACCGGCGTCGACTACGCGCCGCTGACAGAGGAGGCGCCGATCCGCATCTATGTCGGCAGCCAGGAAGAGCAGATGCTCGCCGTCAAGGTACTGGAGTATTCGATCCGCCGCCACGCCAGCATGACGACGCAGGTGGTGCCGCTGCACCGCGCCGGCATTGCCTTCCCGATGCCGCGCGATGCGAAGAACCAGCCGCGCACGCCGTTCTCGTTCCAGCGCTTCGCCATCCCGATGCTGACCGGCTACCGAGGGCGCGCGATCTACCTCGACTCCGACATGATGGTGTTCCGCGACATCCGCGAACTCTGGTCGATCCCGTTCGACGGCGCCGACCTGCTGGCTGCGAAGGCGCGCGACGAGACCGACCGCCGGCCCCAATTCAGCGTGATGCTGCTCGACTGCGCCGCGTTGACGGGCTGGTCGCCCGAGAAAGTTGTCGAGGCGCTCGACAGTGGCCGCCTCACCTACGAGCGGCTCATGTATGACATGGCGCTGGCGAAGTCGATCCGCGCCGCGATTCCCTCGACCTGGAATTCCCTCGAGCACTACGAGGCTGACCACACCGGGCTGCTGCACTACACCGACATGGACGTCCAGCCGTGGGTGTACCGCCGCAACCGCTGGGGCCGGCTCTGGACGCGCGAGCTGCTGATGGCCGTCCACGACAGCTTCATCTCCACGGACGAGGTGCGAGAGCACGTCGAGCGCGGCTGGGTACGTCCGTCGCTGCTGCAGCAGGTGCTGCGCGAGCACGAAGGTCCGCTGCCGGGCCTGGGCTGGTGGCAGGACCGCCGCTTCGTGCCGCCGTACAAGCGCCTCGGCAACCCGGCTTGATCCACGCAATGCGGCCGCTGGTATCGATCGCGCTGTGCACCTACAACGGCGCCGAGTTCCTTCCCCGGCAGCTCGACTCGCTGCTCGCGCAGGACCATGCGCCGCTCGAGCTGGTCGTCTTCGACGACGCTTCCGCCGATGCAACGTGGGACGTGCTGCAGTCTTACAAGCCGCGGTTCACAGAAGCGCGGCTGCATCGCAACTCACGCAACGTGGGCCTGCGCGCAAACTTCGAGCAGGCGTTTCGCGCGTGTCGCGGCGAATGGATCGCGCCTTGCGATCAGGACGATGTGTGGCAGCCCTGCAAGCTGAGCCGTCTTTTGCAGGCCGCGAACGATCGCACGATGCTGATCTATGGCGATTCGGTGCTGGTGGACGAAGACGGGCAGACCATTGCGAAGTGCCCTCGCATGTCCGATCGCTATGCCATGGTGGCGGGTGACGATCCGCGGATGTTCGCGCTGGCGAACTGTGTCTCAGGCCACGCGGCGTTGATCCGTGCAAGCGTCATGGACCGCGCGCTGCCGATTCCGCACGGTGCGTATCACGACTGGTGGATTGCATTCGTCGCGGCCAACCTCGGCCGCGTGGAATACGTGCCTGAAGCGTTGGCGCGGTTCCGCCAGCACGAGCGCAACCTCTCTGGCGCCGCGGGCCAGCTCAAGCGTGGACCGCAGCCGTCGAGGATCGAGAAGTTCGAAGCCGAGTGCCGCAACATCGAATCGCTGGCGGCCTTCGCTGGCCCGCAGCAACCGTTCTTTCAGCATCTGCTCGCGCTGTGGCGGCAGCGGCCGCAGCGTCGCTTCACGCCGGCACTTGCGCTGTTCCTGTACCGGCATCGAGAGGCGGTGTTCGCCATGAAGCGATCATCCCCGGCCACGAAGGGCAGGCACGCACTGAAGTATCTCGCCGGGCTTCGAGGACGGACCTCGGCATGACTGCGAACACCTTCGGCGACGCCGTCACCATCGTTCTCGTCACTTACAACAGCCGCCGCGTGCTGCCCGCGGCGCTCGCATCGCTGGCGGGGCTGCCGCATGTGGCTATCGTCGACAACGGCAGCCGCGACGGCACCGCCGCGCTCGCGCGCGAGTTGATGCCCCATGCCACTGTCCATGAGGCCCACGCCAACCTCGGCTTCGGGCGCGCCAACAATCTGGCGCTGCAGAAGGTGCGCACACCCTATGCGTTGCTGCTGAACCCCGACTGCGAGCTGCAGCCGGGCGCGGTGGATGCGCTGCAGGCGGCGGTGCGGCGCTATCCTGAAGCAGCCATCTGGGGCCCCAAGGTTTACGACTCACCGGGACAGATCGGCCTGTGCTACCGACCACCGTTCCACGCGCCGCAACCGAAGGAGCTCATCGATCCGGAAGGTGATTTGTGCAGCGAATTCCTCACCGGCGCCGCCATGCTGCTGAACATGGAGCTGATGCGCGCAGTGGGCTTCTTCGATCCGTGGTTCTTCCTGTACTTCGAGGACGATGACTTGTGCCTGCGGGCCCGCCGGGCGGGACATCCGCTCGTGCTCGTCAACGATGCGCACGTGTTGCATCGGGTCAAGCAGTCCAGCGCACCCTCGCTGAAGCTGGCGTTTCGCCGCGCCTATTGCATGACGCTGTCCAAGTTCTATATCCACCGCAAATACTTCGGCTCGACGAGGCTCGCCGGCATGATCTCGAGAATAGGCGCCGGTGCGCTGCTCGCGCTGCCGCT
>CBFHAS010000126.1:0-12153 GCA_965653625.1 uncultured Burkholderiaceae bacterium | reverse complement strand
TTTCCTTGCAGTTGGGCTCCAGCGAGTAGGGCGTGTCCTCGAACTTCTGGTGCCGCTGGTGCATCTCCAGCATCTTGGCGCGCAGGAAGGCCTTGGCATCCATGCTATTGGCATTGGCGCGGCGGAACGCGCTGAACACGCGCCGCGCGCCGCACAGATAGCGCGATTCCAGCAGGGCGGTCTGCACCGTCACGTCGCGCTGGCTTTCCTCGACGCACTCGTCGACCGTGCGCACGCTGGAGCCGATCTCCAGGCCGATGTCCCAGCAGGCGGTGATGAAGCCCACGATCGAAGACTTCAAGGCGTCGTTGGAATGGTCCTGCTCGGGTGGCAGCAGCACCAGCACATCGATGTCGGAATGGGGGTATAGCTCGGCGCGGCCGTAGCCTCCCACTGCGAGCAGCGCGGCCCCGGGCGGCATGAGCGCGTGCCGCCACAGGTCGATGAGTGTCTGGTCGACGTGCCGGGCGAGCGATCGCACGAGCCGTGTGGCGGCCGTGGAGCTCGGCCGGGACTGCCGGAACTGCTCGATCAGCGCGGCCTTGCCCTGCCGGAAGCGGGAGCGCAGCTCGCTCACGCTGCGCGGCGCGCTTCCCGGCGCGCTCAGCCCGGGAGCGGCGGACATGGCGTCAGGGGTGGGCGGGAACGGCCTGGCCGCCCGCCGACACGAAGGCTGGCGGCGGCGGGCTGCCGGCCGAGAGCGTGAACACCTCGTAGCCGGTCTCGGTGACGAGCACCGTGTGTTCCCACTGCGCCGACAGCGAGCGGTCGCGGGTGACGATGGTCCAGCCATCGGTCATCTCGCGGATCTCTCGCCGGCCTGCGTTGACCATGGGCTCGATGGTGAACACCATCCCCGGCACCAGCTCCTCGAGCGTGCCGGGGCGGCCGTAGTGAAGGACCTGAGGCGCCTCGTGGAAGGCCAGGCCGATGCCATGGCCGCAGAACTCTCGCACGACGGAGTAGCCGGCGTTTTCGACGAAGGTCTGGATCGCGTGGCCGATGTCGCCCAAGCGGGCGCCCGGCTTGACCTTCACGATGCCACGCCACATGGCCTCGTAAGTGATGCTGCACAGGCGACGCGCCGCGATGGAACCCTCGCCCACGATGAACATGCGGCTCGTGTCGCCGTGCCAGCCGTCCTTGATGACGGTAACGTCGACGTTGACGATGTCGCCGCTCTTGAGCGGGCGGTCGTTCGGGATGCCGTGGCAAACCTGGTGGTTGATCGAGGTACAGATCGACTTGGGGTAGGGCTGGTAGCCCGGCGGGCAGTAGTTCAGCGGCGCCGGCACGCCGCCTTGGACCTCGACGATGTGGCGGTGCGCCAGCTGGTCGAGCTGGTCGGTGGTAACCCCGGGCACGACGTGCGGGGTGAGCATGTCCAGCACTTCGGACGCCAGGCGTCCGGCGATGCGCATGCCTTCGATGTCGGCCGCGTTCTTGAGTGAAATCGTCATGGCACGATTATCCTGGCTTGGGTCCGCGCAGGCCGGACCTCGGCACTGCCGTCCGCAGGCATTGTGGCACTCACCCCGTAAAATCGCCGGCTTCCCCCGGGTCGGCCACGAGACGGCACGGGCCTTCCTTCCGGAGCCTTGCCGCGTGACCTCCAGCCCCAAGCACCTGCTTCACTTCGAGGGGGGCGATGCGCTCTCCGCCTTCCGCGCCCAGGCGCTGCTGTCGCGGCTGCAGGAAGTGCAGCCGCGCATCGCCGGCATCGCGGCGCGCCACGTGCATTGGGTGTGGAGCGAGTCCGAACTGCCGCGGCCCCTGCGCGACAAGGTGGAGGCTCTGCTGCGCTACGGCGAGCCCTATGCCGGCCCCTCTGACGGCCCGCTCGTGGTGGTGACGCCCCGCCTGGGCACCGTGTCGCCCTGGGCCAGCAAGGCCACTGACATCGCGCACAACTGCGGCCTGCCGGTCAAGCGGATCGAACGGGTGACGGAGTACCGCCTCATCACGAAGACCGGCCTGCTGGGCGCCGCCAAGCCGCTCTCCCGCGACGAGCTTCAGCAGGCGGCCGCGCTGCTGCACGACCGCATGACCGAGAGCGTGCTGTGGTCGAGCGAGGACGCGGCGCATCTGTTCGACGAGCAGCCCGGCAAGCCCATGGCACACGTTGACGTGCTGGGCGCAGGCCGCAAGGCTCTGGACACCGCCAACCGGGACTTCGGCCTGGCGCTGTCCGATGACGAGATCGACTACCTGGTCGACGCCTTCACCGGCCTGCGGCGCAACCCCACCGACGTGGAGCTGATGATGTTCGCGCAGGCCAACAGCGAGCATTGCCGCCACAAGATCTTCAACGCCCGTTTCACCATCGACGGCGCGGCCCAGGAACGCTCGATGTTCCAGATGATCCGCCACACCCACGAGACGGCGCCTCAGCACACGGTGATCGCCTACGCCGACAACGCGGCCGTGATGGAAGGCGGCGAGATCGAGCGCTGGCTGCCCGAGGGCTACACCAATGCGCCGGCCTACGGGGCGCGGCGCGAGACCGTCCACGTGGTCATGAAGGTGGAGACGCACAACCATCCGACGGCGATCTCGCCCTTCCCGGGCGCTTCCACCGGCGCGGGCGGCGAGATCCGCGACGAGGGTGCCACCGGGCGCGGTGCGCGGCCCAAGGCGGGACTCAGCGGCTTCTCGGTGGGCCACCTGCAGTTGCCGGGCACCCAGGAGCCCTGGGAGCGCACTCCCTACGGCAAGCCTGAGCACATCGCCAGCCCGCTGCAGATCATGATCGACGGCCCGCTTGGAGGCGCCGCCTTCAACAACGAGTTCGGGCGGCCCAACCTCGGCGGCTACTTCCGCGTCTACGAGCAGACGGTGGCGGGGCAGCGCCGGGGCTACCACAAGCCCATCATGATCGCGGGCGGCGTGGGCACCATCTCCGCCACGCAGACGCACAAGGTGGAGTTCCCCGCCGGCACGCTGCTCATCCAGCTGGGCGGCCCCGGCATGCGCATCGGCATGGGTGGCGGCGCGGCCAGTTCGATGGCTGCGGGCGCCAACACGGCGGAGCTTGATTTCGATTCGGTGCAGCGCGGCAACCCCGAGATCCAGCGGCGTTCACAGGAGGTCATCAATCACTGCTGGGCGCTGGGCGAGCTCAACCCCGTCCTGGCGATTCACGACGTGGGCGCGGGCGGCATCTCCAACGCCTTCCCCGAGCTGGTGGAAGGCGCACACAAGGGCGCGCGGTTCGACTTGAGCAAGGTGCCGGTGGAAGAGAGCGGCCTGGCACCCAAGGAGATCTGGTGCAACGAGAGCCAGGAGCGCTACGTGCTGGCCGTGTCGCCCGACGCCTTGCCGCTGTTCGAGGCGATGTGCGAACGCGAGCGCTGCCCCTTCGCGGTGGTGGGCGTGGCGACCGGGGAAAAGCGGCTGGTCGTGGGCGATTCGACTCGCACCGATTCCGTCGAAGCGCCTGGGCGCGCCGGCGAGGACACTCCCATCGACATGCCCATGGACGTGCTGCTCGGCAAGCCGCCCAAGGTGCATCGCAACGTCGAGCGCATTCCCCGTCAGCTCCCCCCGCTCGACCTCACCGGAGTGGCTCTCGCACAGGTGGCCTTCGACGTCCTGCGCCACCCCACGGTGGCCAGCAAGCGCTTCCTCATCACCATCGGCGACCGTACCGTGGGCGGTTTGGACCATCGCGATCAGATGGTGGGCCCCTGGCAGGTTCCGGTGGCCGACTGCGCCGTGACGCTGGCCGACTACGCTGGTTTTCGCGGCGAAGCCATGAGCATGGGCGAGCGCACGCCGTTGGCCGTTCTGGATGCGCCGGCTTCCGGCCGCATGGCGGTGGGCGAAGCCATTACCAACCTGCTGGCCGCGCCCATCGACCTGCCGCGAGTGAAGCTCAGCTGCAACTGGATGGCTGCCTGCGGCGAGCCCGGCGAGGACGCGGCGCTGTACGACACGGTCAAGGCTGTCGGCATGGACCTGTGTCCGGCACTGGGCATCAGCGTGCCGGTCGGCAAGGACAGCCTGTCCATGCGCACCCGCTGGGCCGAGCAGGGGGAAGCCAAGCAGGTGACGGCCCCCGTGTCGCTCATCGTGTCCGCCTTCGCCACACTGGATGACGTGCGGCCCACACTCACGCCGCAGCTCCAGCCCGGCGATACCACACTGGTGCTGATCGATCTGGGCCAGGGCCGTAACCGCATGGGTGGATCCATGCTGGCGCAGGTGCTCGACCAGTTCGGCGACGAGGTGCCGGATCTCGATGAGCCCGCTCTGCTGAAGTCACTGGTGGCCGCGATCAACGAGCTGCGTGCTGAAGGGCGGCTGCTTGCGTACCACGACCGCAGCGATGGTGGCCTCTGGGCGGCGGTGTGCGAGATGGGCTTTGCGGGCCACCTCGGCGTAAGCCTCAACGTCGACCTGCTTGTCACTGAAGGCGATGGCATCGCGGACAGCCGAGGCGAGTACGGCGACTCCAAGAACTGGGCAAGTCAGGTGAGCGCGCGGCGGGAAGAACTGACCTTGCGTGCCTTGTTCAGCGAGGAGCTGGGCGCAGTGATCCAGGTGCCTACGGCCGGGCGCGACGAGGTGATGCAACTGCTGCGTCGGCACGGCTTATCCAGGCACAGCCACTTCGTCGGCAAGCCCAATGACCGCGGCGCGATGGAGGTGTGGCGCGACACCAAAGCGGTGTTCAGTGCGCCGCTGCGCGAGCTGCACCAGGCATGGGACGAGGTGAGCTGGCGCATCGCGCGGCTGCGCGACAACCCCGCCTGCGCGGACGCCGAGCATGAGGCGGCGGGACGCGACGACGATCCCGGCTTGCATGTGCATCTGACGTTCGAGCCCACGCTCCAGCCCCCCGCACTCGCGCTCGCTCGCCCCAAAATCGCCATCTTGCGAGAGCAGGGTGTCAACAGCCATGTGGAGATGAGTTATGCGATGTCGCATGCGGGCTTCGACACCTTCGATGTCCACATGAGCGACCTGCAGGCGGGCCGCGCGCGACTCGACCAGTTCCGCGGCTTCGTGGCTTGCGGCGGCTTCAGCTACGGCGACACGCTGGGGGCCGGCGAAGGCTGGGCTCGGTCCATTCTGTTCAACCCGGTTCTGGCGGACCAGTTTGCCGCCTTCTTCCAGCGCGCCGACAGCTTTGCGCTGGGCGTGTGCAACGGCTGCCAGATGATGGCCGCGCTGGCCTCGCTCATTCCCGGTGCCGATGCGTGGCCGAAGTTCACCCGCAACAAGAGCGAGCAGTTCGAGGCGCGTCTGTCGCTGGTGGAGGTGACGGCCAGCCCGTCCATCTTCTTCGATGGCATGGCGGGTAGCCGCATCCCTGTCGCCGTGGCCCACGGTGAGGGCCGTGCCGACTTCTCCCAGCGTGGCGACCCGGCGCGAGTGCATCGGGCCATGCGCTACGTGGACTCTCATGGACGCCCCACGGAGGACTACCCGTTCAATCCCAACGGCAGCCCGGACGGGCTGACCGCGGTCACCACCGCCGATGGCCGCTTCACGGCGCTCATGCCGCATCCCGAGCGGGTGTTCCGCAACGTACAAATGAGCTGGACGCCCGGGGATCGCGGTGCACCCAGCCCGTGGGTGCGCATGTTCACAAATGCCCGCCGCTTCGCCGGCTGAAATCGCGCCACGAGGAGGAGCCGCGATGAGCGCCTTACCGTTACCCCAATGGCCCTGGCCTGCCTCCTGGGCGCCGCAGTGGCTCAATCAATCGTTCAACAACGGCTGGACCTTCGGCAACATCGTCGTGTCGACCGCCAACTCCACGGCGCCCGACGTGGAGCGCGCGGTGGTGAGCCACTACAGCTACGGTCGTCAGATCGGCCGCCTGATGGATGCGGTCGTCGCACTCACCGACCGGGTGCCCGGTGCCGGGGCGCATCCTGACGTCAAGCCGCTGCTCGAACTGTCGCGCGAGGTCGACGAGATCAAGGAGCGCGCGAAGCAAGGACGCCAAGCAGAGCTTCTCGACGAGCTGCGGGCGCTGAAACGCTGCGACCCGCAGGCGTGGGCTGAGCTGGTGAGATCAGTCGAGGGCTGACCTGGACGGCAGCGGCGGCAGGCTGCACGCCTGCCAGCAGTCGGCTGCGCTATCGTCGCCGCCGTGAATGCCGCAACTGATACTGCCCGTGAGCGCTTCGATCGACTGGACGCGCTGCGTGCTGTCGCCATCGTTTGGATGGGGGTGTTCCACCTCTTCTTCGACCTGGCTCACTTCAGGTTCATCGACGCGAACTTCTACACCGATCCCTTCTGGACCACGCAGCGCACGGCCATCCTGTCGTTGTTCCTCCTGTGCGCCGGCGCCGGACAGGCCATTGCATGGGAGCAGCGCCAGCCCTGGGCGAAGTTTTGGCGCCGCTGGGCGCAGGTGGCGGGTTGTGCGGTGCTCGTGAGCCTGGGTTCTTGGGTGATGTTCCGGCATCGCTACATCAGCTTCGGCGTGCTCCATGCCATTGCGGTGATGATGATCGTCATGCGCCTCACCGCCCGATGGGGTGGCTGGTTGTGGCTGGCGGGCGCCGTGGCCATCGTGCTGCCGCAGCTCGTCCGAGATCCGTTCTTCGACACGCGGCTCACCAACTGGATCGGCATGGCCACACGCAAGCCCGCCACTGAGGACTACGTGCCATTGCTGCCGTGGATCGGCGTCATGTGGTGGGGCGTGGCGGCTGGCCGGTGGGTGCTGCATCGGCAGCGGCATTGGCTATCGGGCGGCGTTGCGCCGGTGCTGCATCCGATGGCCGCGCTCGGACGATGGAGCCTCACTTTCTACATGCTGCACCAGCCCGTGCTCATCGGCATCTTGATGTTGGTGATAGCCAGCCGCGGGCGGTAGCCGACACGGCTGGTGTGTCTGGACCGACGCGCGCGCACCGTGTGTTGCCGCTGGTCGTGCCCGCATTGGCCGCCGCTACCATGGCGCGATGAGCAACAAGATCCTCTTCGGCTTTCACGCCGTCACTGTGCGGCTGAAGACAGCTCCGAAATCCATCATCGAGCTCCATGTCGACACCGCCCGGCGCGATCAGCGCATGCGGCAATTCGTGGAGCGGGCGCGGGAGGCCGAGGTGCGCTTGGTGGACAGCGACGACGAGCGGCTGCACCGGATGTGCGGTACGCATCGCCACCAGGGCGTGGTGGCCCGCGTCGAGCCGCTCGCGCGCAGCCACTCGCTGGACGATACGCTGGACGCGGTGGAGGGCGACGCCTTGCTGCTGGTGCTCGATGGCATCACGGACCCGCACAACCTGGGTGCCTGCCTGCGCGTGGCCGACGGCGCGGGCGCACACGCCGTCATCGCGCCCAAGGACCATGCCGTGGGCGTCAACGCCACCGTGGCCAAAGTGGCCAGCGGCGCGGCGGAGACAGTGCCGTACTTCATGGTCACCAACCTGGCCCGTACGCTCGGCGAACTCAAGGAGCGTGGCATCCGGGTCATCGGTACGTCGGACGACGCGCCGAAATCGCTCTACGAGCTCGACCTGACCGGCCCGCTTGCACTGGTGCTGGGTGCTGAAGGCCGCGGCATGCGGCAGCTCACGGGCCGCCACTGCGACGAGCTGGTGCGCTTGCCGATGAAAGGGGCCGTGGAGAGTCTCAACGTCTCCGTCGCCTCCGGCATTTGTTTGTACGAGGCGCTGCGCCAGCGCGAACACTGACGCTCACGCACGGCGTGCCTGCCGTGATCTCGCTTCAAGCAAAAACGGTGAAAGCCTGCGGTGCGTTTCATTCAGAAACGCATGGCGTGTTGCGCAACCGGGGAACCACGCGTCGGCCGAGATAGATTTCGCGCCCACTCATTTGATGGCGGCCCGTCACGGAGGTGATGCAGTCTCGACTGCCCCGGCCGCGCATCGAATAAAAAAGGAGGACTTAATGAAAAAAACAAGCGCCGCGCTGGTTGCCAGCGCGATCCTATTCGCCACGCATGCTGTAGCGGCACCGCCGCCTCTCCCGGTGCCTGCGCCGACGGAGGCCGACAAGCAATGGAGGCTTGCGCCGGCCCCGCAGCCCGCAGACAACGTCGGCACGCCGGCGAAGGTGGAACTCGGGCGGGCGCTCTTCTTCGAGCCGCGCCTGTCGGGCAACGGTGCGATGTCGTGTGCCTCTTGTCACAACCCCTCCCTGGGCTGGTCCGACGGATTGAAGACGGCCGTCGGCAAGGGCGGCAAGGTCCTGGGGCGGGCCACGCCAACGGTCACTAATACGGCCTACAACACCCAGTTCATGTGGGACGGACGCAAGAAGTCGCTGGAAGACCAAGCCCTTGGCCCGATGCAGTCGGCTGACGAGATGAACACGGACTTCAACGCGGCGCTGGCCCGGCTTCGCAGCATTCCGCAGTATGCGGCGATGTTCGACAAGGCTTATCCCGGCGAGGGCATTAGCAAGGACACGATCGCAAAGGCGATCGCCGCCTTCGAGCGCACGCTGATCAGCAAGGAGTCGGCCTTCGACCGTTGGCTCGCTGGCGACCGCAAGGCGATCACGATGTCACAGTGGCGCGGGTTCAAGGTGTTCGCCGACCCGAGCAAGGGCAACTGCGCGGTGTGCCATTCCGGTGCCAACTTCACCGACAACGGCTATCACAACATTGGTCTTGCGCAAGGTCGTGAGGTGGATATGGGCCGCTTCAAGATCCACAACGTGGCCAGCATGAAGGGCGCGTTCAAAACGCCCACGTTGCGCGACATCGAGCTCACCGCACCGTACTTCCACAATGGCTCGGCTACCACGCTGAACCAAGTGGTGGGGCACTATGCCCGCGGTGGCGATGACCGCAGCAACCTCTCGCCGCTCATGAAGCCGCTCAAACTGAACCAACGGGAAAAGGCCGATCTCGTGGCCTTCATGAAGGCCCTTACCGGGCAGCGCATCGAGATGGCGTTGCCGCACCTGCCGCAGTAATCCGCGAGCCCGGCGCCCGAGGTCGCGGCGCCGGTGCGCCGCTACACTGCCGGCGAACTCTCTGCCCCCGCCGACCATGCCCCTCATCGCCGTCCAGCATCCCCTGGTGAAACACAAGGTCGGCCTGCTGCGCGACGTCGACATCTCCACGAAAAAGTTCCGCGAACTCACCGGCGAGCTGGCGCGGCTGCTCGCCTACGAGGCCACCGCGGATTTCCCGCTGGAGAAGACGACCATCCAATGCTGGAGTGGGCCGCTGGAGATCGATCGCATCAGCGGTCGCACGGTCACGGTCGTGCCGATTCTGCGTGCCGGCCTCGGCATGCTGGACGGCGTGCTCGACATGATGCCCAACGCCACGGTGAGCGTCGTGGGCCTGAGCCGCGACCACGAAACGCTGAAGCCCGTGCACTACTTCGAGAAGTTCGTTGGCCACCTCGATGAGCGCACAGCCATCATCATCGACCCCATGCTCGCCACGGCTGGCTCGATGATCGCGACGGTGGACCTGCTCAAGGGCCGCGGTTGCACCGACATCCGGGCGCTGGTGCTGGTGGCCGCGCCCGAAGGCATCGCAGCGCTCGACAAGGCGCACCCCGACGTGTGCTGCTGGGCGGCTGCGGTGGATAGCCATCTCAACGAAGTGGGCTACATCATCCCGGGCCTGGGCGACGCCGGCGACAAGATCTTCGGTACGACGTAGCTGGCCCCGCGCCGCAAGACGGGTCCCTGTCCCCTGCTTCGAGGGCACGCGAAGCCGACGCGTCAATTCTTCCCCCAGCCTCGCGCCTGAGCACACTACGCCGCTCGTCGAGAGCCTGCGCAAGGGCCGCTGTTACTGGCATTCACAGGGAGGTCACGAACCGGGCCGACACTGGTTCGCATCGGCACATGCCGAAGGAGCTCTCGATGAAACAGCCCTTCCGTTTCTGGATGACCGGCAGTGTTGCCGTGGTCGTCGCCGCCTCCGGGGTGGGCCGTGGCGCCGTGACGCGTGCGCTGTCCAGGTCGAGCCGCTTCCGGCTGCCGGAGACGGTGCAGCGCATCGAAGCCTGCGCGCGCAAGCGCGGTCTGTCGGTATTCGCACGCCTCGGCCAGCACCCCAGCCAGCATGAAGAGGAGGCGGGTGACTCCACGTTCATCGTTTTCGAGTCTTCCGCAGGAGGCACCCCGGTGCTGATGGAGTCGCCGGACGCGCGGCCAGAGCTTCCGCTTGCGGTATGCGTGCGCAGCAGCGCGCATGGCGACACCGAAGTGCTGTTCAGCGGCTCCGACTGGGGCGGACAGTTTCCGCCGCGTGTGGCGCGGGACCTCACCGAGCTTCCGGTGCTGGTGGCCGACGCTCTCACAGGATGAAGATCGTCTCGGCGCCGGCGATCAGCGACGTACCTTCAGGGCTTCGGGATTGACGATGTGGGTCGCCTGGCCGTTGACGAAGCTCACCACGTTGTCGAAGGCGGCGTTGAAGTACATCTCGTAGCTGTCGAGCTCCACGTAACCGATGTGCGGCGTGCACACCGCGTTCTCCAGCCGCAGCAAAGGGTGGCCCTGCAGGATGGGCTCGCTCTCGAAGACATCCACCGCTGCCATGCCGGGCCGTCCACGATTGAGTGACGCGACCAATGCCCCTTCCTCGATGAGTTCGGCACGCGAGGTGTTGACCAGCAGTGCGGTCGGCTTCATGAGAGCCAGCGAGTCGTGGCGCACGATCCCGCGCGTGTCGTCAGTGAGCCGCAGGTGCAGGCTGAGCACGTCCGCTGAAGTGAAAAACTCGTGGCAACTTGGCGCGGCCGCATGGCCGTCGTTCAGAGCCTGGTGCCGAGCGGACTCGCTGCCCCATACCATCACATTCATTCCGAAGGCTCGCCCGTAGCCGGCCACTAGCTGGCCGATGCGGCCGTATCCCCACACGCCGAGTGTCTTGCCCCGAAGGACCATGCCGAGGCCGAAGTTCGGGGGCATGGAGGCCGACTTCAGGCCCGACTGCTGCCACGCGCCGTGCTTCAAATTGCCGATGTACTGTGGCAGCCGGCGCATGGCTGCCATGATGAGCGCCCAGGTCAGCTCCGCCGGCGCCACCGGCGAGCCCACCCCCTCGGCGACCGCGATGCCCATGCGGGTACAGGTTTCCACATCGATGTGCGGTCCCACCCGTCCTGTCTGCGAAATGAGCTTCAGGCGGGGCAGCTTCTCCAGCAGGGCGCGTGGGAAATGGGTTCGCTCGCGGATGAGCACCAGCACGTCGGCATCGCGCAGCCGCACAGACAGCTGACCGATGCCCTTGACGGTGTTGGTGAAGACCTTGGCGTTGAGGTGCTCCAGCTTGCTTGCGCATTTCAGCTTGCGCACTGCGTCCTGGTAGTCGTCGAGGATGATGATGTTCACGGGCAGCAAAGCGGTTCGGCGCCTCGGGACATTGTGCCCGCTTGGCCCGGCCATGCCGGCGCTGGTGACTGCAAGACAACGCCTCGCACATCGCGTGGCTCATCCGGTGACGCGGCGCCGGACGCAGTAGCATCGCCGCGTTGCCACTTCCACACAAGCGTTCCATGTCAATCTCGATGCACTCGGCCAGCGTCCCGGTTTTCACTCGCATGCTCGACAACCTGCTCGGCTGGCTGAGCAAGGCGCAGGCCCATGCCGCGGCGAAGAAGTTCGATGCGGGTGTCCTGCTGGGCACGCGACTGGCGCCCGACATGCTGCCCTTCGTGAGGCAGGTGCAGATCGCCTGTGATGCCGCCAAGTTCGGCGTCGCGCGGCTGGCGGGCGCCGATGCGCCGAAGTTCGAGGACAGCGAATCCACACTGGACGAACTGCGCCAGCGCATCCAGAAGACCATTGAATACATCAGGTCAGTGCCGGCCACTCAAGTCGACGGCAGCGAGCAGCGTGACATCACTGTGCCGGGCCGCAATGGCAGCCTCACATTCACGGGCGAGGACTATCTCAGGCAGTTTGCCCTGCCGAACTTTTTCTTCCATGTGACCACCGCGTATGCCCTGCTGCGCCACAACGGTGTGGAACTGGGCAAGGCGGACTACCTCGGCGCCACGAACAAGAGCTGACGCGTCGGCAGGGCGACCCTAGTGTCGTGAGTTGGAAATACGTGGCATGTCGATTCGACCAGATGGTGATGATCGTGCGGCGGGCGAAACGGGTCGATACCGTGTGGTATCGACCCCTTTCGACGCGCGAGGGCGCCATCTGGCCGAACCCCTTCGGGGCGGGCCGACACGGGGCGAT
>CBFHAS010000125.1:0-12256 GCA_965653625.1 uncultured Burkholderiaceae bacterium | reverse complement strand
GCTGCTCGGCGCGCAGCACGCAGCGGGTCAGCGCTTCATCGGCACGGCGCGCGAGGTGCTGGCCGCCGTGACGCGCGGCGACCGATCGGCGGCCCAGGCGGCCTTGAAGGCGGCTGACACGGCCTACCTGGAGCACCGCGCCGGAGTCGATGCGACCGTCAATGCATCGACCGCCTTTGCCGAGGAGGCAGCGACCGGCTTCGATGCGGCCCGCACCCGTGCCGCGTGGGCCCGCTGGCTGATCTTCGGCACCGCCGCCGTCGTGCTGTTGGTACTGGGGCGCTGGGCGCGGCATGCCGTGTGGTCGGCGATCGGCGGCGAGCCGGCGCAGGCAGCGGCCGTGGCGAGCGCCGTGGCCGACGGCGACCTCACCGTGCAGGTGAGCGTGGAGCCCGGCGACACCACCAGCGTGATGGCAGCGATGCGGCGCATGTGCGACAGCCTCGCGAAAGTGGTGGGCGAGGTGCGCGACAGTTCGCGGACCATTGCGTCCGGCGCGGGCCAAGTGGCCGGCGGCCACACCGACCTGTCGCACCGCACCGAGCAGCAGGCGGCGAACCTGGAAGAGACAGCGGCGTCGATCGAGCAGTTGTCCAGCACGGTGCGCCACAACGCCGACACCGCGCGCGAGGCGGCCGAACTGGCCGGATCCGCCAGCACGGTGGCCGCCCGCGGCGGCGAAGTGGTGGGCGAGGTGGTGTCGACCATGAACGACATCTCGGCCGCCAGCCGCAAGATCGGGGACATCACCGCCGTGATCGACAGCATCGCGTTCCAGACCAACATCCTGGCGCTCAATGCTGCGGTGGAGGCCGCGCGCGCCGGCGAGCAGGGCCGCGGCTTCGCGGTTGTCGCCAGCGAGGTGCGAGGCCTGGCGCAGCGCTCGGCCGAAGCGGCCCGGGAGATCAAGGCACTGATCGGAGCCAGCGTGGAGAAGGTGGACGCCGGTTCCAGGCTGGTGGACCATGCCGGCGCCACCATGAACGAGATCGTCACGCAAGTCCGGCAGGTCACCGCGTTGATCCACCAGATCAGCTCGGCCACCGCCGAGCAGACGGCCGGCATCGAGGCCGTGAGCGGCGCGGTATCGAGGCTCGATCAGGTGACGCAGCACAACAGCGCGCTCGTGGGCCAGGGCACCGCCGCGGCCGACGACCTGAGCAAGCAGGCCACGCGCCTGGTGCGGGCGGTTGACCGGTTCCGGGTGCAGGCAGCGTAAGCGCTGGCCGTGGCCGGCGGCCGACGCGCGCGCTTCAGTCTTCCAGCGGCTGTGGGCGCGTGTCCTCGGACACCAGCGTGTTGCCCAACCCGAGCAGCTCGCGCGCCTGCTGCAGGCTCCTGAGCTCGCGGTGGGCATGCCGGGCGCGTACGAGCTGGTCCTGGATGTCCCACACCAGATCGATCAGGTCGGCAGCAGTCTGCGCCTGCCGTACACGCATGAACATGCGGGCACTGAACAGCGGCTTGTCCAGACGCAGCGCATCGATCAGAAGGTCACGTACGCCCTGAAGGGCATCAGAAGTGCTGACCGCCGGCTGTGCGGGTGGATCCTGCACTGGCGGCGTAGTCTCTTCGCCGAACAATGGCAGCTCCACGGGCTCTGGCACTTCGAATGGGCCACGGCGAGGGGGCGATGGAGACCGAGACCGTTGCGTCAGCGGATTCACATCGGCAGGCACATCGCGCAAGACGACTTCGTCCCGCAAGGGTGACTTCCGCACCCGCTGCGTCGGCGCGTCCGGTGTCGCCATTGGCTCGGGCCGGGTCTCCCGCATCTCGGCCTGCACAGGCATCGGTGAGACGGCTGTCGGCTCCACCGGCGCGGCCTCTGTCGAAGGCGTTACCGGTTGCACCGGTGGCGCCATGGCGGCGACTGGGTCCGGCCGCACGTCGTCCATGGGCAGTAGAGTGGCGAACGGCGCCGTGTCGACGGACGTCTCCGCTGGCGCCGCGGGCTCAGTGCTCGGCACGACGTGCTGCATTGACCTTGGAACGACGGCAGGCTCATCGACCTGCTCCGGCACCACTGACTGTGCCTCGGTCGGCGTCGCTTCGGCGACCGGCTGCACTTCCGCAACCGGCTGCACTTCCGCAACCGGCTGCACTTCCGCAACCGGCTGCACTTCCACGACCGGCTGCACCTCCACGACCGGTGGAGCTTCGGCCCCAAATGACGCTTCATGCATCGGCGGCCGCACCGCCGCATCCTGCATCGACGGCTCTTCGACAAAAGGATCGGCCGGCACGGTAAGGGCGATCGTTGTCACCTCGCCGGTGTCGGTGTCCTCGGTGGTGCTTGCCGGGGCGAGGGGTGCGGGCGCCGTGTAATCGGGCAGGTCCACCAGACCCAGCCGCAGCAAGTCTTCGAAATGGCTGGTGGAGGCGCCGGCCTTCAGCGAGAGGCTCAGCACCTCGGCGAGCGGCCGGCGGCCATCGACCAGGAACAGGATGGTGCGATGCCGCTGGCCGAGCCGATGCGTGCGGTTGCGCAGCTCCTCGTGCCCGAGCGCTGTCTTGGTCGGAATGGTCATGGCCGACACCTGGGCGGCACCCTACGGCCTTGGTTCGCGGCCATGGCTGCCGTGCCGCTAGCGCGCGGCCTCGGGAAGTTCGATCTTCACCTCCAGCACCTCGAGGTTGTCCTGGCGCTCCAGGTGCACCTTGATGTCATCGGGCTTGATCGATACGTACTTGGAGATCACGGCCACCAGCTCGCGTTGCAGCGAGACCAGGTAGTCGGGCCGGCGCGCGCGGTCGTTGCGCTCGTGCGTGAGGATGATCTGCAGCCGCTCCTTGGCGACCATGGCGGTCTTCTTCTTCTCGCCGAGCAGGAAAGAGAGCAAGGACATGGTGCTTACCTCCCGAACAGACGCTTGAAGAAGCCTTGCTTGCTCGCCTCGACGAAACGCATGGGCCGCTCTTCGCCGAGGAAGCGGGCCACCACGTCCTTGTAGGCCTCGGACACGTCGGTGCCCTTCATGTGGATCGCCGGCAGGCCCTGGTTGGATGCGTCGAGCACCGTCTCGGACTCGGGCACCACGCCGATCAGCGGCGTGCGCAGGATCTCCTGGATGTCGTCCAGCGAGAGCATCTGCCCGCCCTCCACCCGGTTGGGGTTGTAGCGCGTGATGAGCAGATGCTCCTTCACGGGCTCCTTGCCCTCGATCGCGCGCTTGGTCTTGGAGCCCAGGATGCCAAGGATGCGGTCGGAGTCGCGCACCGAGGAAACCTCGGGGTTGGTCACGATCAGCGCTTCGTCGGCGAAGTGCATTGCCATCAACGCGCCAGTTTCGATGCCGGCCGGCGAATCGCACACGATGTAGTCGAAACCCATGTCGGCGAGATCCTTGAGCACGCGCTCGACGCCGTCCTGCGTGAGCGCGTCCTTGTCGCGCGTCTGGGAGGCCGCCAACACGAAGAGCTTCTCGGACTGTTTGTCCTTGATGAGCGCCTGGTTGAGGTTGGCTTCCTTGTGGATGACGTTGATGAGGTCATACACCACGCGGCGCTCGCATCCCATGATGAGGTCGAGGTTGCGCAGGCCCACGTCGAAGTCGATCACCGCGACCTTGTGCCCGGCCAGCGCGAGCCCCGAAGAGAAGCTCGCGCTCGTGGTGGTCTTGCCGACTCCTCCCTTGCCGGAGGTCACGACGACGATTTTGGTCATCGATGGGGTTCCTTTTCAGAGTTTCAGTGCGTCGATCGCCAGCTTTTCGCCGGCCAGACGCACCTGTGCCGGCTTGCCGTGCACGTCGGCAGGCAAGGCGGTCTCGGTGGTTCGGTAGTAGCCCGCGATGGAGACCAGCTGCGGCTCCATGCACGTGCTGAAGATGCGTGCCGCCGTGTCACCGCGGGCGCCGGCGATGGCGCGACCGCGCAGCGGCGCATAGACGTGGATGCTGCCGTCGGCGATGACCTCGGCCCCGAAGTTCACCACGTCGAGCACGATGAGATCGCCCCCGCGCGCGTAGACCTGCTGGCCCGAGCGCAGCGGCCGGTCGATGATGAGTGCTGGGGAAGCGGCCTCGATGCGGGACGCGGCTTCCGCGGGCTTTGCGGTCTCGGCCGGTGCCTCGGGTGCGGCGGCTTGGCGCGAAGGCGCGGGCGTCTCGGGTGCCTCGGCGAGCCCGGCCGCACGTGCAGCATCCATCTGGGCGGCGCTGCCGCCTTTCACCGCGACGGGCAGCATGCGCCGCTCGCGCAGCAACGCAGCGAGCGCCTCGAAATCGAGGGCTTGCTCATCCGCGGCGATAGCCGCGAGATCGATCACGACGGGGTCGTTGTCGAAGAGGCCCGGCGCATCTGCAAAGCGCCTGTTCAGCTCCTGCGCGAGCGCAGGCAGGTTCGTGGTCTTCAGGACCAGCGCAACCAGCGTGAGGGAGGCACTCTTCAGATCGAAGACGGGAAGAACATTGGCGCTGGTGTCTACAGCCATGGATGCGCAGTGCCTGAAACGCCCGCGAGTGTAACGGCGTGGCGCTGCTTTCCTTGTGACCGACGGCAACGGGTTGGGCACCGTGCACGGCATGGGCGGCTTTCGCCCATGAAGTCGGTTTGCCAGGGGCTTCGACAAGCTCAGCCCGAACGGAAGGTGGGTGAACCCGCCACGCGTGGTCCACACAGCCCCCAACCCCGGCCCACGCAGGCCCCCCGTCCACGCGCGCCCCCAACCCCGTTCGCCCTGAGCCTGTCGAAGGGCCGGCACAAGCTTGCAAGAGGCTTCGACAAGCTCAGCCCGAAAGGCGGGTGAACCCGCCACGCCGTGCCGCTTCGAACGAGCGAGGCTCAGCCGCCGCCGACGCCGTGGATCACCTTGCCGCGGCCCAGGCACTCGGGGCATGCCGAGCCCTGCACTCGGCCGCTGCCGCCGCAGCGCGGGCACACGGTCTCGCCGGTGCCCGGCGTGCCGGCCGGTGCCTCGTCGCCGGGGGCCATCGGGGTGCGCTCGGTGCCGGAATCACGGTTCGGAGAGTCGGATGTTGCTGCCATGGTGCATCTCCTTGCACTGCTCGCGCAGCAAGCCGGATGCCGCTACCCCACGCAGGTTCGGTTCTTCCCCGTCCGCTTTGCCTGGTACAACGCTTGGTCGGCCCGCTCCAGCGCATCCTCGATGCGCTCGCCGTCCTGGTAGGCCGTCACGCCGGCCGAGAAGGTCACGAAGATCTGGCGTTCCTCGTGCATGAACAGGCCACCCGTCAGCGAGCGCTGCAAACGCGTGAGGATGAGCTGGCCTTCCTCCACCGGCGTGTCGGGCAGCAGCACCACGAACTCCTCGCCGCCGTAGCGCGCCGTCACGTCGGTGGGTCGCAGCGTGCGGCTCACCACCGCCGCCAGTGAGCGCAGCGCCTCGTCGCCCGCGGCATGCCCGAACTCGTCGTTCAGCCGCTTGAAGTTGTCGATGTCGAGCAGGCCCACGCAAAGATTGCTGCCGGTGCGTTCCATGCGAGCGCGCTCGGCCTCGAAGGCCTGCAGCAAGCCGCGTCGGTTCGCGATCTGCGTCAGCTGGTCGGTGGACACCTCCTCCGACAACCGCCGCAGCTCGGTTTCGAGCTCGTTCACGCGCTTGTCGAGGCTCGCTGCGCGCGAATGCTCATCGCGCAGCCGCTGCTGGGTCTGGGACACCAGCGACTGCACGCTGCGGCTTTCCTCGACCATCTCGCGCACCACGCCGGCCAGGCTCTCCAGCGTGTCGGCCTTCTCGATGACTTCGGCATAGCGGCCCACGCTCTCGTGGAAGCGGCCGGTCTGCGAGCCCAGCTCGTCGAGCTCGCTGAGCATGCGGTGGATGAGCGTTTTAAGTGCGTTGCGCGCGCGCTGCCGTTCGTGGCGCAGCTGCCCTTGCCGCTCGCGCGTGCCGTGCAGCAGCTGGCTCACCGACTTGACGCCCCGAACGGTGAGACCTTCCTCGATACGCGAGCGCATGGCCTCGCACTGGCCGCGCACCCAGCTGTCGTCTTCGGCCAGGTCTTCCAGGCTGCCCGCCAGCTCCCGGCACAGGCCGCCCAGCTGCTCGACGAGATGGTGCCGATGCTGCAGGACGCGGTCTGCCCGCTGGCACAGCCGCGTGAGCTCGTCGACGAGCAGCGGCGCGGCGCCCTGCTCCTGGACGCGGCTGGCCGCGTCGGCAATGGCTGCGGCCAGCATACGGCTCTCGGACTCCGCCACGGGCAGCGCCTGCTGCACGGTGGCGGTGAGGGTGTCGACCGCACGTCGCCACTCCTCGGCAACGGGCATCGCCTCGGGCAAGGCCGCGGGCGCGGTCTCGGCGAGCATCGCCGGCCGCGTCTCCACGCCGGCGTCCTCGGTCGCTTCGGCGTCCCAGCTGCCAACCAGCTGGCGCAGGCGCTGCTGCAGCCGTGAGGATGCGCCGCGGCTGCCTTCGATCACCCGCTGAAGGCTTTCCTTCTTGCGTGCAGCCGTCCAGTGGCGGCTGTGCCGCTCTACGCCGCGCACGATGCGATCGATCAGCTCGGCCCATTGCTCGGCACTGTCGTCCGGTTGCTGGAGCACCCGTTCCGCCTGCTCCCAAAGGCCTTGGGCCAGCGCGGTAGCCAGGTCGGCGGCAGCCGCGCCTTCGAAGGCGCGCGCGGCGAGGCGCTCCATCAAGCGCTGCGCACGCTCCGGCAAGCCGGGCATCGGCGCGCTGACGCCCATTTCCTGCTGGTAGGCCCGCGCGTAGTTCTCGGGCGTGGGTTCGAGCTTATCGATCACCAGGCGGCGCAATGCCGCCTTGGCCAGCTGCGCCGGCGTAATCTCGGCCGCGGCCGCAGGGGGCACGGTCCGGGTGGGTGGCGTAGCCACGGCGCGTCAGCCGGCCGGCCAGGCGCGCGGTGCACGCCCGTCGGACGCGCGCAGCGCGTCGATGAGATCGTTCGTGCCGGCCTTGCCGATCCACGGCGCCTTCTTGGGCAGCACGGTTTGCTTCAGCCAGTTCTCGACGTCCTCCGCGGGCTGAGGCCGGCTGAACAGGAAGCCCTGCATGACGCCGCATCCCAACCGGTGCAGCACCTCCATCTGGCGCAGGTTCTCCACGCCTTCGGCGATGACCCGCAGCCCGAGCGAACGCGCCAGCGCAATGATGGCCGACACCACCGCGGAGCTTTGCGGCGTGAGGCCCAGGTCGCGCACGAAGCTGCGGTCGATCTTCAGCTCGGAGATGGGCAGCGTGGTGAGGTACGCAAGCGAGGAGTAGCCGGTGCCGAAGTCGTCGATGGAGATTTCCACGCCGATCTCGTTGAGCCGGTGCAGCGAAGGGATCACGTTCTGCAGGTCTTTCATCAGACCCGTCTCGGTGATCTCCAGCTCGATGGAGTGGTGTGGTACGCCGTAGGCCGTGACGGCCTGGTGAATGTGCTCGACGAGATCGGTGCGCTCGAACAGCCGATTGGGCAAATTGACCGCGATCGAGTCGGAGAACCCGAATCCGTCCTGCCAAAGCCGGGCCTGGCGAGCGGCCTCGCGGATGGCCCACTCCGACAGCGGGATGATGAGGCCCGTTTCTTCGGCCAGCGGGATGAAATCGCCGGGCGGCACCAGCACGCCGTTGCGGTGCCAGCGCATCAGCGCCTCGGCGCCCACCATCCGCGCGGCGCGCACATCGACCTTCGGCTGGTAGTGCAGCACCAGTTCATTGCGCTCGATGGCCTTGTGCAGCGCGCTTTCGAGCTCCAGCTTCTCGCGGCCCGTTCCGGCCAGCTGAGGGCGGTACAACGAGGCGGCGTTGCGGCCTTGCGCCTTCACCGAGTACATGGCCACATCGGAGTTGCGCATGAGGTCGGCCACCGACACGCCATCGCGCGGGAACATGGCAATGCCCACCGACGCGGTGACAAAGCACTCCTGCCCGCCCACGAAAACGGGCTCGCGCATCAGGTCGAGGATGCGCACGGCCACGCGCTCGGCATCGCGCTCATCGGTCACCTCGGGCAGCAGGGCGACGAACTCGTCGCCGCCCAGGCGGCCCACCGCCTCCAGCGTGCGATGCGAGCGCGAGCCCATCGCCTCCAGAGAGCTTTCCATGACCTGATCGGAGTGGCGTACACAGGAGCGCAGTCGCCGCGCCACTTCCATCAGCAGCTCGTCGCCGGCAGAATGGCCGAGCGTGTCGTTGATGATCTTGAAGCGGTCGAGGTCGATGAGCAGCAGGCTCACCTGGTGGCCCAGCCTGCGCGCGTACTCGAGCGCGCGCTCGGTGCGCCAGATAAGCTGCCGGCGGTTCGGCAGCCCGGTCAGGGCGTCGAAGTTGGCGAGGTGGCGGATCTTGTCCTCGGCGAGGCGGCGATCGGTCACGTCCTGCACGATGCCGGTGTACCCCACGAGGCTGCCATGCTCGTTGAACTCGGGTTCGGCCTCGGTGTGGATGATGCGCGGGCGGCCATCGGTCAACGTGATCGGCACGTCGGTGGCCAGCACGGAGCTGTGCATGAGCACATCGTGCAGCACCGTAAGGAAACCCGCCCGTTCCTCGGGCGGCATCATGCGCAGCAGCTTGCGGAACTCCAGTTGCATGCCCGGCCCCATGCCGAATACGCGCAAGGCCTCCACCGAGAACACCGGGCTGCCGTGCCCGCCCCGCCAGTCGACGCTGCCCATGCGAGCCAGATCCTGGGCACGCGCGAGCTTGGCCTTGCTGCGCTCAAGCTCCTGGCGTGTTCGCGATGAGCGCAGCAGGTAGCGCAGCCGTCCCGCGAGCAGGCTCCACTGGGTGGACTTGACGAAGAAGTCGGTGGCCCCGGCCTCATAGGCGCGGTTGATGGAGGCGTCATCGTCGAGGCCGGTGAGCATGAGCACGGGCAGCGACTCGAAGCCCGGCAGCGCGCGCAGCTCTCGGCAGGTCTGGAAGCCGTCCATGCCGGGCATGATGGCGTCGAGCACGACCACATCGGGCAGCAAGTCGGCGAGCATCTGGATGGCGCGCTCGCCGCTCGTCGCCTCGGTGATGGAGAACCCCCTTTCGCGCAGGGCGATGGAGGTCAGCAGCAGGTTGACTTCATCGTCGTCGACGAGGAGCACCCGGGGCTGGCCCAGGGGATCCTCGTCGCCCAGCGCAAGGCTTGCATTCATGAGGTGGCGTCCAGCAGCCGCTTTAGGGCTTTTAGCACGATCTGCACCTCGGCGCACATCGCTTCGACCCGGGGCTCGAGGTGATCCAGTTTCTCCGTGCGAATTCTGGTTTCGATATCGGCACAAAGTTGTGACAACTTCATGGCGCCAATGCTGGCCGATGACGACTTCAACGTGTGGGCCACGTGACGCACGCCGGCGTGGTCGCTGACGCGCATCGATTGCTCCACCTGGGGTACGAGCCGCGCGGCGGAGGTCTCGAAGGCCTTGAGCACCCGCGCGAGCAACTGGTTCTCACCGCGTGGATCGAGCTCGCGCAGGCGTCCCAGTGCTTCGGCGTCCAGCACATGCTCGGTGTCCTCGGGCGGGGCGTCGGCCTGCGGCGGGGCCGCGCCTCCAGGTTCCGGGCTTTCTCCCGCGGCAGCCGCGGGCCTGGCGCTCAGGCGTTTGTTCAGCATGGCGAGCAGTTGGCTTTGGCGAAACGGCTTGGACAGGTAGTCATCGAAACCCAGCGCGCGGAAGCGATCCTCGTCGCCACCCAGGGCATTGGCCGTGACCGCGATCACCGGCGTGTCGGTGGACGTGACGAACTTGAAGCGTCCTCCCGAGCCGCGGCGGAACCAGTGCAGAGCCTCCACCCCATCCATCCCGGGCATCTGGATGTCCATGAGAATGAGGTCGAAGTGTGCCTCACACAGCGCCCGAAGTCCCTGTAACGCGCCGTTCGCCACACGGACCTTGAGCCCAAGCCGGCGAAGCATCTGGCCAATGACTTCCTGGTTGACGGCATTGTCTTCGATGACCAGCACGCTGCCCGCGAGCCGCGGCGCGGCATAGGCCAACTCGCCACGCTGTGCTGCCAGGCCCAGGATGGCCTGGCGCAGCTCTGCCTGGCGCACCGGCTTGGCCAGGAAGCGGTCGAAGCCCGCGTGTTGCGCACACCGCACATCATCGGGCGATGTCACGGATGACAGCAGGATCATCTTGAGTTGCGGCTGGATGCCTTCATCACGCATGGCGCGGCCGAACTCCATGCCGTCCATGCGCGGCATGTGCATGTCGACCAGCGCAAGGTCGAATCCCGAGTCGCAAGGCGAGCGCTCGCGCACAATGTTCAGCGCCTGCTGGCCGTCGGCGGCCACGGTCACGTTCATGCCCCAGGCGTCGAGCATCTGCTCCAGGACCGTGCGGTTCGTTTCGTGGTCCTCCACCACGAGCACGCGCATGCCGGCCAGTTCGGCGGCATCGACATCGCCCCGGGGCTGATGGCCGACGGCCAGCCCCAGCGGCATGCGGAAGGTGAAGCAGGAACCGACGCCGGGCGAGCTCTCCACCTGGATGCTGCCGCCCATCAGCTCGATGAGCTGCTTGCTGATCGCGAGGCCCAGACCCGTGCCGCCGTAGCGGCGCGACATGCCACCGTGCGCCTGCGTGAAGGCGGTGAACAGGCGGGGCAGCACATCGGCCGCGATGCCGATGCCGGTGTCGCGCACCGTGAACTGCACCCACACAGGGGTGACGCCTTCCCCGCCGATGGCCAGGTGCGACACGGCGTGCGCCTCACCCGGCTGCGAGTGCTGCAGGTCGACCACCACCTCGCCCTGCTCGGTGAACTTGATGGCATTGGCGATCAGGTTGGTGAGCACCTGGCGCAGCCGCAGGGGATCGCCGTGCACCGCCGCGGGCACGCCCTGTGCCTCGTGGAACGACAGTTCCAACCGCTTCTCGTGCGCACGGGGCGCGAGCAGCTCCAGCGTGTCCTCCACCACCGAGCGCAGCGTGAAATCGGTGGGCGCCAGTTCGAGCTTGCCGGCCTCGATCTTGGAGAAGTCCAGGATGTCGTTGATGATCTCCAGCAGCGACTCCCCCGAGCGGTACACCGCCTTCGCGAAGCGCCGCTGCCGCTCGTTGAGCGGGGTGCCCAGCAGCAGTTCGGTCATGCCCAGGATGCCGTTCATCGGCGTGCGGATCTCATGGCTCATGTTGGCCATGAACTGACTCTTGGCCAGGCTCGCCGCCTCGGCCTGGTCGCGCGCGCGTTCGAGTTCCACCTCGTGCTCGCGGTCTTGCGTCACGTCGCTGATCAGGCCGTACACCCGCAACGAACCGTCGGGCAGCCGGCGTGTACGCGAGCGGCTGCGGATCCAGCGGGTGCCTCGCGTGGGATGGGCGATGCGATACGTGATGTCGGACGGCTCGCCGCGCATTTCGGCTTCGCGGCGCGACGCCAGGAGTGCTCGATCATCGTCCAGCAGGTTCTTCAGGATCGAGGCATGGTCCTCGGCGAAGCGCTCGGGCGCCACGCCGTAGATGTCGAAAGCGCTGGGGCCGAGGAAGTGGTAGTGCGAGCGATCCGGATCGCTCACGAACAGCGCGTCTTCCATCGTCTCGGCGAGTCCGGCGAAGCGGGCCTGCGAATCCTCCATCTCGGCCGCCGTGCGGGCCGCCCGGGCGAAAGCCGCCTCGCGCTCAGCGAGCGCATCGAGCTGCAGCTTGGCCAGCTCCAGCAGACGGGTGGTCTGTGTGCCAACCAAGGGCAGCGCCGCGCCCTTGAACTCCAGCATCGCCACCACCTGCTCGCCGCACACCACCGGCACCGCGAAGCCAGCCTCGGGGCTGCCGCACACCCGGCCGCTGCGCCAAGCGTCGCCCACCGGGGAGCGCTCGGGCACCACCAGTGAATCCTGCGGACTTTCGGGCGGCTCGTGCACCACCACGTGCTCGGCCCCCAACTCGTGGATCACCGCACCGTGCAGCGCACGCAGAGCCGGCACCAGCGAGGTCGCGCCCGCGATGCTGCGGGTGAGCGCATGCGCCACCTCCAGCAAGGCCCCGGGGTCGGATAGAAGGCTCTCCGCGGGCTCCATGGCCGGCGACTGTCGCAACTTCAGGTCGAAGCGCCGCAGCACGAACGCCGCGATCATGGCGCCCATGGCCACGCTGGCCAGCAGCCCGCCCTGCGCTCCCGGGGTCACGAGAGAGGCGGCGGCCGAAACGGCAGCCAGCCACAGGGACACGCGCGACAGGATGACAAGCATGGGGTCGGATTCCAGCATCGGCCCACCGCGGCCGGCGCACGCCGGCACGCCGGCCAAGCCGGTCACCGGCATTTCGGCGGCACGCCCGCAAACTTGAACTTAGTGTCGTGAGTTGGAAATACGTGGCATTTCGATTCGACCAGATGGTGATGATC
>CBFHAS010000124.1:0-12470 GCA_965653625.1 uncultured Burkholderiaceae bacterium | reverse complement strand
GCGGCGCAGCGCGTGTTCGGTCGCGCCAACGGCCAGCCGATGACGGCCGACGTGCCGGCGCTGTACACACGCGCGGCGTGGCGGCAGTCGGTGCCCGCGCGCACGCAGGACGTGCTGCGCCAGTTTGCCGACGAGGCGGGCTGGGTGCTCGGCACGACGGACGCACTCGCCACCGACCCGACGGCCCGCAAGGCGCTGGCCGATGAGGTGCTGGCGCTGTACCGCGCCGACTACGAAGCGCGCTGGGCTCAGTTCATCGCCGACCTGCGGCTTGCGCCCACGGGCACGGTGTCCGAAAGCAGCGAACTGGCCGGCGTGCTGGCGCGGACGGATTCGCCACTGGTCGGGCTCCTGCGCGCCGTGGTGCGCGAGGTCAGCGTGGCGATGCCGGCGTCGGCCGGCCGCGCCCCGATGACCGGCGAAGGGACCGTGATCGCGCCGCGCTTCGAACCGCTGCAGCGCTTCGTCACCGGCACGCCGCCCGCGATGGAAGAGGTGCAGTCGCTGCTCGGCAAGCTGGCGGCGCAACTGACCGCGGTGGACGACGCGGTGAAGCGCAAGGCCTTGCCGCCTGCCAGCGATGCCCAGCGCGACCTGCTCGCCGCGGCCCAGCGCGCACCCGAGCCGGTGCGCGGCATGTTGTCGGATCTGGCCGAGCGCAGCGGAGCGCAGGTGTTTGCCGCGGCGCGCGAGCCGCTGGCGCGCCAGGTCGCAGGTGAGCTGGGGCCGCAATGCATCCGTGCCGTGGCCGGGCGCTATCCGCTGTCGCGCACGGCCAGCGAGGAGGTGTCGCGCGACACCTTCGCCCGCACCTTCGGCACCGGCGGGCTGGTCGATGGGTTCTTCCAAAGGAATCTCGCGCCGCACGTCGACACGGCGGCGCGCCCGTGGGCTTGGCGAACCGCAGGGCAGGGCGGCGAGGCGCTGCAGCCTTTCCAGCGCGCGCAGGCCATCCGCGAAGCCTTCTTCCGCGAGGGTGGCCGGCAGCTCGGCACGCGGCTGGAGTTCCGGCTGCTGGAGATGGATACGGGCGTGGCCGAGTTCGCGCTCGATGTGGACGGGCAGGCGATGCGCTTCAAGCCCGGCGCTCGCCAGGCACAGGCTCTCCAGTGGCCCGGTCCGGGCAACGGTCGGGCGCTGGTGCGCGTGGTGGCCGCTGGCGGGCAGGCAGGGCCCGGCTTCGAGTTCCAGGGCCCGTGGGCGCTGTACCGTCTGCTCGACCGCGTGCGCGTCGATCCTGGTGCCACGCCGGATCGCGTGCAGCTGGTGTTCGACGTGCAGGGGCGCAAGGCCCGCTTCGAGGTGAAGAGCCTGTCGCCACAGAACCCGCTGCTGCGACGCGAGCTGGAGCAGTTCCAATGTCCATCGCGGCTGTGAATGGCGTCTTTCCCTCTGGGGGTGAGGGGTCATGAAGCCACGGCGCCTCCAAGTCGGTATGCCGGCGGCATCGCGGGATGCGCTCATGAACGCCCCCGCCGGCGCGCCGGGTTGGTTCGGCAAGCTCCCCAACGTCGGCGACTTCGCCTCACGCCGTTTGCCGGACGCCTTCATCCAGCGCTGGGACGGCTGGCTGCAGGCCGGGCTGGCGCAGGCTCAAGCCGAGCGAGGCCAGGCCTGGCTCGCGGGCTACCTGGTGGCGCCCATCCGCCGCTTCTGGCTCTCCCCAGGCGTGATCGGCGACAGCGGCTGGGCCGGGCTCGTCATGCCCAGCGTAGACCGCGTCGGCCGCCACTTCCCGCTCACCCTGGCGCAGCCCATGGACTGGCTGGCGTGGGCCCTGGGTGCGAAGGCCTGGTTTGCCTCAGCCGACGCGGCCGTGCGCCGGGTGCTCGACGTCGACTACACCATCGGCGACCTGGAGCGGGCCCTGTCCGAGCTGGGACGCGACGGCCTGGCCGCGCCCGGCGACAGTGCGCATGCGCTGGCCTCGCGCGTGCTCGGCGTCTGCGCGGACGGGGACGCGACAGTGTGGTGGTGCGGCGAGGCCGGCGAGCCGACGGCCTTCGAGTGCTTCGAGTCGCTGCCGCCGCCGCGGGCCACGGCGGCCATGCTGGGGGCCGCATGAGGTTCGGCCTGCGCCTCATCGTCTGGTGGCTGCTGCTCGCGGCATGGTTGCCCGCGACGCTTTTCGCGGCCGAGCGCATGCGCGGCACAGCGGTCACCGAGGAGCGGGTCGCCCTGGTGATCGGCAACGCGGCCTACCGCAGCGCAGACCCGCTGGACAACCCCGTGAACGACGCGCGGCTGGTGGCGCAATCGCTGCGCCAGGCCGGGTTTTCCGTCGCGCTGCATGAGAACCTCGACCGCAATAGCCTGGTCAACGCCTTGCGCGACTTCGGCGGCCGGCTGCACGAGAACGCCGTGGCGGTGCTGTACTACGCCGGCCACGGGCTGCAATTGCGGGATCGAAACTACCTGATCCCCACAGACGCCGAGATCCGCGGCGAGGACGAGATCCCCATCGCCGGGCTCGACCTGGGCTTCATCCTCGGGCGCATGTCATCGGCGCGAAGCCGGGTGAACATCGTCATCCTCGATGCCTGCCGCAACAACCCGTTCGCCGGCCGCAGCGGCGCCAGGGCGCAAGGCCTGGCGCAGATGGACGCACCGGTGGGCACGCTGCTGGCCTATGCCACCGCGCCGGGCAAGCTCGCGGCCGACAGCGGGGGCGGGGCGAACAGCCTGTATGCCATCCACCTTGCCAAGCACATCCTCACGCCGGGCCTGCCCGTGGAGCACGTCTTCAAGCGCGTGCGGGAAGGGGTGGTGCGCGACACGAGCGAGCAGCAGGTGCCCTGGGAAAGCTCATCGCTGCAAGGCGAGTTCGCTTTCGTGCCGGGCGTGGCGCCCGCGCGTGAGGCGGCGGCCGAGGTCGATGCCGCGGGCGAGCTGGCGTTCTGGAACAGTATCCAGGCCTCGACGCGAGCTGACGAGTACCGCGCCTACCTGCGCCAGTACCCCAACGGCCGCTTCGCTGCGCTGGCGCAGACGCGGCTGGCGGCCTTCGGAACGCCGGCCGCGACATCCTCGGCGGCGGCTTCCGGCGCCGCGCAGTCCAGCGCACGCGAGGGCCTGCCGCGGCCGGGCGACAGCTGGCGCTACCGCGTGCAAGACCAGTTCCGGCTCGGCGACCTGTTCCTCACCGCACGCGTCGAGAGCGCGGGTCCCGAGGGCGTGACGGAAACCTGGAGCACCACCTCAGACGGCAAGCTGCGCACCGCACTCGTGCCGCTGCAGCCGGGCTTTCACCAGCTGCCCGGCTGGAACCTGACCCCGCCGGAGTTCTCGCCGTATCTGCTGGCTTCGGGGCCGCTCAAACCCGGTCAGACGCTGCCCGACATGCCGCGCCGTGTGGAGCAGGTGACGGTGCCGCTGCGCGCCAGGGTCGAAGGCGAAGAGGACGTGGTGGTGGGCGCCGGGAAGTTCCGGGCGGTGAAGGTGGTGTTGCGCGGCCAAGTCTCGACTCGCGGCGCGGCGCGCGGGGTGAGCACCGAGCACGTGGTGTGGTACTCGCCTGAGGTCAGGCGCACGGTGAAGTACACGGTGTCGACCCGTGTGGGCGACTCGCTCAGGGAATCGACGACCTTCGAACTGGTGGAGTTCACGGCGGGGCCCTGAAAAGGCCGCCATCGATCGCCATGCCCCCATCGCAGGCGGGATGGGGGCGCGAAAACGGGTGCGGGTTCTTCGACCGGCCAAGCCGTGTGAAACCCATCCAGCGTGCCCGCATCCGTGACAAAAATCGTGAACCGCACTGGAACGCGCGGCAACTGATCGGCACGGTCCTTTCGCCGCGTCCGGATCCCTTCTCCGGCGCGGCTTCTTCGATACAGGAGCCCCCAATGGCGCGGACCCCGAACCCGCTCTTCACCCTGTTTGCCGCGGGTGTCCTGGCTGTGGCTGCCATCGCGGCGAGCGTGCTCATGCTCAGCCAGGCGCATGCGGCCCCCTCGGCCCCGAAAAACTTTGAACCGCCACGCAGCCACCTGCAACCCAGGGGTGAACGCATCCATCTTTCGGGAGACCTCCATGGCCCGTACGTCGTTCCTTGCGACCCTGCTGCTCGCGCTTGCCGCCGTTTCCGCCTTTGCCGACGACGTACGCGTGTACGGCACGAACGAAGCCGTCGACCCTCACGAAGTGGCGCGCATCCTCGACCCTGCGCCGCCGCCGCCCGCCATCAAGATGCGCTCGCTGCGGCTGCTCGACGAGCCGCCATCGGCGCAGGGCGCTCAGCCTCAGCACGTGGTGGCCGCGGGTGATGATGCGCGGCCCGAGCGCGTGCGTGCCTCGGCGCTGGCGCTGCCGGTGCAGTTCGCTTTCGACTCGGCCCAGATCCTGCCCGCGGCCCGCAGCCAGCTCGATGCGCTGGCCGAAGGCATCCGCATGCTGCCGTCGGTGCAGCAGGTGGTCATCGAGGGTCATACCGACGCCACCGGCGCCAAGCGATACAACGAGCAGCTTTCGCAGCGCCGCGCGCAGTCGGTGAAGGGCTATCTGGTGGCCAGGCACGGTATCGACGCTGCCCGCCTGCGCGCCATCGGTCTGGGTGAACATGCTCCGCTGCCCGGCCGCGCCGCAGCAGCCGCCGAGAACCGCCGCGTGCAGTTCCGTGGCGAGTGATGACCGCCTCAGGGATACCGCAGCGTGGACACCCGCGTGAGCGACGAAGGGAGCCGAATTACCATGGCCGCACTCCACCCAGCTGTCGCCATCGAGGCGCGCCGACAATGGACAACGACGTGGTGTTGCACCTGCTCGATCGCATCGGGCAGGCCGACGAGGCGGCCTTTCGCGAGCTGTATCGCGGTTTCTCGCGGCGGCTCTATGCCTACGTGCTGAGGCAACTCGGCGATGCAGCACAGGCGGAGGAAATCGTGGCCGACACGTTGTATGAGGTTTGGCGCCAACCCGGGCGCTTCCGTGGCGACTCGCAGTTCAGCACCTGGCTGATCGGCATTGCGCGCAACAAGCTCCTGATGGCTCTGCGTTCGCGCAAGCCCGATGCGCATCACGATGACCTGGACGCGGTGGCCGAGACGGTGCCTTCCGACGATGCCGGCGCCTTCGAGATGTTGGCTCAACGTCAGCGCCAGGAAGGCGTGCGCCAATGCATGGAGCGCCTGTCCGAGGATCACCGCGAGTGCGTGCACCTCGTGTTCTACGAGGGCATGGCGCTGGCCGAGGTGGCCTCGATCCAGGGCTGCCCTGAGAACACCGTGAAGACGCGCCTGTTTCATGCGCGGCTGAAACTCAAGAACTGCCTGGCCATGCTGCTGCAGCGCGAAGCTGGAACTCTGGCGGGAGCCAAGCCATGACATCGCGATTCGACGAACTCCTTCCTTTCTACGTGAACGACACCCTGGCCGCAGGCGAGCGTGCCTGGGTGGACGACTATCTGCGCGAGCACCCCAAGGCGATGGCCCAGCTCGACTGGTACCGCTCGCTACAAGCAAAGCTGCACGAGGACGCGCCGCCCGTGTCCAGCGAGATCGGCATGGAACGCGCACTGCGCCGCATCCGCGACGAAGGCCCCGCGCCGCAGGCCACACGCCAGGCCGCGCCGCCGTCGCTGCTCGCACGGCTGGGCGATTGGCTGGGCTCGCTGGTGCCGCAGCCCATGCTGCGTCCGGCGTTCGCGGGTGCGCTGGGCGTGTTGGCGCTGCAGGCCGTGTTGATCGCCGGCCTCATCAATCAGCGCACTGATGACGACACCACCGAGCTGCGCGCCATCCAGGGCAGCGTGGTGGAAAAAGGTCCGTACCTCAAGCTCAACTTCAAGGCCGACGCGCGCGAGGCCGACATGCGCTTGCTGCTCGTGGAGGTGCAGGGCAGCCTCGCTGCCGGGCCGGGACAGCTCGGCGACTACTACGTGCGCGTGCCCGAAAGCCAGCTGCAAGGCATCACGGAGAAGGTCAGGGCCAGCCCCATCGTCGATGGCGTGGCCGTGGTGGACGCGCTGCCTGCAAGGCCGTAGGAGGCGCAGCAGGATGCAGCACTCCCGTCGCCGACTCTGTGCCAAGGCCGCCGCGCTCGCCGCAGCGGCGATGGCACCTGCATGGGCGGGCGCCACATCGAACGGCTCTGCCTTCGCGCCCGCCGACGGCGAGCGCCGCATCGCGCTGGTCATCGGCAACGGCGCCTACCGCATCGGTGCGCTGAAGAACCCCGTGAGCGACGCGCAGGCCATGGCGGGCACGCTGCGCGGCCTGGGCTTCGAGGTGGCGCTGCGCGAGAACGCCACCCTGCGCGACATGATCGAGGCATTCCGGCAGTTCTCTGTGAGCGGGCGCGATGCGCGCGTAAGGGTCGTGTTCTACGCCGGCCACGGTGTGCAGGTGAAGGGCCGCAACTACCTGCTCCCGGTGGACACCGAGATCCGCGCCGAGGATGAGGTGCCGGGCAAGAGTGCCGACCTGAACGAGCTGCTCGACCGCGTGGGCGCCATGCAGCAGGGCATTAACATCGTCATCCTCGACGCCTGCCGCAACAACCCGTTTTCCGGCGCGGAGATCGTGGGCCCGGATGGACGGCGCCTCAAGTTCCGCGGCGCCACGCCCGCGGGTCTGGCGCCGGTCGAGGCGCCCCTTGGGTCCATGGTTGCCTTTTCGACCGCGCCCGGCGGCGTGGCGCTGGACAACCCCGCGGAGAAGAACAGTCTCTACACCAAGCACTTGCTGGCCGCCATGCAGGCGCCGGGGCTGCCGGTGGAGTTGCTCTTCAAACAGGTTCGGTTGGCCGTGGCGCGCGAGACCGGGCGCGTCCAGGTGCCTTGGGAAAGCTCCAGCCTCACCGGCGACTTCTGTTTCCGGCGTGGGGCAGACGGAACCTGCAGCGCGATGCGCTGAAGCCGTGAACCGCTGCACGTCTTCGCCGCGTTCGCGCACCCCTGCTGAACCGCGCTTCATCGACCTGCAACCCAAAGGCATCCACCAGGTGTCCCAAGGAGCAAAAGATGAATGGGAACGTGTCTGCCTGTGCCGCCCACTACGAGCTTCGCTTCCGGTCCCTGTTCCGGCAGGGCCACTTCTTCTCGTTTCCCTGTGATGAGGCCGGCCGCGTCGATCTCGACATGCTCGGCACGCAGGCACGGCTCAACTATTTCTATGCGCGCACAGTCATCGGCCGCGAGTTCGCGATGCCCGAGGTGCAGCGCACGCTGCATTGATTTGATTGAATGTTCATCGCACGGTGCGATTTGCGCGCTGTGCGCTGAAGACCGTGGCGTCGGCGCCACGCAGGGTGCACCATCCGGCTGCAGAATCGGCCCTTCGTCAAGGAGGGGGTGCATGGACGAGCTGGGGATGGCGACTAGCGCACTGGCCGCATTGGCTTTGCCGCTGGTAGGCATCGGGCCGCTGCTGAAGCGGATGCTGGGGCCGGTGGGCTGTGTGATCGGGCTGGCCGTCATGGCGGGGCTCATGTTTGCGCTCACAGGCGAGGTGTGGGCCACCGCCTTCACTGCCTGCCTGGGAATCGCCACCGCGCTGCCGCGCCGCATTCGTGTACGGGAACGCCTTGCCGTAGTATTGCGACTCGCCAGCGAGCGGAGATCGGCATGGAGATGAAACCCCTGGGCGGCCCCAATTCAATGTCACTTTCGGCCTTCGGCCTGAGAGATCTGCTGTCGGCACGGTTGTCGCAGCAGACGCAATCGCCGACTGCGTTCACCGAGTCCCCCGCCGTCACGCCGGAACCCCTGACGACGCAGCGCATGCCACCTCCCGCGCCCTTGGCCGACGTGGTGGTCAATGGCAGTAACGCGGCGCACAACTGGATCAAGCAGGAGCTTGACTACGCCACGCACGGAAGCCCGGCGTTCAACCAGCTGAAGCAGCAGATCAACCAGTACCGTCTCGACGGCGCGGCGGATCACATGCAGAAGTACATCGACGACATCGAAAGCCGCGGAAGCCCCTACGACCCCGACGTGCATTTCGAACAGGGCGTCGACAGCAATGGCTGGCTGGTCGACGGTGAGGCAGCCCGGTTGAAGGAAGTCGGCTACCTGGACTACACCGACGCCGCCCTGCGCAGCGGCGCCTACAGCGCACCCGAGTAGTCCGGCGGCTGCGGGGCTTCAGGCGTAGCGCAGGTCGCGCGCCTTGCCGCCAAATACACGGTACGCCAGCACCGTATAGGCCGCGATGGCGGGCACCGAGATCGCCACGCCGACGAGAATGATTTTCAGCGCCTGCGGGCTGCTGGCGGCCTGCCAGATGGTGAGCCGGTCCATCACCACGTAGGGATACAAGCTGTAGGCCAGGCCGAAAAAGCCGAGCAGGAACACCGCGATCACCAGCGCGAAGGGCACCCAGCACAGCTTGCCCAGCACGCGCTCGGAGTTCAGCAGCGCGCGCAGGGCCAGCAGCGCGACCATCGTCATCAGGGGAATGGGCAGCAGTGCGATGAACTCCGGCATGCTGAACCAGCGGGCGCGCACCGTCGGGCTCACCAGGGGAGTGATGATCGAGATAAGCCCCATGCCCACCACCACGGGCAGCCAGGCGAGCTTGGCCCACCGCACGGCAAGGCGCTGCAGATCGTCTTCGGTTTTCAGGATGAGCCAGCAGGCGCCGATCAGCACATAGGCCGCCGGCAGCGCGAACGCGATGGCCGCGGCGAACATGTGGTATTGCCAGCCCGGCTGCAGGCCGGTGACGTAGTGGCCCAGCATCCAGCCTTGCGAGGCGGCGGCCAGTGCCGAGCCGGCGAAGAAGGCACGGTTCCACAGGGGCTTGTGGCTGTCGCGTGCCTTTACTCGAAAGTCGAAGGCGACGCCGCGCAGGATCAGGCCCACCAGCATCAGCGCCACCGGCAGGTACAGCGCGGTGAGCACCATGCCGTGCGCCCGGGGAAAGGCGATCAGCAGTACGCCCACGCCCAGCACGAGCCACGTCTCGTTCGCGTCCCAGAAGGGGCCGATGGTCGCGATCATCATGTCCTTGTGCGCCTCATTGGCCCGCGGCATGAGCAGGCCCACGCCGAGGTCATAGCCATCGAGCACCACGTAGACGAGCATGGCCAGGCCCATGACGGCCATGAAGATCACGGGCAATGCGCTGTCGAAGGTCATGTCGGCTCCGACGGCCGTGCACGTGCGCTCATGTGGCCTGTTCCACCGCTTTGGCCACAGCGGCGCTGCTGTGCAACTGCGCGGGTGTGGCCTCCTCGCGGCCGGTCGTCTCGGCCATGTAGCGGATGACTGCGATGTACGCCACCACCAGGGCCAGGTACAGCGCCACATACATGGCGAGCGTGGAGGCGATCATGCCGGAGGGCACGTCGGAGGCTACCTCGGCAGTGCGCAGCAGGCCAAAGACGATGAAAGGCTGCCGGCCGATCTCGGTGACGTACCAGCCAGCCAGCGTGGCCACCCAGCCGGAGAACGTCATGGCGCTGAGTGTCCACAGCAGGCCGCGAGGAAGCGCACGAGGATCCCAGCCGCGGCGGTGGCCGATCCACCAGCCTGCCCAGCTGGTGGCCAGCATGAGCAGGCCCATGCCGACCATGATGCGAAAGGCGAAGAACACCGGTGCCACCGGAGGATGTGCGCCCCGGAAATCGTTGAGGCCCTTGATCTCACCGTCGAGCTCGTGCGTGAGGATGAAACTGCCGGCGCGCGGGATGCCTACAGCCCAGCGATTGGCGCGCGCCTGCTCGTCGGGCCAGGCGAACAGCAGCAGCGGCGCGCCGCGTTCGGTCTCCCAGATGCCTTCCATCGCGGCGATCTTCTGAGGCTGGTACTTGAGCGTGTTGAGGCCGTGCAGATCGCCCACCAGCACTTGCACCGGCACCATCACGGCGGCCACGGTGAGCGCCACACGCAGCACCAGGGGCGTGGAGGCATTGATCGTGCCTCGCAGCATCTGCCACGCGCTCACGCCGGCCAGCAGAAAGCACACGGTGAGCGTGGAGGCGATGAGCATGTGCGTCAGGCGCAGCGGAAACGAGGGGTTGGTGAGGATCTCCAGCCAGCTCGTGGCATGGAACACGCCGTCGCGCACCTCATAGCCCACGGGTGTCTGCATCCACGAGTTCAGGCACAGGATCCAGAAGGCACTGAGGGTGGTGCCCAGCGCCACGAGCAGGGTCGAGACGAAGTGCAGCCGCTCTCCCACGCGCCCATGGCCGAACAGCATGATCCCGAGAAAGCTCGCTTCGAGGAAAAACGCGGTCAGGACTTCATAGCCCAGCAGCGGCCCCGCGATGTTGCCCACCGTCTCCATGTAGCCGGGCCAATTGGTGCCGAACTGGAAACTCATGGTGATGCCGCTCACCACGCCCAGCGCGAAGGTCAGCGCGAACACCTTGGTCCAGAAGCGGTACGCGACGATCCACGACTCGGCCTGCGTCCTCAGCCAGCGCCACCGGAAGAACAGCAGCACCCAGCCCAGAGCGATGCTGATGGCGGGGAACAGGATGTGGAAGCTGATGTTGGCCGCGAACTGGGCGCGGGCGAGCAGAACGGGGTCCATGCCTCTTCAGGCACGTGCCCAGAACACCGCGAAGCCGGCCTCGCGTGACATCCAGCTGCGCTGCTCCTCGAAGCCCGCGCGCGCCAGCAAGCGGCTGAAGGTCTCGGGGGTGTACTTGTAGGAGTTCTCCGTGTGCAGCCGTTCGCCCTGCGCAAAGGCGCGCACGCCGCCGGGCCAGCGCACCTGAAGGGCCTCTCGCGCCTCCAAGTGCATCTCGATGCGCGACTGCGCACGCTCGAAGAAGGCCACGTGGCGCCACTTCCGGGGGTCGAAGTCGCAGCCGAGCTGGCGGTTGAGGTGGCGCAGGAGGTTGAGGTTGAAAGCCGCCGTCACGCCCAGTGCGTCGTCGTAGGCGGCCTCGAGCACCGCCACGGGCTTCACGAGATCGACGCCGACCAGCAGGCCGCCGCCGAGCGCCTGCGCATGCACACCGCGCAGGAATGCCTCGGCTTCCGCTGGCGTGAAGTTGCCGATGCTGGAGCCTGGGTAGAAGAACACGGGCCGGGCGCCGGGCTGCAGCGTGTCACCGGGAAGCGAAGGCGAGCGCGAGAAATCCATGCCCACGCCGACGATGTCGAGGCCGGGCTGCTCGCGCTGCAGGCGGCGCAAAGCGTCGTGCAAGTACTCGGCGGAGATGTCGACGGCGACGTAGCGTGCCGGCTCGAGAAGCGGCAGCAGTCGCGCGGCCTTGGCGCAGTTGCCGGCGCCCAGGTCGATGAAGGTCGACCCCGCACCGATCTCGCGCCCCATCTCGGCCCCGTGCGCGGCGAAGATGGCCGCCTCGCTGCGCGTGGGGTAGTACTCGGGCAGCTCGGTGATCGCGTCGAACAGATGCGAGCCCAGCTTGTCGTAGAAGTACTTCGGCGAGGCCTGCGCCGGCGTGCCTAGCAGGCCGGCAATGGCGCTTGCACGCTCCGCGTGCGGATCGGCCCGGCCCGTGCGGATGAAACGCGGAGTTCGGTGGGTCATCGCCGGTCCCCCTCGGACTGCAGGAAGGCGCATCTTGCCGGCTCGCCTGCGGGCTGTCCACGCAGGGCGTGGCAAGACCGTTCGGCGCGCCGGGGAACCGGATAATCGGCGGCATGGACACGGACCCCACACCCGAATCGCGTCTCGACCTTGCCGGCAGGCACATCGTCCTCGGTCTGTCCGGCGGCATCGCCTGCTACAAGTCGGCCGAGCTGGTGCGCGAGCTGGTCAAGGCAGGAGCCACGGTCCAGGTCGTCATGACCGAGTCGGCCGAGCAGTTCATCACCGCGACGACGCTGCAGGCGTTGTCCAACCGCCCCGTCTACACCAGCCAATGGGATGCGCGCGAGCCCAACCGCATGGCGCACATCAACCTCACGCGCGAGGCCGACGCCGTGCTCGTGGCTCCCGCGAGTGCCGACTTCATGGCCAAGCTGGCGCACGGCCGCGCCGACGAGTTGCTCAGCCTGCTGTGCCTGGCGCGGCCCGTGGAGCGCTGCCCGCTGCTGCTCGCACCCGCCATGAACCGCGAGATGTGGGCACACCCGGCCACGCAGCGCAACGTGGTGCAGCTGCGCGCCGACGGCACCACGCTCCTGGGCCCGGCGGCGGGCGACCAGGCATGCGGCGAGGTGGGCGAGGGGCGCATGCTGGAGCCGCAGGATCTGCTGGCCGACATGGTGGCGTTCTTCCAGCCCAAGTCCTTGCTGGGGCAGCGGGTGCTCATCACGGCGGGGCCCACCTATGAGCCGATCGACCCGGTGCGCGGCATTACCAATCTGTCCAGCGGCAAGATGGGCTTCGCCATCGCGCGGGCCGCTTGCGAGGCGGGTGGGCAGGTCACGCTGGTCGCCGGCCCGGTGCACCTTCCCACGCCGCGCGGCGTGCAGCGCGTGGACGTGCGTACCGCCCAGCAGATGCATGTCGCGGTGCGGGCCGCTGCGTCGCGGCTCGGCGTGTTCCTGGCCCCCGCCGCGGTGGCCGACTGGCGCCCGGCATCTTTCGCCGAGCGCAAGATCAAGA
>CBFHAS010000123.1:0-12787 GCA_965653625.1 uncultured Burkholderiaceae bacterium | reverse complement strand
TCACGCTGTCATCCGGAGTCGCGGTGCCAACCACAGGTTGGCACCGCGTTCTGCATTTGGGGTCCGAACGAAGCCCTGAATCAAGGGCTATCGGAATCCGCGCCGTGCAGGCGCTCCCAGTACGACACGGCCCGGCCCACCCAGTGTTGGAAATGCCGGTCGTCCAGCGCGTAATAGGGGATCCCGCGGGCCGCGAAGCGGGCGGCTTCCTGGCTGAGCGAAGCCTTTGCGCCGCTCGCGCAGCGGCCCACCTCGACTTCCAGGGCGTGCAGGCCGATCGCTCGCTGCATCGGATCGCGCGCCATGAGTTGCTGCCGCAGGCTCGCGGCACTGGTGATGCAGGGGGAACTGTGGGCGAAGTGCATGCCGGCTCCAACGTCTACGATACCGACGGTGTCGACCACGCAACGGGCCTCCTTGATGCGGCAAGCGCCGCCCGGCGCCACTTTGTCACGCAGCAGCACATTGATGCGGGCACATCTAGCGGCCGCGGCCGTGGCTGACGCAGAGTCGCCCGCACCCGGCGATCCGATCCGGTTGTCTTATCCTTGCTCGTTCCTGAAGTGCGCCACCGCGTGGCTGCAGCTCGCGCGCGCAAGAGGAGCACGTTATGGCAGGTATCGCACTCCATTTGTGGTCTCGAAGCCGGTTCGCGGCCCTGGGAGCGGCAGCGTCGCTGTTGGCCGCTTGCGCATCGACTCGGCTCGATGCCGAGTGGGCTGATCAGCAAGGTCAGCAAGGCGGTGCGGCAAGCTTGCGTGGCGCCCGCGTGTTCGTCGTATGCGATGCCCGAGAGGCGGTGATTCGGCAGTTGTGCCGGGAGCGAGTCGCAGCGGAGGTCGTTGCGCGCGGTGCGACGCCCATCATGGCCGCTGAGCCGTCTGATGCGTCGAAGGCCCAGTCGCGAGGCGATTCCGACCATGCGGAGGCGGCGCGGGTGGCTGGCGCCCGCGCCGTGCTCGTGCAGCAGCTGGTGCCTTACGGCAGCCACCCCAGCCCGGGACTGTCGTTGGGCATCGGCGGTTTCAACGTCGGGGGCGATGTCGGTGTGGGCGTCGGCGTGTCGGCGCCGATCGGCGGCGGCCAGATCATCACGGGCTATTCCGCCCGCGCACGGCTCATTGATGTGTCCAGCGGAAGATTGTTCTGGAGCGCCAAGGCCAGCTCGCCGCCTTCGCAAAACGTGCCCCGGCAGCTGACGGAGCTCACGCGTACGGTGTTCGGCTCGGCCGACAAGCTGGGCGTGTTTTGAAGTGACGAGCGCTACAGTGGCGGCCACTTGGACTCGTCGACACCGCAGTAGCCATGATCCGAAGCCTCACCCTCGTCGTGCTGGCGCTCGTCGCCTCCGCGGCGCTTGCACGGCCGACCCCAGCCAACGGCACCGTGCCCGGACAATTCGACTACTACGTGCTCGCGCTCTCATGGTCGCCGGTGTACTGCGAAAGGCATCCCGAGGATCGTCGCCAGTGCGGTAGTCGGCGTTACGGCTTCGTGCTGCACGGGCTGTGGCCCCAGTACGCCGAAGGCGGCTATCCGGCCGCCTGCCCGACCCGCGCGCCGCTGATGAAAGATGCGCGCGAGATGGGCCTGTCGGTCTTCCCCAGCGAGAAGCTGGTCGCCCATCAGTGGCGCAAGCACGGCAGCTGCAGCGGCCTGGACCCTAAGGGGTACTTCCGCACTGCCGATGCGGCGCGCAGCGCCATCCGTGTGCCGCCGCAGTTCGAGCCCGGATCCCGCACGCACGAAACCACCGCCGAGGCGGTGTCGCGAGCCATCCGCGACCACAATCCCGGCCTGACCCACCGCGGCATTGTCGTGGTGTGCTCGGGCCCCGAGCTCTCAGAAGTGCGGGTGTGCATGAGCAAGGAGCTCAAGCCCATCGCCTGTGGCGCCGGCGTGCGCGACGCGTGCCGCAAGGGATCGATTCGCGTTCCTGGTGTTCGCTGAAGCGCGACTCGCGCATCGCCGGAGCGCTTCTTCAGCCCCGCTGCAGCGGCCCGCGACTGCGCACCCACTGCTCGAACGCCGATGCGGGCATGGGCTTGCCGATCAGCTCGCCCTGGAATTCGTCGCAGCCGTTGAGCGTCAGGAAGGAGCGCTGCACCTCGGTTTCCACGCCCTCGGCGATCGCCGTGATGCCCAGGCTGCGGGCCATCTGGATGATGGCTCGCGTGATCGCGGATGAGCCACGGTTGTCTGGCAGGTCTTTCACGAAGGAAGCGTCGATCTTCATCTTGTCGATGGGCAACTCCTTCAGGTGCCCCAGCGACGAATAGCCGGTGCCGAAGTCGTCCACGGACAGGCGCACGCCCAGCTCGGCCAGCATGCGCAGCTTGGCGCTCACTTCGGCCAAGTCGTCCATGAGCATGCGCTCGGTGAGCTCCAGCTCGATGAGGTGGCCGTCTACGCCTTCGTCGCGCAGGACCTGCGCCACCATGTCGATGAAGCCCGGCGAGCGGAACTGCATCGTGGACAGGTTCACCGCCACCGGCGCCACGGCCAGACCCTCGGCGTGCCAGCGGGCGGCAGCGCGGGCCGCTTCGCGCAGCACCCACTGCCCGATAGGCAGCATGAGTCGCTGCTGCTCGGCCACGGGAATGAAGGCCGACGGCAGCAGGAGCCCGCGTTGCGGGTGATGCCAGCGGATCAGCGCCTCGGCGCCAACGATGCCTCCGTCGCGCGCGCTCACCTGCGGCTGGTAGTACAGCTCGAACTCGCTGCGATCGAGCGCGTGAGCGAGTTCGCCTTCCATCACGAGCGCCGCGTAGGCCGAGCTCGCCATGGCGCGGTCGAAGAAGCGGTAGTGGGCCCGGCCACGGGCTTTCGCGAGGTACATCGCCGTGTCGGCGTGCTTGATGAGCTCTTGAGGCGTGCCGCCGTCATGCGGGAAGAGGGCGATGCCCGCGGAGGCGCTCACCGAGATCGGCCGGCCGTCGGCATGCAGCGGCGCACAGATGGATTGAAGCAGCTTGCCTGCCACTTCCTCCACATCAGCCTGCTGTGCCACCTGCGGCAGCAGCACCATGAACTCGTCGCCCCCAAAACGCGCGACGCCATCAGTGCCGCGCAGGCTCGCCGTGATGCGCGCGGCAACCGTGCGCAGCAGCGTGTCGCCGACCAGATGGCCCAGCGAGTCGTTCACGCGCTTGAAGTGGTCCAGGTCGATGAACAGCAGCGCCAGCTGGTCGCCGTTCTCCCGCGCACCGGCGATCTGGTGGTCCAGTTGCTCCATGAAAGCGCCGCGGTTCGGTAGGCCGGTGAGCGTGTCGTGGTGGGCCAGATGATGGATGCGGGCTTGCGCGGCGTGTCTGTCGCGCAAGTCGCGGACGATGGTCATTCGCGTGCTGTCGCCGTTGCGGTGCACCGTGCGCACGATGAACTCCACCGGGACGCGGCGTCCGAGCTTGTCGACCACCACGCTTTCGTAGGCGGTCTCCTGGCCGGAGGCCATGACCGAGGCCGCCCGGGCCACGTGGTCGGGCGCGATGAAATCCAGCGCCTTGCGGCCCAGCACCTCGGCAAGTCGGTAGCCCATCAGCGCCAGCGCGGGCGGATTGGCGTCGGTGATGACGCCGTCCTTGTGGAAGATGATTCCTTCCACGCTTGCGTGCATGAACTTCGCCAGCCGCTCTTCCGATTCGCGCAGCGCCGCTTCAGCGAGGCGGTGCCTGGTGATGTCGGAGATGAGAACAAAGCAGCCGATCGCCTCGCTGCCGGCCACGTGAGGCAGCAGATGGACCTCGATGTGCCGAGGGCCCTTTGGCGTGTCGATGACGCGCTCGTAGGCGGCGGGCTGCAACTCGTGAAGCACGCGGTCCACGTATGGGCGGATCTGCTCGGCGGCGCTCTCACCGATTACGTCGGAAAACGTGCGGCCCAGGATGGATTCGCTGGTCCAGCCGAAGGTTTGCGCATAGCGCTGGTTCGCGAAACGGCAGGTGAACGAGCCCGCTTCGTAATAAGCGATGAGCGCCGGCATGTTTTCGGCCAGCAGGCGCAGGAGCTCGCCAGGATGGTCGACGGGCTGCGTGCCGGGCGCGTCGCCTGCGCCATGAATGGGCCGGGAGGCGGAGCTCACGTCAGCCCGCCGCAGTGGTCTCTGCGGCCAGGCAGAGATCGTCCCAGGCGCGCGCCTTGTCCTCGAGGTTGCGCAGCAGATAGGCCGGGTGATAGGTGACGATGAGAGGCACGCCCTGATAATGGTGCACCCGGCTGCGCAGGCGGCCGACCGGCTCGTTGCTGCGCAACAGGCTTTGCACCGCGAAGCGCCCCATGGCGAGGATGATGCGCGGCTGCACCAGCTGGATCTGCCGCACGAGGAAAGGCTCGCACTGGGCAAGTTCATCCGGTTCCGGGTTGCGATTTCCGGGGGGGCGGCACTTCAGCGTGTTGGCGATGTAGACCTGCCGTGCCGGGTCGGTGCCCTCGGTGGCCACGTGGCGACCTAGCCCCAATGCGCGCAGCATGTTGTCGAGCAGTTGGCCCGACTTGCCGACGAAGGGCTCGCCCTGCAAGTCTTCCTGCTCGCCGGGCGCCTCGCCCACGATCATCCAGTGTGCGCGGGGATGGCCCACGCCGAACACCGTCTGCGTGCGGCTGGAGCACAGCTTGCACGCCGTGCACCCCGCCACTGCTTTCCGCAGCGCGTCCCAGTCCATGGTGTCGATCCCAGCCGGCCGGTTGCGCAGCGAGACCGTGGCGCCCGGCTGTGCGCCTTCAGGCGCTGCGATCGGCACGACTTCAGGACGAGCCGGGGTGATCGCCAGGACGGGCGTCGGCGCCTCGGGCACCCGGCCGGTTACGACGACTGGCTCCTTCTCGGGATGGGCGTCGTCTGCCTTGATGGCGGGGGCCCAGACGCGGATGCCCATCTCCTGCAGCATCGCGGTCTGCCGCTTACTCCAAGGCATCAACGCCTCCATGAACGTCGAGCGTCATCACGTCTGCGTCTTCGCGACGACCGTACAGCGCCGGGTAGTAGCCGCGGCGGACGCCGATGTGGCGAAAGCCGTAGCGGGTGTACAGGAGACGTGCGCGCTCATTGCTTTCGCGCACCTCCAGCCAGAGCTGCCGCGCATGCATGTTGTGGCACATCGCCACCAGTTCGTCCAACATGAGCCGCGCATGGCCTTGGCCTTGCGCGGATGGAGCCACCGTGAGGTTAAGCAGGTGCATCTCGTCGACGCCCTGCATCGCCACGAAGTACCCGACCATCACCACGCCGTGGGCGTCGCGCAGGACCCGCGCCAGGTAGCCGGCGGCCAGTGAATCGATGAAGTTTCCCCGCGTCCAAGGGAAGTCATACGCGGCCGCCTCGATGGCCGCCACAGTGTTCAGCTCGCCCACCGTCATGGGCTCCAGCCGCTGCGTGCCGTGCAGCAGCGCGTTCACCGTCCGGTCTCCGTCGCGGCGGCGTCGCGTGACGCGCGCAGCGCTTCCCGCTCGGCTGTGGTGAGCGCCACCTTGTCGCGCAGGTACAGCGGCAGCGCCAACGCGGCGTCGACAGCGCCACCCGCCTGCCAGAGCGCTTGTGCCAGCGGGAGGAGCGCATGCGCGCGAGGCGTGGCATCGGGCAAGCGCAGTGCCGTGCCGAGGCGCAGCCGCTCTCCGAATGCATCGAGTGCCGAGCCCGCTACCGCTTCGGGCGCCTCTTCCTGCCAGCGAGCAGCCAGCGCCTCCGGCGTGATGAGCATCGGGGCGGCGAGGGTGGTCCAACCGCCTGCCGTGAAGGCGTAGTGGGCTGCGTAGGCCTCGTCCATGCGGGCATCCATGGCGACCCACACGCGCATGTGCTCGCGGCCCGCGCGTGCGTCCTCGGCTACCGCCAGCAGCGTGTCCACCGGCAGCACCGGCTTGCCGGCGCCGAACGCCAGCCCCTGCGCCACTGCGCAGGCGGTGCGCAGTCCGGTGAATGCGCCGGGTCCGCGGCCGAATGCGATTGCGTCCAGCTGCGACAGCGTCACCTCGGCCTCAGCCAGCAGCATACGGATCGCGGGGATCAGCGTTGCGGACGCCTGCGCGCCGCCGGTAGCCTCATGCAGGCGCACCTCGCCCCGAGCTGCGAGCGCGATGCTCATGCGCTCGGTTGCCGTGTCGAAGGCCAGCAGGGTCGCCATGGGGCAAGTTTAGGCGAGGGTACGGTGGTGGCCGGCATGCCGGCGACGCGTGCGATCATCTTCTGCATGCTTTTCATTTCGCGTGTGTTCGCATCGGCCGTGCTGCTCTGGGCGGCGCTGTGTTTTCCGCTGCACGCGATCGCGGCATCGCACGCCTTGCCGCTTGAGGTGGTCCAGGCGCTTGATCGCGCGCGGATCCCGCGCGATGCCGTGGTGGCGGTGGTGCAAGAGGTGGGAGTGCGTTCGCCGCTCGTCGCTTGGCAGGCAGAACGTCTTGTGAACCCCGCTTCAATCATGAAGCTGGTCACCACCAGCGTCGCCCTTGATCTTCTCGGGCCGGCATGGAACTGGAACACGCCCGTCTGGTTCGACGGTACGGTGAAGGACGGTGCCCTGGAGGGCAACCTCGTCATCCGGGGCAGCGGAGACCCCAAGCTCGTGCTGGAACGCGTGTGGATGCTGCTGCGCCGCGTGCAGCAGCTCGGCGTGCGCGAGATCCGCGGCGACATCGTGCTCGATCGCAGCGCCTTCGGGCCGCCCGACGCGGCAGCGGCTGATTTTGACGGCGAGCCGCTGCGCCCCTACAACGTGCAGCCCGATGCGCTGCTCCTGAACTACGGCGCGCTGCTGCTGAGTTTCATTCCCGACCCGAGTCGCGGCATCGCGGTGGTTGCCGCCGATCCGCCGCTGGCTGGCGTGCTGGCCGATGCGTCGGTGCCGCTATCGACCGGCGCATGCGAGGACTGGCGCAGCGTGCTCAAGGCAGACTTCACCGACCCCGCACGGCTGCGCTTTTCCGGCAGCTACGCCGGCACCTGCGGTGAGAGGCAGTGGCCGGTGGCCTACATCGAGCCAATCACCTACAACGCCCGGTTGCTGGCCGGCCTGTGGCGCGACATGGGCGGCCGGCTCACGGGCACGGTGCGGGAAGGGATCGCGCCGGTGGCCGCGGCTCCGGTGTTCACGCTCGTTTCGCCGCCGCTCGCGGAAATCGTTCGCGACATCAACAAGTTCAGCAACAACGTGATGGCGCAGCAACTGTTCCTGTCGCTTGCGTATGCCCTGCGCGGCCGGGGCACGCCCGAGGCCGCCCGGCAGGTGGTGAGCGAATGGCTGGCGTCGCGCTTCGGCGAGGACGCGGCCGGCACGGTGGTCGACAACGGCTCGGGTCTGTCGCGGCAGTCGCGTACCAGCGCAGGCCTGCTGGCCCGGCTGCTTCAGCACGCCTTTGCGCATCCGACGATGCCGGAGCTGATGGGTTCGCTACCTGTGACCGGGGTGGACGGCACCCTGCTGCGCACAAAGACACATCTGGGCCGTGCGCATCTGAAGAGTGGTTCGCTACGCGACGTGACCGGCTTGGCGGGCTACGTGCTGTCGAACAGCGGGCGGCGTTACGTGCTGGTGGTGGTGGTCAACCATCCTGCCGCCGGTGCGGCGCGTCCGGCGTTGGAAGCGTTGGTGCAGTGGGCGGCCGAGGATGGTCGGCCGGCGGTGCGAAACACGCCGTGATCCTCCTCGCCCGGCGCATGCCTCGTCGCTCGCCTCCGCTCAGAACCGTAGCCCACGCCGGTGTTGTAGACGATCGGCCCAGCAGACGGAGTCTGGGCCGCAGCGGTGCCGGCGAAAAGCAGAGCGGCCAGTGCAGTGACACCGCGAAAGAAGTCGGCTTGTGGCTCATGCGGGTCGTTCCTGGTTGCAATGTCAGAGCCAGCCGAAGGACTGCACTGCGTAATGAACAGATCGCTGATGGCCTTGTGGCCACGGGTCGTCGGATGGAGGCCGTCCGCGAACAGCCAGGTGTCGGCATCGGCATCGGCATCGGCCCGCAGGCCGTTGTACGGGGCGCCCGGCGTGGCGTTGCAAAACAGCGAAGAGCCGTCGTGTCAGAACGGGTTGCCGGTGGCACGGGCCACGGCGAGCGACCCGATGTTCGAATGTCCCGCGGGGCTGAGGTGCAGGCGGTCGGCCCACAGCCAGGTGCTGGGCGTGGCGCCCGCTTCGAGGGTCTTCGAATCGCACTGCAATACGTCGGTGAGCGCGTCGCCGGTGCAGGCGGGGGCCGTGACGTTCAGATTCGCTGCTTCAACCACAGCGCGGATGTTCTGGTCGGCGAGCACCAGCCCGATGCGGCGACCATCGTTGAGGAGATTGACCCGCAGGCGCTCATTGAACTGGTCGGTGAGGGCGTTCAGCTGCGTGGCATCGGTTTGGCCGAACGGCGTATAGCCGACCCGGGGCACCGTGGCGATGAGTACCTTGCCGCCTGCCTCGGCGATGCGGTTCACTTGGGCGGCGAGCGCGGCGCCGGCAGCCCCGGCGTCGCGCAGGGCGTCGTTCATGGTGTACGGCAGGTCGGCCGGGGCGCTGCCGATCTGGGCGTGCAGGGCCAGGATGTCATGCATGCCGGCCATCACGGTGACGAGGTCCTTGTTGCTGAAACGGTCGGGGCGGTCGTGACTGGTTATGAAGCTGTCGATCTGTGCCGTGACGCTGTTGGTCCCGGCGACCCGAGCGTTGGGCGTGGCCAAGATTCGGCTGGGCGTTGCCGTGGCGGTGCCGAGGCACTCGGGGAAGGGCAGGCCGTATGAGTTGGCCACGATCTGCGTCCAGATGGGCAACTGCGTGCAGTCGATGCTCGGGCTCGGCGCGGCCTCCGTCGGCTCGGCGCGGAAGTTGATGGTGTACTTGCGAGCAACACCGTCCGACACGACCATCACGCTGTGCTCATCGCCGAAGGCGAGCACCCGAGTGGGCACGAATCGCTCCACCTGATCGCCTCCGCCGCACGAAACCAAGAGTAGCGAGCCCGCCACCGCCAGTGCAGCACGGCGCATGGTGCGCCAGCCTTTATCCCACGACATCATTCGGTCTCCCCCATACACGAAGAACGGATCGAAGCCTCACGACGCCGCGGCGCGGCGCAGCCTGTCGCGCACGCCTTCCCATTCGGGAGTGGCCGGCGGTTCCTCGACCCAGATGAGTTGCGCGCCCTCGGCATCGAACTCGCGCAACACGGAAAACAGCTCGTGGGCCGCATCGGCGGCCCGCCCGGGCATGAGGCGATGCCTGACGCCCGGTCCCGCCCCGTTGGGGAGGGCTTTTGAATATACCGCCAGCTTCAGCGGCGAAGACCCGAGCACTTCGAGTGCCAGTTGCAGCTGCTGCGCACTCATCAAGCGCAACCGAGCTCGGGGCGCGTAGTGCGCTTCAAGCGTCCCCGACGCGCGCGGTGACTCGTCGTCGCGATCGGCCAGCGTCTGCCCGGCGGCGGCCTCGATCTGTGTGCGTGTCAGCACGCCGGGGCGCAGAAGCACGGGCCGGCCGCGCGAACAGTCGACGATGCTGGATTCGATGCCCACCGGGCAGGCACCGCCATCGAGCACGATCATCGAAGGGCCGAACTCGGCCTCCACATGCTCGGCCTGCGTGGGACTGATGCGCCCGAAGCGGTTGGCGCTCGGTGCTGCCACGCCCGGCACCCCGGCGGTTCGGGCCGCCAGCAGGAGTGCCCGCGCTACAGGGTGCGACGGGCAACGCAGCCCGATGGTGGCGTGCCCACCCGCAGCGGCCAACGCTATGCCCTCGGCGCGCGGCACGACGATGGTCAGCGGGCCTGGCCAGAAGGCCCCCACCAGCCGCACGGCCACAGGCGGCACATGCGCAGCGAAGGTGCGCGCCGCGTCGGCGTCGGCCACGTGCACGATCAGGGGATGGTCCGCGGGGCGTCCCTTGGCCGCAAAGATTCTCGCTACCGCGGCATCGTCATCGGCGCGCGCCCCGAGGCCATACACCGTTTCGGTGGGCAAGCCGACCAACTCGCCTGCGGCCAGAGCAGCGGCCGCGCGTGCGATGGCGCTGGCGTCGGACCCGTCGAGCACCACGGCCAGCGACTCCTCAGAACGGGGCCAGGCCCAGCAGCGCCCCGGCCTGCAGCGCAACCTCGCGGGCCTGCGGGGTGCTGTCTGCGGTCACGGTGAGGTGACCCATCTTGCGGCCCGGCCGGGCGCTGGTCTTGCCGTACAGGTGCAGGTGGATCCCCGGCAAGGCCAGCACCTTGTCCCACGGCGGCGCCGTTTCGCGCTCCCCTTGGCGAAACCACAGGTCGCCGAGCAGGTTCAGCATGATCGCAGGCGAGTGGAGCCGGGGCGCCACGAGCGGCAGACCTGTGAGCGTGCGCACCTGCAGATCGAACTGCGAGACATCGCAGGCGTCAATGCTGTAGTGGCCCGAGTTGTGGGGCCGTGGCGCCATCTCGTTGACCAGTACGCGGCCATCGGCCAGGACGAACAACTCGACGCACAGCACGCCCACATAGCGCAGCCCTTCGGCAATGCGCTCGGCGGCTCCGATGGCCCGCTGCTGCACTTCAGGCGTGAGATCGGGCGAGGGCACCTGCGTGACAGCGAGGATGCCGTCGCGGTGCAGGTTCTGCTGCAGAGGAAAGTGTACGAGCCGGCCGTCGGCGCTGCGCGCCACGATGACGCTCACCTCGTAGGCCAGAGGCAGCATCTGCTCCAGCACGCAGGGTGCGCGCTGCAGCGATTCCCATGCGGCGGCCAGCGCCTCGCGGGTGGCCACGCGCACTTGGCCCTTCCCGTCGTAGCCCAGCCGCGCGGTTTTCAAGATGCCGGGTAGCAGGTCGTCGGGCACGGCGGCCATCTGCTCGGCCGATTTGATGGCCGCGTGAGGCGCACACCCCACGCCGCAAGCCGCGAAATGCGCTTTCTCGGCCAGCCGGTCTTGGCACACGGCCACCGCATCGGCGCCCGGCGCCACAAGGCGGTGGCGCGCCAGCGTGCGCAGCGCCACGGCAGGCACGTTCTCGAACTCGGTGGTGATGGCGTCGCAGCGCTGCGCGAGCTGCGCCAGTGCCTGATCGTCGGCGTAGCCGGCGCGCAAGTGATGGTGCGCGATCAGGCCTGCGGGGCTTGCGGAATCTTCGTCGAGCACCGCGGTGAAGTAGCCCATGCTTTGCGCGGCATGCACGAACATGCGGCCGAGCTGGCCGCCGCCCACCACGCCCAGGGTGGCTCCGGGCAGGATCATTTGAGATCGGCCGTCATGGCGCGGGCCACTTCGGTCTGACGGGCACGCCAAGACTCCAGCCGGCTGCGCAAGGCCGCATCCTCGTTGGCGAGCATGGCCACGGCGAACAGAGCGGCATTACCTGCTCCCGAGGTACCGATGGCGAAGGTGGCCACCGGGATGCCCTTGGGCATCTGCACGATCGAGTGCAGCGAGTCGACACCTTGCAGATGGCGGCTTGCGACCGGCACGCCGAGAACCGGCACGGTGGTCTTGGCCGCCAGCATGCCCGGCAGGTGCGCCGCCCCGCCGGCGCCCGCGATGATGGCTTTCAGCCCCCGTCCCGCGGCCGATTCGGCATAGGCAAACATGTCATCGGGCATGCGGTGCGCCGAGACGACACGCGCTTCGAAAGGGATACCGAACTCGGCGAGAATCTCGGTTGCGGTGCGCAGGGTTTCCCAGTCGCTGCTGGAGCCCATCACCACACCGACCACGACAGGGGCGCTGCTCAACGCTCGCTCCGGGTGCTTGAAGAACCACGCATTGTAGGCGGCGCAGGTATCGCACCGCCGAGGCTGAGCCACCACCTTCCATGATCGACATCTCCCTGCAGAACTTCGAAGCCGAGCTCGTCAACGCGTCCCTGGAGCAGCCTGTGCTGCTCGATATCTGGGCGCCATGGTGCGGGCCATGCAAGGCGCTCGGTCCGGTGCTGGAGAAGCTGGAGGTCGCCTACGCCGGGCGCTTCAAGCTCGCCAAGCTCAACTCCGACGAGCAGCCCGAGATCTCCGGTCAGCTATCGCAGATGTTCGGCGTGCGGTCCATTCCGTTTTGCGTGCTCTTCAAGGGCGGCCAGCCGGTTGACGGCTTCGTGGGTGCGCTGTCCGAGGGCGAGGTACGCAAATTCCTCGACAAGCACGTGCCCAGCGTGGAAGAGGTCGCGGCCGGCGAGGAAATGCAGCAGGCCGGGGAACTGCTCGCCGAAGGCGACACCGAAAGCGCGCTGGAGAGGCTGCAGGAGGCGGTTGCAATCAACCCCGGCAATGACGCCGTCCGCTACGACTACCTGCGTGCGTTGCTGGTGGCGGGGTGCGTGGACGAGGCGCGGCAGGTGTACGAGCCGGTCGCGGGCAAAGCGTTGCTTGACGCACGCCTCGCTGCTTGCGGTCACTGGCTGGCGGCCTGCCAGAAGGATCGCAGCGCACGCTCGCCCGAGCAGCTGGCCGCGGCCATTGCCGCCAACAAGCGCGACTTCGATGCACGGTTCGAGCTGGCGCAGAGGCACTTCGCCGGCCAGCGCTTCACCGAGGCGATGGATGAGCTGCTGGAGATCATCATGCGCGACAAGACCTGGAACGACGAGGCCGCGCGCAAGAACTACGTCGCCATCCTCGAGCTGATGAGCAAGCCGGCGCCGGCCAAAGCCGAGGCCGCCTTGCCCAAGGGAACGCTGGAGGTCGCCGGCAGGATGGTCGCCGCAACGCCTTCCGACCCGGTCGTCGACCAGTACCGGCGCAAACTCAGCATGGCGTTGTTCTGAAAGGCGGGGCGGCGGCTGCCTCGGGTTCGCAGCGATGCGTGCCTAAGAACTTATCCATAAATTATGTTTACCTCGGCAGGCACCTTTCGAAAGGCGA
>CBFHAS010000122.1:0-12791 GCA_965653625.1 uncultured Burkholderiaceae bacterium | reverse complement strand
AAGCGCATTTCGACCTGAGCCTGGACTTCACGGTGCGCGGGGACGGGATCGCCTGCGACCTCACATATCCGCTCGACATCTTCGATGAGCCGACCGTCGCTCGCATGGCCGACCTGCTGCAGGAGCTGGCGCGCCGCGTGGCGCAGGCACCCGATCAGGCATTGTTCGAGCTGCTGCCCGTCGAGGACCTGTCCCAGGCGGCCGGGGAAGCAGCGCCCTGCGGCCCGGAGCACGACGTGCTGGCCTGCTGGGAGCGCAGCGTCGCCGCGGCCGGCGAAGCGCCCGCCTTGCAGTACGAGGACGAGGTCGTCACTCGCGCCGAGCTCGATGCGATGGCGAACGCGCTGGCCGCCCGCCTGCGCGCGCAGGGCGTGGGGCCGGAGGTTCGGGTGGGCATCCATGCGCCGCGCTCGATGGAGCTGGTGCTCGGCTTGCTCGCGGTGCTCAAGGCCGGTGGTGGGTGTGTGCCGCTGGACCCGGCCCTGCCGCCCGATCGCCTGGCTTTCCAGGCGCGCGACAGCGGCATGGCGCTGATGCTGATCGCTGACCCGCCGTTGTGGCAGCCCGAGGTGCCGGTGTTGCCGTTGGCGCTGGACGGCGCGAAGGCACCCTCATTGCCGCGACAGCCCTTCCATCCCGGACAGGCCGCCTACCTCATCTACACCTCGGGCTCGACCGGTCGCCCCAAGGGCGTGGTGGTCAGCCGCGGGGCCTTGGCCAACTACGTGAGCGGGGTTCTGTCGCGGCTCGCTCTGCCGGACAGCGCCACCAGCATGGCGATGGTCTCCACCGTGGCGGCAGACCTGGGCCACACCGTGCTGTTCGGCGCGCTGTGCTCCGGGCGGCTGCTGCACCTGGTGGCGGGCGAGCGCGCGTTCGACGCCGACCGCTTTGCCGAGTACATGGCGCGTCACCACGTCGACGTGCTGAAGATCGTGCCGAGCCACTTGCAGGCCCTGCTCAACGCCAGCCGGCCGCACGACGTGCTGCCGCGGCACACCTTGGTGCTGGGCGGCGAGGCGACACGCTGGGAGCTGCTGGACCGCATCGCCGCGCTGCGCTCCGAAACCCGAGTGCTCAACCACTACGGCCCGACTGAAACCACCGTGGGCATGCTGACGCAGGAAGCGGCGTGCGCGTGGCGCGATGCTGCAAGCTTGCCGGTGGGCCAGCCCTTGCCCAATGGCATGGCCTTTGTGCTTGACGCCGACTTGCGGCCGTTGCCGCGCGGCGTGGCGGGCGAGCTCTACCTGGGCGGAGCGGGCGTTGCGCGCGGCTATCAGGGCCGCGCCGGGCACACGGCCGAACGCTTCGTGGCCAGCCCGTTCGGCGAGGGCGAGCGGCTGTATCGCAGCGGCGATCGGGTGCGCCAGCTGGCCGATGGCAGCCTGGAGTTCCTGGGCCGCGTCGACGACCAGGTCAAGATCCGCGGCTACCGCGTCGAGCTTTCGGAAGTGGCGCGGGCGCTGCGCGCCGAACCGGAGGTGGACCAGGCCGAAGTCATCGCGCGCGACGACGAGGATGGACGCGCCGCGCTGTGCGGCTATGTGGTCGCGAAACCGGGCGAGCGGGTCGAGGCCGAAACGCTGCGCGAGCGGCTGGGCCGCACGCTGCCCGACTACATGGTGCCCGGCGCCATCGTGGTGCTGGAGGCCCTGCCGCTCAATGCCAACGGCAAGGTGGATCGCAAGGCCCTGCCGCAGCCGCAGGCCCGCAGCGGCGTGGACTACGAAGCGCCCCGGGGGCCGGTGGAGCCGGTGCTGGCGGCCATCTGGGCCGAGGTGCTGGGTGTGCAGCGCGTGGGCCGTCACGACAACTTCTTTGCGCTGGGCGGCGACTCGATCCTGAGCCTGAAGGTGGTGGCGCGAGCGCGCAAGCAGGGCATCGCCCTGGGCCCGCGCGCGGTGTTCGAGCGGCCTACGCTCAGCGGGTTGGCCGGCACGGTGGCTGGCGGAGAGGCTGCGCCTGCCGCGGTCATCCCCGCGCTCGATGCGGCGCGCAAGGCGAATCCGCTGCCGCTGTCGCATGCCCAGAGCCGCCAATGGTTCCTGTGGCAGCTGGAGCCCGAGAGCACGGCGTATCACATCGCCGGTGCGCTGCGGATGCGAGGTGCGCTGAATGAGGCGGCCTTGCGCGCGAGCTTTGCCGCGCTGGTCGCGCGGCACGAATCGCTGCGCACGGTGTTTCGCACCGAGGTTGATGGTCAACAGGCGCAGGTCGTGCAGCCGCATGCCGAGCCCACGCTCGAAGTCATCGATCTCACCGATGCGCCCCAGCGCGAAGCACGCGCCTCGCACGAAGCGGCTCGGATCGGGCGAACGCCGTTCGATCTGCACCGCGGCCCGTTGCTGCGCCTCGGCCTGGTCCGGCTGAGCCATGACGAGCACCTGCTGGTGGTGGTGATGCACCACATCGTCTCCGACGGCTGGTCGATGCAGCTCATCGTCGACGAGTTCGTGGCGCACTACCGCGCCCGCGTGCTCGGCGAGGCGCTGCAGCTCACGTCGCTGCGCATTCAGTACGCGGACTACGCGCAGTGGCAAAGGAGCTGGCTGGAAGCCGGCGAGAAAGAGCGCCAGCTCGCGTACTGGAAGCAGCAACTGGGTACCGATCACCCGGTGCTGCAACTGCCCGCCGACCACCCCCGGCGTGCCGACGCGCGCTACAGCGCCGGCCAATTGCGACTGGAGCTGCCGGCTCAGCTGGTGAAGAAGCTGCAGAAGCTCGCGCAAGCGGAAGGCGCCACGCTATTCATGGCGTTGCTCGCGGCATTTCAGGCGCTGCTGCACCGCTACACCGGGCAGGGCGACATCCGCGTCGGAGTGCCCATCGCCAACCGGCATCGCCCGGAGACCGAAGGTGTGGTCGGCTTCTTCGTCAACACCCAGGTGCTGCGAAGCGTCATCGAACCACGCGCCAGTCTCAAGCAGTTGCTCGTGCAGGTGAAAGAAGCGGCGCTGGGCGCGCAGGCGCACCAGGACTTGCCATTCGAGCAACTGGTGGAAGCGCTGCAGCCGCAGCGCAGCCTGGGCCAGCAGCCGCTGTTCCAGGTGATGTTCAACCACCAGCGCGAAGACCACCGTGCGCTGCAGCAGCTGCCCGGTTTGACACTCGAACCTTATGACCTGCAAAGCCAGGCTGCGCAGTTCGAGTTGACGCTGGACACCACGGAGGGCCCGGACGGCTCGGTGCACGCGGGCTTCGCCTACGCGGCCGAGTTGTTCGAGCCGGCGACTGTTGCCCGCTTCGCCAAGCACTACGAGGCCATGCTGCAGGCATTGGCCGCGCAGCCCGAGACGGCGGTTGCTGACGTGCCGCTGCTGGACGACGCCGAGCAAGAACAACTGCGCCAGTGGGGCGAGAACACGCAGCGGTTTGCCCACAGCGAACCGGTGCACCGGCTGATCGAGCAGCAGGTGCGGCAGACACCCCAGGCGACGGCGCTGGTGTTCGGCGAAGAGGCGCTGAGCTACGACGAGCTGAACCGCCGCGCCAACCGCCTGGCGCACCGGTTGATCGAGTGCGGCGTGCGCCCCGAACAGCGTGTGGGCCTCGCGCTGGAGCGCTCCACCGAGATGGTCGTCAGCCTGCTGGCGATCCTGAAGGCCGGCGCCGCGTATGTGCCACTGGACCCGGAGTACCCCGCCGAGCGCCTGGCCTACATGGTGCAGGACAGCGGCATTGCACTGATGCTCACGCACAGCGCCATGCGCGATCGCATCCGCGTCGAGGAGCCGCTCACGGTGCTGCAGCTCGACACCCTCGACCTGAGCGCCGAGCCTGAGCACGACCCGCAAGTGCCGCTGCACGGCGAGCAGCTCGCCTACCTCATCTACACCTCCGGCTCCACCGGCCGGCCCAAGGGCGTGATGGTGCGCCACAAGGCGCTCAGCCACTTCCTGCACAGCATGCGGCGTGAACCCGGGCTCGATGCGCAGGACACCTTGCTGTCGGTGACTTCGCTGTCCTTCGACATCGCCGCCTTGGAGCTGTACCTGCCGTTGACGTGCGGGGCGCGTCTAGTGATGGCGCCGCAAGACACCGTGCGCGATGGCGCGGCGCTGGCGCAACTGGTGGAGCAGTCGCAAGCCACCGTGCTGCAGGCCACGCCATCGGGCTGGCGGCTGCTGCGTGCCGGCGGCTGGCCGGCCGCGCCGCTCAAACGCTTCAAGGGCCTGTGCGGCGGCGAGGCACTGCCGCCTGACTTGGCCGAGGAGCTGCGCGCCCAAGGCGTGGACCTGTGGAACATGTACGGGCCCACCGAAACCACGATCTGGTCGGCAGTCGCCCGGGTGGAGGACGGGCCGCTGCACCTGGGCCGGGCGATTGCGGACACCCGGCTGCATGTGCTCGATGGCGAACTCAACCCGGTGCCGCAAGGCGTGGCTGGCGAGTTGTACCTGGGCGGCGTGGGCTTGGCGCGCGGCTACGCGGGGCGAGCTGGGCTGAGCGCCGAACGCTTCATCGCCGATCCCTGCGACCGACAAGGCGCACGGCTGTACCGCACGGGCGACCTCGTGCGCTGGGCCCATTGCGGGCAGTTGGAGTACCTGGGTCGCATCGACCACCAGGTGAAGATCCGGGGCCATCGCATCGAGCTGGGCGAGATCGAGGCTCAGCTGCTGGCGCAGCCCGAGGTGCGCGAGGCGGTGGTGGTGGCCCAGGCCGGGCCGCGGCTGGTGGGTTATGTGGCAGGCGAGGACGCTGAGGCAGCGAGCCTGCGCGAGCGGCTGGCGCTGAAGCTGCCGCACTACATGGTGCCCGGCGCGATCGTCGTGCTGGATGCCCTGCCCAAGACGACCAACGGCAAGATCGACCGCAAGGCGCTGCCTGAGCCCCAGCAGGGCGAAGCCGGCTACGAAGCGCCGCAAGGCGAGGTCGAGCAAGCACTGGCGGCGATCTGGGCCGAAGTGCTGGGCATCGAACGCGTCGGACGGCTGGACAACTTCTTCGAGCTGGGCGGCCATTCGCTCATGGCGGCCCGGCTGATCGCTCGCGTCCGTGCGGAGTTGCAGCGTGATCTGCCCCTGCGGCGTGTGTTCGAGTGCCCGCAACTGCATCGCCTCGCCGCCTGCCTGCCGACCGCACTGGCCGCACCGTCGACGGACCTGCGACCGCTGCCGCGCACCGACAGGGCGCCCCTGTCGCCCACGCAGCGCCGGCTGTGGCTCGTCGAGCGCATGTCCGAGGCGGGCGCGCCGGATCGCCGAGCCGCGTACAACATCTCCGCCGCGCTGCGCCTGTCGGGCCCACTCGATGTGGCGAGGCTCCAGCAAACGCTGGACACATTGGTGGCGCGGCACGAAGTGCTGCGCAGCCGCTACGTAGAAGATGACGACGGCGATCCGGTCGCGATCATTGATGCCCCGTTCACGGTCAACCTCGCATGCACCGAGCTGCCGGCGCAACAGCAGGCCCAACAAGCACTGGCAGAGCTGGCGTCATGGCCCTTCAATCTGGCGTCCGGCCCATTGCTGCGGGCGCGGCTGCTGCGCTTCGCACCGACCCAGCACGTGCTGCTTCTCTGCGTGCACCACATCGCATTCGACGGCTGGTCGCAGGCCGTGTTCGTCAAGGAATTCGTGGCGGTCTACAGCGCGCTGTGTGCTGGCGTCGCGCCCATGCTTCCCGCGTTGACGATCCAATACGCCGACTATGCCGAGTGGCACAGCCGCAAGCTCGAGGCCTCGGCTGCGCAGGACAGCGCGTTCTGGCGCGCCCATCTCGCGGGCGCGCCGCCGGTGTCGTCCTTGCCGCCAGACCGCGAACGGCCGCTGCTCGCCTCAAGCGCCGGCGACGCGGTTCACCTGGAGATTACAAAGACCGTGACCGACCGGCTGGAGCAACTGGCCCGGGCGCATGAGACGTCCCTCTTCACGGTGCTGCTCGCGGCCTTCTCGCTGCTGCTGCATGAGGAAACCGGCGCCGACGACCTGGTGATCGGCACCGACGTGGCGGGCCGCAGCCATCCGCAGCTCGAAGACCTCATCGGCTTCTTCGTCAACGTGGTGCCCCTGCGCTCGCGGCGGGCTGCGGGCGCCACAACGTTTGCCCAGTGGCTCGCGCACATCAAGGAAAGCAGCCTCTCCGCGTTCGAGCACCAGGAGGTGCCGTTCGACCAGGTCGTCGAGTACGCGGGCGTGCCGCGCAGCCGGCAGCACAACCCGCTGGTGCAGACGCTGTTCGTCATGCAGAACACGCCGGGCGGCCGGTTCGAGATCCCGGGGCTCGAGGTCGAGGCCCTGCCGGCGCCGGTCACCAGCTCGAAATTCGACCTCGCGGTGTTCGCGGCGCAAGGTCCGCAGGGCCTGTCCGTCGACTGGGTGTACGCCACCCGGCTGTACCGGCGCGAAACGCTGGAGCGCGTGGGCGCCGCCTGGGCCGAGCTGCTGCAGCGCGTCGCTGCCGCACCGGATTCGCCTTTGCAGAGCTTCGGCATCTCAAGCATCGAGGAACCTCCCATGGTGTCCATTCCGTCGCCCGCCGCGGGCAAGCTCGACAAGCTCAAGAAGATCGCCAAGCGGCCGGCGGCGCCCGCGCGTTCGCTGGTGCGCACCTCGTTCCTGGCGCCAGGTCACGAGTTCCCTTTGGTGATCGAGGCGACGAGCAGCGACATCGACGCCGTGGCCTGGGCACGCGAGCAGCGCCAACTCATCGAGGGCCAGCTGAGCCGGCATGCCGGCATCCTGTTCCGCAATTTCGGGCTGAAGACGCCGCAGGACTTCGAAGCCTTCGCCGAGGCCATCGAGCCCGAGCTGTACGGCAGCTACGGCGACCTGCCCAAGAAGGAGGGGGGCCGCAACACCTACCGCTCCACGCCCTACCCGGAGCGGCAGATGATCCTCTTCCACAACGAAAGCTCGCACCTTGAGCGCTGGCCGCGCAAGCAGTGGTTCTTCTGCGAGCTGCCGTCGCCGGTGGGCGGCGCCACGCCCATCGTCGACTGCCGCCGCATGCTGCGCCGGCTGCCGGCGCAGCTGGTGCGCGAGCTCGAGCGCAAGGAGCTGCTGTATGTGCGCACCTTCACGCCCCGGCTGGACGTGAGCTGGCAGGACTTCTTCAAGACCGACGACCGGGCCGAGGTGGAAGCTCGGCTCGCGCAGGCGGGCACCGGTTGGCGCTGGCTGGACGCGCAGACACTGCAGACACGCACGCGCTGTCCGGCGGTGATCACGCACCCGCTGACCGGCGAGCGTGTGTTCTTCAACCAGGTCCAGTTGCACCACGTCAGCTGCCTGGAGCCCGACGTGCGCGAAGACTTGCTCGCCATGGTCGGCCTGGAGCGCATCCCGCGGCATGTGTACTACGGCGACGGCACGCCGATCCCCGACGAGGCCATGGCGACCATCGGCCGCGCTTACGAGGAATGCGCGGTGCGCTTCGACTGGCGACAGGGCGACGTGGTCATGCTCGACAACATGCTCGCCGCGCACGCGCGCGACCCCTACGAAGGCCCGAGGAAAATCGTGGTCGCCATGGGCGCGATGTTCGATCGCGCCGAGCTGGCCGTGCCCGAGCTGCAGGGGGTGGACGAATGACGGTCGTGCTCGCGGACAGCGAAACCACGCTTGCGCTCAGCCCGGAACAGCGCGCCGTGCTGTCGATGGGGGGCGCGCGGGCGGCCGAGGCAGTTCATCTGCTTCGCATCGATTTCGAAGCCGAGGTCGACCCCACCCGCTTGCGTGCCGCAGTGGCCGCCGCCGTGCACGCCCACGATGCGCTGGGCATGTCGATCCGGCAAGTCACCGGCTTCCGCGGCTTGCGGATGCTGCCGGGTCAAGCGCCTTCATTCGATTGGCGGGCAAGCGGCGAGCCCTTGGACATCGCGCGAGCGCGGCTGCTGCGCGCCCGGCTCGCCCGCAACGCCGAAGCGCGCCATGCGCTGACGCTGGACGTCAGTGCGTTGGTGGCGGACCGTGGAAGCCTGGCTGTGCTCGCCGAGCACATCGCGGCCGCTTACCGCGGCGATGGGCCCAACGATGCCGCGGACATCTTCCAGTACCCGCAATACGTCGAATGGCGGCAGGACCTCGAACATGGTGAAGAGGCAGAGGCCGGGCGCGCCTACTGGAGCCGCTATCTGCAGCAGGCCGGCACGCTGGCCGCGCCGCGCCTGGCGTACCGCAAGCGGGGCGCGCCGCAGGCGGGGGCATCGCGCTTGAGTGCCGAGCGCGGCATCGACGCCGCAATGATTGGCCGGGTTGCGGCGCTCGCGGCTACCGCGGGCACCGACGCCGAGGTGTTGCTGCAAGCCGTGTGGTGGCTGTTGATGGCGCGCCTGACCGGCTTCGACGGCTGCGCTGGCGGCTGGCAACACGACTGCCGGCGCGACTACGAGGTGATGCAGGGTGCAGTCGGCGTGTTCGAGAAAGTGCTGCCGCTGGGGATCAGCGTCGCCAGAGACGAACCGTTCGCCCGATGGCTCGCGCGCCTGGCCGGTGTGGCGGCCGCACATGTCCATGCGCAGGAATACTGGGCGGTCGATGCGCCGCCTCAGGACACTCATCTGGCCGTGGGCTTCGCCTTCCATGACACACCGGTGCTGAACGTTGCGGGTTGGCGGGTGGCAGAACTACCCGGCGCGATGTCGTGCTTCGAGTTGGCGCTGCAGGTGGATTGGTCGCAACACGGCGGCACGCTGGCAGTGCAGGCCGATGCGTCGCTGTATTCGCAACAGGCGGTGGACCGCCTGCTCGAACAGTGCGTGACGCTGCTGGAAGGCGCGCTCGCGCGGCCCGACTGCAGCGTGTCGGAGCTGCCATGCATCGGTGCGCAGGAGCGCAGCGCCCTGTGTGCCTTGCACGGTCCGGCCGCCGACTTCGGCGCGCAGACGCTGGCCGCGCGCATCGCCCGCTGGGCACAGCTCGACGCGCCGGCCATCGAAGCCGGCGATCAGCGTTTGAGCTACCGCGAGCTCGACGCGCGCGCCAACCGCATGGCGCACTGGCTGCAGATGCACGGCGTGCGCCCAGGGGCCTTGGTGGCGCTCGAACTGCCGCGCTCGACCGACCTGCTGGTAGCGATGCTCGCGGCCTGGCGAGCCGGCGCAGGCTACTTGCCGCTGGAGCCGGACTGGCCCACTGGCCGCCGCCACGCGCTGCTCGCCGATGCGCAGCCGGCCCTGGTGCTGCGTGCCGCGCCGATGGACCCCGCAGCGCCTTCGCCGTGCGCCGAAGCCCTGGTTGCCGACATCGACCTGGGGCCCTTTCCTGCCACGCCGCCGATGCATGAGCCCTCCCTCGATGACCCGGCCTATGTGCTCTACACGTCAGGATCGACCGGTCGGCCCAAGGGCGTGGTGATCGGGCAGGGGCAGTTGCTCAACTACGTCGCCGCCGCGTCGGAGGCGATGGACCTCGGCACCTGCCGCCGGTGGGGGCTGGCCAGTTCGGTGGTGGCCGACCTCGGCAACACCGCGCTGTTCTGCGCCTGGTTCAACGGCGCCTGCGTGGTGGTGGCGGACCGCCACGAAGTCGAGGACGCCGAGGCCTTCGCGCGCTTCATGGCGGGCGCCGACATCGATGCGCTGAAGATGGTTCCGTCGCATCTGGAGGCACTGCTCGAATGCGACGCGCCGCGGCTGCCTCGCACGCTGGTGCTGGGCGGTGAAGCCGCACCGGGCGCGCTCGTCGAGCGCATCGCGCGGCTGGCGCCCGAGTGCGTTGTCTACAACCACTACGGGCCGACCGAGACGACGGTCGGCGTGATGGTGCATCGGGTCGCGAAGGAAGGCGCCGTGCCGGACGTGTTGCCGCTGACCCGCGTGCTCGCCAACAACCGCGTCCATGTCCTCGACGAGGCGATGCAGCCGGTGCCGTCCGGCGCGCTCGGCGAGCTTTATGTCGGCGGCGCGCAGCTGTGCCGCGGCTATCTGAACCGCACGGTGGACGGCGCGTTCGTTCCCGATCCCTTCATGCCCGGTGCGCGCCTGTACCGCACCGGCGACCTCGCCCATGTGCTGCCCGAAGGCGGCATCCGGCTGGCCGGGCGGGCCGACCACCAGGTCAAGATCCGCGGCTTCCGCGTCGAGCCGGCCGAGGTGGAAGCGGCCTTGCTCACGCTGCCCGGCGTGAACCAGGCGGTCGTGCTGGCGCTCGACGACCCCAGCGGCGCATCGGAGCTGGTGGCCTTTCTGGTCGCCGATGCAGAGCTCGCGAGCGAGCACGGCCGTCAGCGCCTGCGTGCGCAGCTGGCAGCGTTGCTGCCGGCGCACATGCTGCCCGTGCGCTACACCTGCGTTGCCGCATTCCCTCGGCTTCCGAACGGCAAGATCGATCGCCTGGCCTTGCGCGCAATGGCGGCCGACGGCCAAGAGCCTGTGCAACCCGTAGCGACGAGCGCAGATGCGGTCGAAGCCGCGATCGCGCATTGCATGGCGGCGTTGCTGAAGCGTCCGGCGGTCAGCGCGGGCGACGACTTCTTCGAGCTAGGCGGGCATTCGCTGCTGGCGATCAAGCTGGCGGCGCGGCTGCGCAAGCTGTTCCAGGTGGAGCTGGCCCCCGGCGTGGTCTTCGACCGTCGCAGCGCCGCGTCATTGGCTGCCTTCCTCCGGCAGGATCCGGCTGCAGCGCCGTTGCTCCAGGCGAGGGCCGACTATGCGCTCGCCACCGCTGAGGAGGAAAGAGGAGCCGCGCAAGCGCCGGTGCTGCCCGATCCCGAGGGCATCCACGTCATGCACAGCCGCGGCGAACGGGTGCCGCTGTTCTGCTTTGCCGGCCTGTTCGCCAGCGCGCTGGAGTACCGCGCCATCCTCGACGCGTTGCCGCCGGATCGCCCGGTGCACAGCTTCGTGTGCCACACGCTCACGCGCGCGCGCTGGCATGGCTGGCGTCTGGAGGAGCTGGCCGCCGGCTACAGCCGCTACATCGTCGACACCGTCGGCCGCGGACCGGTGGCGCTGCTCGGCTGGTCGGTGGGCGGGGACCTGGCGTTCGAAGTGGCCCGGCAGCTGACCGACCGCAAAGCGGACCTGCGTTTCCTCGGCCTGCTGGACGTGATGCGCCCGATCGCCACTCAGTTGCGCGCGCAGGCCGACCTCGTGCCGGCGGACGCCCCTGCTGTGGTGGGCGCCTGGATTGAACGCTCCGCCATGCGCGCCCGCTGGCAGGCGCTGTTCGCGAGGCTCGATGACGAAGAGAAGCTGCTGGCGACCACATTCCTGCACCAGCAGTTCGTGTCATCCGAACCGGATGGCGACGGCACCGAGGCGGCCGAGTACCGCGCCTGGGCGCGCATCAACCACGGGGCCATGATGCGCCGCCATGCCTGGCGTCCCTGCCGGGTGCCGGCGCACGTGTGGCGCGCCGAACAGAGCGTCATGCAGGTGCCGCAGCAGCTGCGCGATTGGAGCGAGCTGTCCGACGTGCGCCGCGAAGGCGTGGTCGCCGGCTGCGACCACCGGACCTTGCTGGAGGACCGGGGCTTGGCGCAGGGGCTTGCCGCGCAGTTGCTGGCGATCGACTTGTGAATGTTGGCCCGCGGTTAGGCGTCGTCACGGCTGCTCCTTGCGTAGCGGGCCAGAACACTTCAGGAAGAAGCCATATCAACGTTGGCGTTCAGCGGCAGACAAAAGGAATGCGGCGTTGCAGAAGACCGATGTAGCACTGGTGCCCACTGCCCGCAAGTTATTGAGGGTCTCCGCAAGTCGCGACACTCTCCGATCCGTTTGCATTCTTCGACAAGCCCAGGACCAAAGGCAAGTCAAAGTGCCTGCATCCAGGTGCGCGCTAGCCCCGATAGGGATGGAGCCCCGCTGAGCGGTTCGCATCTGGGTCCGCACCACATGCTTCTTCAGAGCTCGGCGCAACAAGGGCGTCAGTAGAGTGACAGTCTGTTCTCTGTCCGGCAGATCTTCGCGCCACCTCACGCATCAACATAAATGCAAATGCGGCTTGGCAATGGGCTTGACTACCTCGGGATTCCTGTAAATGGTCAGGCATCGCTGCTTGCATTGCGGACTCTTCCGATGAAGACGATATGCTTTGAGAAGCGGACCAGCCGGACGAGTTGAATATTCTCATCGGCCAGTGACGTGTAGCCGTACACGATGAAATCTGGAGCAATTGTGTGCCATGAGAAATCGTCTTCGAATGCGGGAGGGATCAGATACTGCATTACCTCGCAGTCCACGCATTGATCAGGTACTGCCGTTGCCAAGCCGTGGTGATGGGTAAGCCCACGAACGATGCGACGCAGGACGAGATTGAATCGTTCGTCCTTGGCTGGATAAATCTTTGATCGATCTTGCCCAGCGACGACAGCCGGCGTAAAAAGGCTTGCGAGTTCTTTGGCACGACGATGCCCATCCTTATGGTCGAAGCTTCTCAAGAACTTCTGTGATCTGCTGTCGGTAGGCGCTGCTTCTGGATTCCAGATCGTTAGAAGAATGTTCCTGAAGTGAGGCTCTGCGTCCTCCCACAGTGTCTTGCACTGATCGCATTCTGGGACCGTAATTCGCTTTGCATTAGGGAGTGAATCTGGGTAGATCGCGCGGGGAAACACGTGGCCACGTGTACGCGGCAGATCAATCGTTCCGCAGTAAGCGCAAGGCGCATGCTTGAGCACGGGGCCCTCTATGGCGATGCCTAGACAAGATGGCTTCGTGAAACCGGGCGGTCCGTCCCCTGCAACAACGTAAATTGCACGCCGGGGGCGTGCCGAGCTAAACCAACGCACCGGACCGATGGTCGGTCGGGCCGTTGCGAATTTGCGAGGAGACGGACCACACAGACTAGTTAGTCGGACCTGCAAAACCCCGCGAGGCCGCATGAACACTGGCTTTGCGGGTGATC
>CBFHAS010000121.1:0-12853 GCA_965653625.1 uncultured Burkholderiaceae bacterium | reverse complement strand
CTATCGTGGCGGGCAGGCACGGGCGCCGCGGCCAGCCCACCTTCGCCACGATGATCCCCCAGTCCGGCAGCCGCGCGGCGTGCCGCATCGGCGACCACATCCGGCTCGTAGAGGAAGCACCGAACGCCGGCCGCGGGGGACATCGGCGTGAGCCCGGGCGGTTGGCGCCGGCAGGTGTCGAACACCCGGTCGCAGCGCGGCGCGAAGCGGCACGCGTGGAACTCCTGGGTGAGCGCGGGCACCGTGCCGGCGATGGCCGCAAGCGTGCCGCCACGCTTGCGACTGTCGGGTACGGCCTGCAGCAGCAGCCGCGCGTAGGGGTGTCGGGGTGCGGCGAAAAACTCTTCGGCCGGTGCCACTTCGATGATCTGGCCCGCGTACATCAGCGCCACTTGGTCAGCCATGCCAGACACCACGCCCAGGTCGTGGGTGATGAGCAGCATCCCCAACCCGCGCTCGCGCTGAAGATCCTTGAGCAGGTCGAGGATCTGCTTCTGGATGGTGACGTCCAGCGCCGTGGTGGGCTCGTCGGCAATCAGAAATTCAGGCTCGGCCGCCAGCGCGATGGCGATCATCACCCGCTGCTTCTGCCCGCCCGAAAGGCGGAACGGATATTCGTCGACGCGCCGCTCGGGCTGTGGGATGCCCACGCGCGACAGCCAGTCGATGGCCTTCGCGCGTGCGGCATCGCCCCGCAGGACCGTATGGGTCTCGATGGCCTCCACGATCTGCTCGCCCACACGCATGACCGGGTTCAGGCTGGTGGCCGGCTCCTGGAAGATCATCGAGATGCGCCGGCCGCGCACGGTGCGCATGCGCGCCTCGGGCAGCGCGAGCGTGTCCTCTCCGTGCAACTCGATGCGCCCGGAAGTGACGCGCCCGTTCTCGGGCAGCAGCCGCATCAGCGCGAGAGCCGTCATGCTCTTGCCGCAGCCGGACTCGCCGACCAGCGCGAAGGTCTGGCCGCGGTCAATGGCCAGGCTCAATGCATCGATGGCCTTCACCACGCCGGCGTCACTGTCGAGCTCGACCGCGAGATCCTTGATGTTCAGCATGCGATGTGACTCAGGCGGCACGCGGCTTGGCGGGATGCACGCGAGGGCGGAAGGCTCGCGAGCGCGGATCGAAGGCATCCCGAACGCCATCGGCGAACAGGTTGGCGGCGAGCACCAGTGCCACCATGAAGCCGAAGGCGGCGGCGAAGGGCCACCACACCACCGGGTCGCGGCTCATCTCGTTGCGAGCGAAATTGATCATGCCGCCGAAGCTGTTCATCGACGGGTCCACGCCCACGCCTACATACGACAGCACCGCCTCGTACAAAATCAGCGAAGAGAACTCCAGCACCGTCACGATCAGCATCAGGTGGGCTACGTTGGGAAAGATATGGCGCGCCATGATGCGCGCCGGCCCCACGCCGAAGGCTTGCGCCGCCTGCACGTAGTCGAACTCGCGCAGCTTCAGCGTCTCGGCGCGCAGCAGGCGACACAGCCCCGCCCAGCCGGTGAGACCCAGCACCGCACACAGCAGGAAAAGCTTGAGGTCGGCGCGCTCAAGGCCGGTTTCGAACAGCTCGGGATGCGTGTCCAGGAACACCTGCACCATCAGCACCAGCGCGGCGATAAGCAGGATGTTGGGGACGGAAGACAGCACCGTATACAGGTACTGGATCGCCTCGTCGACCCAGCCCCTGAAGTAGCCGGCCACGATGCCCAGCACCACAGCCGCCGGCAGCGTGGCCAGCGTGGCGAGCGAACCGATGACGAACGCCGTGCGGATGCTCTTGAGCGTCTGGTAAAGGACATCGTTGCCTGTGACATCGGTGCCGAACACGTGGTAGTGCCCCATGAGCGCGACGATGGGGCCAGCCACCAGGGCGAGGCCCAGCACGGTCGATACAGCCACCCGCCAGGGAGTCGCCGTGTCGCCGCGCCACACCTGATGCGCCGTGGCAGCGAAGGGCCGGCGCGCATGTCGTGCCACGAGACCCACCACCACCGCGGCAACCAGCGCCGTGACCAGCAGGCCTCCAGCCATGCCGGCCAGCACGCGCCAGGCGATGTCGGCGGCCCATTGCTCGGCCGGCCGCTGCAGATGCCGGCCGCCGTGCTGCAGGCGAGGCGCCACGCGATCGATGCGACCGCCGTTCTCCACCGATTCGCGCGTGAAGCTTTCGTAGGCCAGTGGGCGCGAGTAGGTGGTCTCGCGGCCTTCCACCAGTCGGCGCAGCAGCGCGTCGAGCAGCGACTGCGTGCGCGTGTCGTAGGCCACGCTCTCGGCAGGCGCTCCCGCGGCCGGCGCCAGCACCGCGCGGAAATGCAGACTGTCGGCCAGCGTGATGGCAATGCCGGCCGCGAGCACCACCGACGATGCCAGCGCCGGCGCATAGGCAAACACCTTGCGCCATGCCGCCACGAGGTTGGGACGCCGGCGCACCAGCGCGATGTAGCCGATGCTTGCGGCCAGCAGCAGCCAGATCGCGGCATCGGTCCAGAGCAGAACGAACTTGGGCATGGGCTTACCCCAGTCTCACCCGGGGATCCACCCAGGAGTAGGCGATGTCGATGAGCACATAGCTCGCGATGTACAGCAGCGAGCCGACGAACACCATGGTGCGCACGATGGCGAAATCCTGTTTTCCGATGGCCTCGATGACGTAGGCGCCAAGCCCCGGGATGCCGAAGAAGCTCTCGAACACGAGGCTGCCGAGGAACACATAAGGCAGGTAGCTGCCAGCGCTCGTGATGATTGGAATCAGCGCATTGCGCAACACGTGCCGGAACATCACGATGCGCTCGGCCAGGCCCTTGGCGCGCGCCGTTCTCACGTAATCCTTGCCAATCTCCTCAAGGAACATCGCGCGGTACAGCCGGGCCTCGGTGCCCAGCCGCGCCAGCACCGACAGCGCCACCGGCAGCATGAGGAAGCGAACCAGGTCCAGCCCGCCCGAGTAGCCCGAGATGGGCACGAGCTTCAGCACGCGGGCAAAGAGGAACTGACCGACGATGATGTAGAAGAGCGCCGAGATCGACAGCATGATGACGCACAACACCACGCCGGCCAGATCGAGCCGCGTGTGGCGAAACATCACCAGCAGCAGCGCGAAGGAGACGCTGGCAATCACCTGGAGCACGAAGATGGGCAGCGCCAACTGAATGCTCACCCACATGCGGCGCACCACCTCGTCGCCGATATCGCCGGCGGCCTCGGAATCGGCCCGGCCGAAGCGCAGTGTGAACAGCGACGCCGAGCGTTCCCAGAAGATAGTCTCGGTGAACCGGCCGGCGCCCGGCTCGGCGTCGTTCCAGTACAGGGGCTTGTCGTAGCCTCGCTCGACTTTCCAGCGCTCGATCAGCTCCTGTGTCACACGCTTGCCGCCGATGTTCAACCGCGCCATGTCGTCGGGCGTGTTGACCGTGAAGAAAAGAAAGAAGGTGACGAGGTTGACCCCGATGAGCACCAGCACGCCATACAGCACGCGGCGGACGATGTAGTTGAGCATGTCGGGGGGACGCCTCAGGAGGTGGTGAGGATCTCGCCGCGCGCGTTCATGCGCTCGCGGCGGCCAAGCGCGCCACGCAGGTACAGCAGCGCCAGTACGGCCAGCACGCCCAGTGCGGCCAGCGGCCACCACAACGGACGGTTCCATTCGGCCAGCTTGGCGGCGCGTTTCTCGGCATCCAACCGCAGGTAGCGGCCATGGTCGCGGATGAGGATGGCGGGTTTGGTGTTGGCAACCCAGCTTTGCACGGCCTGCGACGCATAGGGAAAGAAGCCCATGCTCCAGGGCGCATCCTGCTGCACGATGCGCACCATCTTGTCGATCACCGCCTGCTTCTGCGGCCCGTCTTCAAGCGTCTTCAGCTGAACGAAGAGCTTGTCGTACTCAGGGTTCTGATAGTTGGCCGTGTTCTCCCCGTCGGACACGCTCTTCGAATTCGGACCATAGAGCAGGAACAGGAAATTCTCTGCATCGGGATAGTCGGCATTCCAGCCCAGCCAGAAGACCTGGTGCCTGCCCTTTCGCACCTTGTCCTGGAACTGGTTGTTGTCGGTGGCGCGCACTTCGAGCTGGATGTCGATCTTGCCGAACTGGCGCACCACCCAGTCGATCTCCGGCTTGCGCTCGGGGGTAGGCGGCGCGTAGAAGTCATAGTTGATGACCAGCGGGCGGCCCGTCTTGGCGTCGCGGCCGTTCGGATAGCCGGCCTCGACCATGAGCTGCTTTGCGTCTTCGATGGAACGGCGCACCCGCTGCCCATTGACCACCTTGTGCGTGTACGGATTGGTGCCTTCCAGCGTGGCCTCTCGCGAGCCGAAGATGCCGTCGGGCAGTGGGCTCATCGCCGTGACGCCCGCCTTCTTGGGAAAGATCTTGGAGTACTCGTCCCAGTCGATCGCGATGGCCATCGCCTGGCGCAGCTTGCGGTTTCGCACGCGCTGCTGTGGCGTGTCGCCCCAGCCGATCACCGGGTCGGTCATGTTGAAGCCGATGATGTAGCTGTTGACGTCGGAGGACTTCGGGAAGTTGAAGCCCTTGCGCTCGTACTCGGCACGCACCTTCTCGGAGTCCATCGCCTCCACCAGGTAGCTCATGCCGGTGTCCACGCGTTCGAACATCTCCAGGTCGTAGTAGCCATCGCGGAACTTGTTGCGCTTGGGTGTGCCTTCGCGTTCCACCGTGGAAACGATGGTGTCGACGAAGGGCATGGGCTTGCCGCAGTCCTCAAGGAGGCCCCGCTTGCGATCATCGTCGCTGCCTTCGCAGGGATAGGGATCGTGGCGGTAGTGGGGGTTGCGCTTCATCACGATGCGGCGGTCCTTCTGGAAGTCGACCACCATATACGGCCCCGTGCCCACCGGCCAAGTGTCCAGCGACACGCCATGGGCCGCCAGGCCCGGCTGAGCGTAGAAGGCATCGGCTTCCCAGGGCACGGGCGCCATGAAGGTCATCTGCATCCAGTACTTCCATTGCGGGTACTTGCCGTGCAGCCGGATGCGCAGCAGATGCTTCTCGGGTGCGCTGGCGCCCGCCAGCGGCCAGCGCCGGAAGTCGAGGAAGGGCTTGTCGAGGCTCGCGGGATCCAGACCTTCGCGCAGCTTGGCGTCCTCGCGCTTCACGAGCTCGCCGTACTCCTTCAGGCCGACCACATACTCGGAAAACACGCCGAAGATGGGCGTGGTGATGCGCGTGGTGGCGTGGCGCTTTAGCGCATAGACGAAGTCATCGGCGATCAGCTCACGCGTGCCGGTGTGCTCGAAATCCATGGGCGTTCGGCGGCGACCCAGCTCGCCGGGTTTCATGCCGTGGTAGCGGTAGCGGCCGGCCTCGTCCTTGGCGAAGGCGGGGTGCGGCTGGAACAGGATGCCGGGCTTGATGGGCACCTCGTACACGCTCTCGGCAATCTGCTCGGCCGGCGCGTCGTCGCTCAGGCGGCGGCCTTCCTTGTCAAGGTAGATGGGGCTCACCACTCGCTCAGCGGACTTGGGCACCAGCTCGAACGGCCGCTTGAGGTAGTGATAGCCGTAAGGCGGCTCGTACACCTGGTACGTGACGAGCGTGTCGTTGGACCAGTATGAAGCAGTGGGGTCGAGGTGGCGCGGCGTGCTCTCGCCCATGGCCGAGAAGAGCGTGTTCGCGCGCTCGGCGCCGCGCGGCCACGGGCTGTTATTGCATCCGGTCAGAAGGCAAGCCGCCAAGCCGAGCATCAGCAGGGCCAGCCACCACTTTCGCTGCTCGCCGCGCGGGCGTCTCGCCTCGTCAAGAGCGTGCATAAGGCCTTTCGTTGGCACGCCTCGCACCGCATGACACACGAGGCGCCGAAAAACAATCGCCTCCGGAAACGCCGGCTTGGTGGCCGTGTCGCCGGGAGGCAGCGAAGCATGATACGCGCGGGAGACCCAGGGCTAATCAAGGGTTTCTCGGGCCACTCATGCCCGTACCGGGCCAGCGGGCTGTCCGGTGCGCAGACGCGTCGCGGCCCACTGGTCGTGGCAGCTCACTCGTGCGACAAGTGGCCCCAGCCCATCAGGGCTTGGCGGCCTTCCACAAACAGTTCGATCCGTGCACCGACGGGCAGCGTGACCTTGGTCGGCACATGGCCGAAAGGCAACCCGGTGAGGACAGGCGTGCGCGTACGGCCGCGAAGGTGTGCCACCACGGTCTTGAGCGAGTAGCCCCGGTCCAGGGGCGAAGGCTTGTAGGCCGTGAAGGCGCCCAGCACCACCGCTTTCTGCGCATCCAGCACGCCCGCCTGCAACAACTGCAGCAATGCGCGCTCGATGCGGTAAGGGTGCTCGTTCACGTCTTCCAGGAAGAGCACGCCGCCTCGGATCACCGAGCGGGCGGGCCAGTGCGGCGTGCCCAGCAGCGCATTCACGAGACACAGATTGCCACCCCACAGCGTGCCGCGCACATGCAAGCCGTCGAAGCCCGGCTCGGTACGAAAACCCACCGCCTCCAGCTCGCCCGACATGGCCTCCAGGAAGCAAGCCTCGGTGACCTCGTCTACCTCTTCGCCGCCGAAATCGTCACAGGCCAGCGGGCCCGCCCAGGTGATGCCGCCGGCATGGGCCAGCAGCCCGAGCTGCAGCGCGGTCACGTCGCTTTGCCCCACCCAGCGCGTGCCGCGCTCCACGCTGCGCGAGATCAGCTTCCAGTCGATGCGGTCAAGCAGCCGGGAAAGGCCATAGCCACCCCGGCTCGCGAGCGCCACGTCAGGCGCCTCGCCCGCCAGGCGGTGCAGGGCAGCCAGGCGCGTGTCGTCGTCACCGGCAAAGCGCTGGTGGCGTGCGAACGCGGCATCGTCGATGCTCACCTCGTACCCGTGCTTGGCAAGGCGACGCGCCGCCCGTCGCAGCGGTGTGGGCTTGGCCAGCACCCCGGAAGGCGTGAACAGCGTCAGGGTGGTCATTGAAGATGCCTGGGTCTCAAGAGGTCGGGGGTGGCGGATCAACCTCGACCGCTTCGCCGGTGGGAATGGGCTCGTCGTCGGATGACGCTTCAAGCGTGGGCGCCGCGCGGCGCATGCGGTACTGCTCGCGCCGCTCGGCGAAGAAATCTCGCAACACGCGCGCGCAATCGTCAGCCAGCACACCGCCTTGCACCTGCGTGTGATGGTTCAGCTGCCGCTCAGCGAACAGGTCGACCACCGATCCGGCCGCGCCGGTCTTGGGGTCGGCCGCGCCAAACACCACGCGCTTGAAGCGCGCATGCATCAACGCCATCGCGCACATGGCGCAAGGCTCCAGGGTGACGAACAGCTCGCACTCCGGAAGCCGGTAGTTGGTGAGCAGTGTGGCGGCATGGCGCAGCGCGACGATCTCGGCGTGAGCGGTGGGGTCGTTCTCTGTGATAGGCCGGTTGTAGCCCGTGGCAATCACCTGCCCGGCACGCATGATGACCGCACCCACCGGCACTTCCCCCACCAGCCACGCGTTTTGCGCCTGATCCAGCGCGATGCGCATAGCGTGCTCGTCGGCGGGGGTGACGGGGATGTCGGTTCGCATGATGCCGGGATGGTCAGGGCTTGCGCTTCTTCCGTGAACTGCGCTGACCGCCGAGGCCATGCGCCGCGTCCTCGACCAGCGCGTCCAGCAAGCCGAAGTCGAGCACATCGAAAGGATCGTCGTCCTCGGCGCGCTGCTCGGCAAGCTCCTGGAGATAGGTCTTGCGCAGGCCGGGATCGGCCAGGATGGTCAGGTCATGCTCGATGTGGCCGAGCCGCGCCCGGCTCTCCTTGATCCGGGCCGACAAGGCGGTATCTACGGCCTTCGGATGGAAATGCGGCACCAACGTACCCAGCACCATGTGGTAGCGCTCGGCGAACTCCAACTGTTCGACCTCAAGCGCCTCCAGCTGCTCGCGAAGCACCTCGTTGTAGTGCCCGATGCGGGTATCCGGCACGCTGGCCAGGTGATCGACGTCGATGTGCTCCAGCTCGATCTGGAGCCCGAGCAGGCCGAGCAAGTCTTTGCGCTCGTAGGCATGGTTGGCACGCTGCATCAGCGACGTCTTGCGATCGCGCTCGGCCGGGTCGGTCTCCCGGTCGGGGTGAAGCGCGCTGGCGAGCTTGCGATAAATCTCGCGCACCGACTGGCTGGCCTCTTGCGCGGCCTGAGCCTTGCGCTCGGCCGCCTGCTCGGCCTTGGTGGGGCGCCCACGCTTGGCCCGGCGGGCGGCCGCCGCCTCCTCGCGGCTGCGCGCCTCGACCTCGACACGTTCGCCCACCTTGGCATGCACGTGCCGCATCAAATCGTCGAAGTCCTTCGCGTCGTGGCCGGCCACGATGTCCGCGCCGAAGACATCGGTGGCCATGGCCTCGGCCAGCTCCATGTCCTGTTGGCGCATCTCGTCGCGGCTGACCTCGCTGTGCTTGTCGTGCAAAGCCTCCAGTTCGGCGTCGGGACCCGCCTGAAGCAGTTCATCGCACAAGTCCGCGAGCATGCCGCACAGCACCTTACGGTGCTTGCGGTTCAGGCGCTGGCCCTTCGCGGGCTTCTCACTCAGGATCTGATCGATGCACCTGACCATGCGTCGCTGTGCCTCGGCCACCTGCTTCAGCACCGGCTGAAGCTCCAGCCCCACCCGCTCGTGGAAACGCGATTCGTAGCCTTGCCAGGCGGCCAAGGACTCACGCTCGCGGCGGATCTGCGCGGTGAGCCGGTTGAACGTCTTCTGTGCCTTGGTGAGCGCGGCTTTCGGCTGGTTCACCGAGATCAGCGCGGCACCCACGGCCTCATCCGCGGGCGCGTCGAACAGCGTAGATTGCGCGCTATTCCTTTCCATCACGGTCACTCCCACTCGATGGTCGCCGGCGGCTTGGACGACACGTCGTAAGTCACGCGGTTGATGCCGCGCACCTCGTTGATGATGCGACCCGACACACGCTTGAGCAGCGCGTAGGGCAGCTCGGCCCAGTCGGCCGTCATGAAATCGCTGGTCTGCACGGCGCGCAGGGCCACGACATATTCGTACGTGCGGCCGTCGCCCATGACGCCCACGCTCTTGACCGGCAGGAACACCGCGAAAGCCTGGCTGGTGAGCTCGTACCACGTCTTGCCGCTCGCCTCATCATGCGTGTTGCGCAGCTCGTCGATGAAAATCGCGTCGGCGCGGCGCAGCAAATCGGCATAGTCCTTCCTCACCTCGCCGAGGATGCGAACGCCCAGGCCTGGCCCGGGGAACGGATGGCGGTAGACCATGTCGTGCGGCAGGCCGAGCGCAACGCCCAGCTCACGCACCTCGTCCTTGAACAACTCGCGCAGCGGCTCCAGCAGCTTGAGGCCCAGCGTCTCGGGCAGGCCACCCACGTTGTGGTGGCTCTTGATCGTGGTGGCCTTCTTCGTCTTGGCGCCGCCGCTTTCGATCACATCGGGGTAGATGGTCCCCTGTGCCAGCCAGCGCGCGGACTTCAGCTTGCCGGCCTCAGCCTGGAACACCTCCACGAACTCGCGGCCGATGATCTTGCGCTTGGCTTCCGGGTCGCTCACGCCGGCGAGCTTGCCAAGGAACTGCGCGCCGGCATCCACGTGCACGACCTTGGCGTGCAACCGGCCGGCGAACATCTCCATCACGAGGGTGCCCTCGTTCAGGCGCAACAGCCCGTGGTCGACGAACACGCAAGTGAGCTGGTCGCCGATGGCCCGGTGGATGAGCGCCGCCGCCACGCTGGAATCGACGCCGCCCGACAGACCGAGGATCACTTCCTCGCTGCCGACCTGCTCGCGGATGCGCGCCACCGCTTCGTCGATGTAGTTGCCCATCACCCAGTCGGGCCGTGCCCCGCAGATCCCGAGAACGAAGCGGTTGAGCAGCTCGCGGCCCTGCGCGGTGTGCGTGACCTCCGGATGGAACTGCACGCCGTAGTAGCGGCGCGACTCGTCTGCGATCCCGGCGATCGGACAGCTGGGCGTCGACGCCATCAACTTGAAGCCCGGCGGCAGCTTGGTCACCTTGTCGCCGTGGCTCATCCACACCTTCAGCATGCCGTGACCCTGGTCGGTGCGGAAGTCTTCGATAGCGCGCAGCAGCTCCGTGTGGCCATGGGCGCGCACCTCGGCATAGCCGAACTCGCGGTGCGTGCTCGCCTCGACCTCACCACCCAGCTGGACCGCCATGGTGAACATGCCGTAGCAGATGCCAAGCACCGGCACGCCCGATTCCCACACCGCCTGCGGCGCGCGAAGCTGCTGGTCTTCGTAGGTGCTGGCGTGGCTGCCCGACAAAATGATCCCCTTGGGCGCGAACTCGCGGATGAATGCCTCGCTCACGTCGTTCGGATGGATCTCGCAGTAGACGTGCGCTTCGCGCACGCGCCGGGCGATCAGCTGCGTGACCTGGGAGCCGAAATCTAGGATGAGGATCTTGTCATGGTGCATGGCGGGGATCAGGCAATCAGGGTTCAATGCGGAAGAGGCACACCGCTTTGGCGGTCTGCACACGGACGGCCTCGCTGGATCACGTCAAGCCGAGCCGTCTGAAAGCGCGGGGCGCTTAGCTCGGCCCGGCAAGGGGTCGGCCCGGTAGCGACTGCCTCGTTTCCACGTCGCCGAGCCGCGACGGAATCATTCAAGCCGGTAGTTCGGCGCTTCCTTGGTGATCTGCACGTCGTGCACATGGCTCTCGCGGATGCCTGCCGACGTGATCTCCACAAACTCCGCCTTATTGCGCATGTCGTCGATGGTGGCGCAGCCGCAGTAGCCCATGGCCGCGCGCAATCCGCCGGCCATCTGGTACACGATGGAAACCATGGAGCCCTTGTAGGGCACGCGTCCCTCGATGCCCTCGGGCACGAGTTTGTCGGCATTGGGATTGGTGCCGCCGGTGTCCTGGAAGTAGCGGTCGGCGCTGCCCTGCTGCATGGCACCCAGAGAGCCCATGCCACGGTAGCTCTTGTAGCTGCGGCCCTGGAAAAGCACGATCTCGCCCGGCGCTTCTTCGGTGCCGGCGAACATGCCGCCCATCATCACGGTGCAGGCACCCGCCGCGATCGCCTTGGCGATGTCGCCCGAGTAGCGCACCCCACCATCGGCGATGAGCGGCACGCCGCTGCCCTTGAGCGCCGTGGCCACGCTCTCGATGGCGGTGATCTGCGGCACGCCAACGCCCGCGATGATTCGCGTGGTGCAGATGGAGCCGGGACCGATGCCGACTTTCACGCCATCGGCGCCGGCGTCCGCCAGCGCGCGCGCCGCGGAACCGGTGGCGATGTTGCCGCCAATCACATCAACATCGGGATAGTTCTGCTTTACCCAGCGCACGCGCTCCAGGACGCCTGCGCTGTGGCCATGCGCGGTGTCGACGACCAGCACGTCGACACCCGCCTTCACCAGGGCGTCGACCCGCTCCTCGGTGCCCTCGCCCACACCCACTGCGGCGCCCACTCGCAGCTTGCCGTGGGCATCGCGCGCGGCGTTCGGGAAAGTGGTCTGCTTGGTGATGTCCTTCACCGTCATCAGGCCGCGAAGTTCGAACGCGTCGTTGACGACCAACACACGCTCGAGCTTATGCCGGTGCATCAGCGTCTTGCCTTCCTCGATCGAGGCGCCTTCGCGCACAGTGATGAGGCGTTCGCGCGGTGTCATGATCTCGCGCACCGGCACTTCCATGCGTGTCTCGAACCGCAAGTCGCGGTTGGTGACGATGCCCACCACCCTGCCCGCATCCAGCACGGGAAAGCCCGACACGCCGTGCTGTTCCGACAGCACCTTCACCTCGCGCACGGTTGTGGTCGGCGTGATGGTGATGGGGTCGCGCAGCACGCCCGATTCATAGCGTTTCACCCGCGCCACCTCGGCCGCCTGCTGCTTGGGCGTGAGGTTCTTGTGCACGATGCCAATGCCGCCCTCCTGCGCGATGGCGATCGCCAGACGCGCCTCGGTCACGGTGTCCATGGCTGCAGCGACCAGCGGAAGGTTCAGCTGGATATTGCGCGAGAGAGAGGTGGCGAGGCTGGTGTCACGGGGCAACACCTGCGAGAACGCCGGCACCAGCAACACATCGTCGAAGGTGAGTGCTTTGCCGAGAAGGCGCATGAGGGAGGGCTCCAGAAGCGGCCCTGCGCCGTGGCATCCAAGGCAGGCTTCATGCAGCAAGCCAAGGGGCGAAGCGCCGGCCGAAGACAAAAGTGGATTATAGGGATCGGGACAACTTCACGATTCATTGCATATGCGCGCAGTGACCGAATACACGCCCTCGCTACACTGCTCCTCGTCTGTCGCCCCTGAGCCACGCCATGCCCCGACTAGTCGCTGCCCTCGCCTGCGCCCTGGTGGCCACCGTTGTCGCCGTGCCGGCGGCAGCACAGTGGAAGTGGCGCGACAAAGGCGGCCACATCCAGTACAGCGATCTTCCCCCGCCGGCCAGCGTGCCCGAGAACGACATCCTGCTCAGGCCCATGGCCTCGCAGCGCCGCGCGGAGCCCTCTCCCGCAGCATCGGCCGTGGCGCCTGCCGCATCGGCAGCCACTGCGGGCAAGGCCGTCGAACCTGAACTGGAAGCCAAGCGCCGCAAGGCGGAGCAGGAAGAAGAAGCCAAGCGCAAGGCCGAACAAGAGCGCGTGGCTGCGACGCGTGCGGACAACTGTGCCCGCACCCGGAATTACATGCGCACGCTGGATGAAGGCATGCGCATCGCCCGTGTGAACGACCAGGGCGAGCGCGAAATTCTCGACGACAAGGCGCGCGCCGAGGAAGCTCGGCGCACGCGCGAAGTCATCGCCTCCGACTGCAAGTAGGCCAAGGCGCCGCTCAGCGCGGCGCACGCGGAGTACGAGCACCTGGAGGACGTGCTCGGCCCCAAGGCCAACGCCGCGCTCCAGATGAAGTTGGCCGGAGCATCCTGGGACGAGAT
>CBFHAS010000120.1:0-13203 GCA_965653625.1 uncultured Burkholderiaceae bacterium | reverse complement strand
GGGCCGCCCCAAGTTTCCTTGTCCCCCGCGGGGGGGCGGGCTGGGCGCAGCCCGGCCCTGGGGGCGCTCAAACCTCGACGATCGCGCGGAACCCGCCCCAGAACATGCGCTTGCCGTCGAAGGGCAGTTGCTTCGGGTCCATCATGTCTTTCATGCGCGGGTCTTCCATGACCTTGGCGTTCACCGCGTCGCGGTGCTCGCGCGACTCGAAGACGACCCACGAGAAGATGACGGTCTCGTCCTCCTTGGCCTGCACGGCCTGAGGAAACGACGTGAGCTTGCCGGGCTTCACGTCATCGGCCGCGCATTCGCACACCTGCAGCGCGCCGTGCTCCTTCCAGATGCGGCCGGCGCGCTCGGCCATCTCACGATAGGCCTCCAGGTTGCGGGTGGGGACGGGAGCGACATAACCATCCACGTAGTGGCTCATGCGAAATCCTCCTTGGCAGAAAAAAGGACGGCTGTGCGTCAGCAGCCGCTGGTAGCGAACAGCGCCTTGGCGCGACGTTCGATCTCTTCCGGTGACGGATCCTCGATGTGCGTGGCGATCATCCAGCGGTGGCCGAAGGGGTCGACGATGTTGCCGGCGCGGTCGCCCCAGAACTGGTCGGACACGGGCATGGTGGCCTGGGCGCCAGCCTTGAGCGCGCGCTCGAAGACCGCATCGACGTCGGGGACGTAGATCACCGCCGTCGTGCCGGAGCCGCCGAGGGTGGCGGGGCTGAGCGCGCCGTACTGTGGCTGTTCTTCGGTCAGCATGAAGCGAGCCGGGCCGACGCGCAGTTCAGCGTGCATGACACAGCCGTTGGGTGCGTCGAGGCGGAACTGCAATTCAGCGCCGAAGACGCGCTGGTAGAACGCGATCGCGTCGGATGCGCCTTTGATCACGAGATACGGCATGGCGCCGCGGGATTCAGGGACGGGGGTGACGGGTTTGGCGGGCATGTCGAGCCTCCTGGTTAAGTGGCGGAACGAGTGACGCTCCGTGGGCACGACGAATGAGGGTGGGGCGGATCGACAGGGCGCAGCGGGTTTTCTGTCAGTGCCAAGTGTGCTCACCGGAGAACGGCACGTCCGCGAGAGGGGCTTCGACAGGCTCAGCCCGAACGGGGGTGCTGGCTTGGTGCGGCCTTGCACTGGCACTTCGACAAGCTCAGTGCGAACGGGGTGGAGTAAGCCCTCGTGAATCCCCAACCCTGTTCGGCCTGAGCTTGTGCGGGGGTGGAGTAACGCCCGTGTGAGTCCCCAATCCCCGTTCGGCCTGAGCCTGTCGAAGGCCCGGCACTCCAGCCACTACTCCGCCACCGCCTGCCGCACTGCCCGTTCCCATCGCGCCATCAGTTCCGCGGCCCGCTCGCGCGGCATCGTGGGATGGAAGCGCCGCTGCGCCTGCCACTGCGCGGCCAGTTCATCCAGACCGCCATACATGCCGCATGCGAGCCCCGCCAGGTACGCCGCACCGAGCGCAGTCGTCTCGATCACCTCAGGCCGTACTACCGGCACGCCCAGCAAGTCGGCCTGGAACTGCATCAGCAGGTTGTTGACGCTCGCACCGCCGTCCACTCGTAGTTCGCTCACCGGCGCGCCACCGGCGGCCACCGCGTCGCGGCTCATGGCCGCGAGCAAGGCCGCGCTCTGGAACGCGATGCTCTCCAGCGCCGCACGCGCGATGTGGCCCACGGTGCTGCCGCGCGTGAGCCCGACGATGGCGCCTCGCGCATCGGCCTTCCAGTACGGCGCGCCCAGGCCGGTGAACGCCGGCACGAACATCACCCCGCCGCTGTCGGGCACCGTTTCGGCGAGGTGCTGCACCTCGGCGCTGCCCTTGATCGCATGCAGGCCGTCACGCAGCCACTGCACCACCGCGCCGCCGATGAACACGCTGCCTTCGAGCGCGAACTCCGGTGTGGCGGTGGGCTGCGCGGCGCTGGTGGTCACCAAGCCGTTGCCCGACAGCTGGAACGCGCGGCCGGTGTGCATGAGCATGAAACAGCCGGTGCCGTAGGTGTTCTTCGCCAGCCCGGCGCTGAAGCACGCTTGACCAAAGAGCGCGCTCTGCTGGTCGCCCGCCACGCCGCCGATGGGCAGCGCAGCGCCCAAAAGCCCGGGGCGGGTCGTGCCATATACATGGCTCGATGGATGCACCCTCGGCAGCACCTCGCGCGGCACGTCGAGCAACGCGAGCAGTTCGTCGTCCCAGTCGTTGCGTCGCACGTCGAACATCATCGTGCGCGAGGCGTTCGTCACGTCGGTGGCGTGCATCGCCTGGGCGCGCGTGGCGTCTTCGCCGCCCCCCGTGAGCTGCCACATCAGCCAGCTGTCCACGGTGCCGAAAGCGAGTTCGCCGCGCTGTGCCGCCTCGCGGGCGCCGGGCAGGTGGTCGAACATCCACTTGAGCTTGGTGCCGGAGAAGTAGGCATCGATGACCAGGCCCGTCTTCTCGCGCACCAGTGTCGCCAGCCCGCGGCCACGCAACTCGGCGCAGATCGGCTCGGCGCGCCGGTCCTGCCACACGATGGCGTTGCCCACCGGCTCGCCGGTACGGCGGTTCCACAGCAGCGTGGTCTCTCGCTGGTTGGTGATGCCCACGGCGGCGATGTCGGACGCAGCCAGTCCGGCCTTGGCGAGCGCCTCGCGCGCGGTGGCGATCTGCGTCTCCCAGATCTCCTTCGGGTCGTGCTCCACCCAGCCCGGCTGCGGAAAGATCTGGCGGAACTCGCGCTGGGCCATCGCCACGATGCGCCCCTCGCGGCTGAACACGATGCTGCGCGAGCTGGAGGTGCCCTGGTCGAGGGCGAGCAGGTGCTGCTTGACGCTCATGTCGGTGTCCCCATGAAGGAGCGCGGGGCGTTCAGCGGTCGGCCACTGTCAGCTGCACGCCGGCTTCGGCCAACAGCGCGGGAAACGGCGGCGGCGGCTCGTTGTCGGTGAACAGCATGTCCACCTGCCCCAGCCGGGCCAGCTCCACCATCGCAGGCCGGTTGAACTTGCTGTGGTCGGCGGCCAGCCACACCTCGCGCGAGTGCTCGATGATGCAGCGGGCCACGTTGACCTCGCGGTAGTCGAAGTCGCGCAGCGTGCCATCGGATTCGATGCCCGAGATGCCGATGAGGCCGATGTCCACCTTGAACTGGCGGATGAATTCGACCGTGACCTCGCCCACGATGCCGCGGTCGCGCGAGCGCACCACGCCCCCGGCGACGATGACCTCGCAGTCGGGGTTGCCGGAGAGGATGGCCGCCACGTTGAGATTGTTGGTGATCACGCGCAGCCCCTTGTGCCGCAGCAGCTCTCGCGCAATCGCCTCGGTGGTGGTGCCGATGTTGATGATGAGCGAGCAGCCGTGCGGCACGGCTTTCGCCACGCTGCGGGCGATGCGCTGCTTGCCCTCTTCGTGGAGCTGCTGGCGCTGACGGTACGCGATGTTCTCAATGGTGGAGCTGGGCAGCCGCACGCCGCCATGGAAGCGCGCCAGCAGGCCGGCGTCGGACAGCAGCTTCACGTCGCGCCGCACCGTTTGCAGCGTCACCCCGAACTGCTCCGACAGGGCCTCTACCGTGGCCGAGCCGCGGGTGCGCACTTCGTCGAGCAGCAAGGACTGGCGGGGGTTGGGCGTCATGTTCCAAAGCGGTCCAAAAGCCTCTGTGGCGGCGGAGCATACCGGCCGACATGGGGCAATCCATGAGGGTTGGCGAGCTTGCTATTTGTTCGGTTGTCGAATAAAACGAAAACAGACGGACATAAACGAACGAAAACGAACATCGCGTGATGCTCGTTTTTCGAGGAAGGCTTTTTGACCACACCCCTTCCCCGCACCGCGGCAAACGCCGCGCGGCGTGACGCGACGGACCCATCCACACCCGGCCCGCCTCATGCCCGGGCGGCCCGGGCGCGGCGCGCCGGTGAGCTGGTCGACGTGCTGGTGGTGGGTGGTGGCATCAACGGCGCCGGCATTGCGCGCGACCTGGCCGGCCGCGGGTTGTCGGTGCTGCTCGCCGAGAAGGACGACCTCGCGCAACACACCTCGTCGTCGTCCACCAAGCTCATCCACGGGGGGCTGCGCTACCTCGAGTACTACGAGTTTTCGCTCGTGCGCAAAGCGCTGGCCGAGCGCGAGGTGCTGATCCAGAGCGCCCCGCACATCATGCGTCCGCTGCGCTTCGTGATGCCGCACGACCCCGGCATGCGCCCCGTGTGGATGATCCGCGCCGGCCTGTTTCTCTACGACCACCTCGCGCGGCGCAAGGTGCTGGGTGCCTCGCGCACGGTCGATTTGGGTAAGCACCCGGCCGGCACGCCGCTCAAGCCGGGCTTCTCGCGCGGCTTCGAATACGCCGACGGGTGGGTCGATGACGCGCGCCTGGTGGTGCTCAGCGCGATGGATGCGGCAGAGCGCGGCGCCGACATCTTCACCCGATGCCGCTGCGTCGATGCGCTGCGTGGCGCCACGCACTGGCAGATCAGGCTGCATCACGAGCCTTCCGGCGCGAAGCGGGTGGTGCGGGCGCGGGCACTGGTGAACGCCGCCGGGCCGTGGGCCGGGCAGTTTCTGGGGGAGCACGCCCACTTGCCGCCACGCGCCCTGCGGCTGGTCAAGGGCAGCCACATCGTCGTGCGCAGGCTGTTCGACCACGAGTACGCCTACATTTTTCAGAACCCCGATCGCCGCATCATCTTCGCCATTCCCTACGAACGCGAGTTCACGCTCATCGGCACGACCGATGTCGAGCACACCGGCGCGCCGGGCGCCGCGCACATCGACAAGGCCGAGGTCACCTACCTGTGCGAGCAGGCGAGCCGCTACTTCGAGCGCCCCGTGACCCCGGCCGACGTGGTGTGGAGCTATTCCGGCGTGCGCCCGCTGCTCGATGACGACGCGGGCGACCCCTCGGCGGTGACGCGCGACTACCAGCTCGAGTTCGACGCCAAGCAGGCGCCGCTGTTGTCGGTGTGGGGCGGCAAGATCACCACCTTCCGCAAGCTGGCCGAGGAAGCCGGCGACCTCCTCGGCGAGGCGTTGGGCGCGACACAAGGTGCGTGGACGCGCGGCGCCTTCCTGCCCGGCGGCGACTTCAGCCCCTGGATCGGCGCGCCTGAGCGCCCTGACACCGACCTTGGCCGCCTCACCCGTGTGCTGGGCCAGCGGTATCCGGCGCTGCCACCGGATTTGTGCCGGCGGCTCGCACGCGACTACGGCACGCGCGCCGAGCCACTGCTGTGCGGTGGTCTCGGCGAGGCGATCGCGCCGGGCCTGTACGAAGCCGAGCTGCACTACCTTCACCGCAATGAATGGGCGCGCACGGCGGACGACGTGCTGTGGCGCCGCACCAAGCTCGGCCTGCATCTGACGGCGAACGAGCGCGAGGAGGTGGGCCGCTGGTGTGCGCAGCACTGGCACGACGCCGAGGCCCCCTGGGCTGCGAGCGGCACGTATTCGGAGATGGCATGGAACTGATGCTCGACCGGGTCGAGAAGCAGGTGGGCGCGCAAGCCCACCTCTACCCCTGGACTTTGATCCTCGCGCCGCGCGCGGGTCGGCTGCGCTTCGACTGGAAGTGCACGCGTCCGTATGAGCCCGGCGACGATGCGCACGGCCTATAGTGCCGATCTCCTCGTTTTCGCGCGCGCCGTGGCACTCAAATCGACCATCTTCAAGGCCCACCTCCAGGTGGCCGACATTGACCACGGCTACTACGCCGACCATGACTTCACGTTGGCGCGGCATCCCAGCGAAACTGATGAACGCATGATGGTGCGGCTAGCCGCACTGGCGCTCAACGCGCACCAGCTGCAGACGCTGTGCCAGGGTGACGGCACGCTGGCCTTCGGCGCGGGCCTCTCCGACCCCGATGACCCGGATGCTTCGCTCACTGATTTCACCGGCCGGAAACGCCTGTGGATCGAAGTCGGTCAGCCGGAAGAAAAGCCACTGGTGCGCGCGAGCAGCCGCGCCGACGCGGTGTGCGTCTACGCCTTCCACCACGCCGCCGAGGTGTGGTGGAAAGGCATGCAGAACCGCGTGTCCAGACTCGACAAACTGCAGGTCTGGCGCCTGCCCGCCGAGGCCACCCAGGCGCTTGGCGCCCTGGCCGAGCGCAGCATGCAGTTGCAAGCCACGGTGCAGGACGGCGCGCTCACGCTCGGCAGCGGGCTCGGCAGCGTTCACCTGGAAGCCGCGCGCTGGAAGTGAAGCTCGTCGAAGTGCGGTGCAGCGCGGCGCAGGGCCTTCGACAGGCTCAGGCCGAACGGGGGTGGGAAGGCCGAATGGGATAGGGGGCCGGAGCCGCTCAGCGCACGTGCACGTAGCGCCCCGGCGCCGCATCCAGCGGCGGGAAACCCTTGCGCGGTGCACCCATCTTCGGCGGCGCGACACGTTGCGATGAATGCGCCCCCAGCCACTCGAACCAGGGCATCCACCACGATCCCGGCACCAAGGGCGTGGCGTCGAACCATTCCTGGGGCGACTCGCGGCGCTGGCCGTGGCGCCAGCGGCCGAGCCGGTAGCTCGCCTTGGGGTTGCCCGGTGGGTTGACGATCCCCACGTTGTGGCCGCCGGCGGCGAGCACCAGCGTCTGCTCCACGTCGGTCAGGGCATGCAGCTTGAACACCGAGCGCCAGGGGGCGATGTGGTCCTGCACCGTGCCCATCAGGAACAGCGGCGCGTCGATGTCGCGCAGGTTGATCCTCGAGCCCTCCAGCACCATTTCGCCGCGAGCCAACGCGTTCTGCAGGTACAGGCGATGCAGGTACTCCGAGTGCATGCGGTAGGGCAGGCGAGTGCCATCGGCGTTCCAGGCCATCAGGTCGCTCACCGGCTGCCGCTCGCCCATCAGGTAGTTGAGCAGGCGGTACGACCACACCAGGTCGTTGGAGCGCAGCATCTGGAAAGTGGCCTTCATCTGCCGCTTGTCGAGGTAGCCACGCGTCCACATGCGGTCTTCCAGGTGCGCCACCTGGCTGTCGTCGATGAACAGCGAGATCTCGCCCGGGTCGGTGAAGTCGGTCTGCGCGGCCAGCAGCGTGATGCTCTTGAGCCTCTTGTCGCCACGCCGCCCCATCGACGCCGCCGACATGGATATCAGCGTGCCGCCCAGGCAGTAGCCCAGCGCATGCACCTGCGGCCCTGGCACGATGGTTTGGATGGCGTCCAGCGCGTGCATCACGCCCAGCCGGTGGTAATCCTTCATGCCCAGGTGGCGGTCGTCGCTGTCGGGGTTCTTCCACGAGATGGCGAACACGGTGAAGCCCTGGTCGACCAGGTGGCGCACCAGCGAGTTGTGCGGCGACAGGTCGAGGATGTAGTACTTCATGATCCACGCCGGCACCAGCAGCACCGGCTCGGCATGCACCGTGGGTGTCGAGGGCTCGTACTGGATCAGCTCCATCAGCCGGTTTCGCAGCACCACCCGGCCTGGCGTGACGGCCAGGTTCTCGCCCACGCGGAACTCTTCGACACCGGCTGGCGGATGGTCCATGGCCTCGCGCACTGCGTCGTCGATGGCGTGCAGCAGGCCACGCGCGAGATTGGCGCCGGCCTCGTGAAGACTGCGCCGAAGCACGGCCGGGTTGAGCGCGGCCACGTTGGAAGGGGCCAGCACGTCCTGCCACTGGCGCACGGAAAAACTCATCATCTGCTCGTGATGGGGCGTCACGCCCGGCACGCCTGTGGTTGCCCGTTGCCACCACTCCTGCCGCAGCAGAAACGCCTGGGCGATCCACGAGAACGGCGGTTCGCGCCAGTGCGCGTCATCGAAGCGCTTGTCCTGCGGCAGCGGTTCGATGCACCAGCCCTTGTCCGGCGGCGTGACGAACGCCTGCGCTAGCCGCGCGATCTGCGTGGCGGCCAGCTCGGTCAACTCCCAGCGCTTGGCGGCCGAGCCCGTCAGGTGCAGTGCCCAGTCCAGCCAGGCGGCCAGCGGCGTGGCGGGGGCAATGGGCGTGGCCAGTCCGCCTAGCGCGCTGCTCAGGCCGCGCTGCAGATCGTGGTAGCGCAGGAAGGCATCGGAAGGCCGCACGCCGCGCCCGAGCCAGGGGCTGGCTTCGCGCTCGCGCACCTCCACCGGCGGCGCCGGCACGGCAAGTGAGGCGGGGGCATCGGGGCTGGGCAAGGCGGCCATGGCCAGGTGGGGCAGTGCAGACGCATCATGGTGCGCTGCGCCACGCGGGGTCGTCAACGGAACTTCCCGCATCCCAGGCGGCAGCTCACCCGGAACGATCAGACCGGGCTCGAATTCCATGGAGCCAGCGCCTAGAGTCGTTACTTCGCGACCCAAGAAGAGGAGTTGAGCCATGGCCCGAATCCCCGCTTCCACCCACGCCGCCGCACCGGCCATCGAACCTGCCGCGTGGAGCGGCGCGTGGTGCGACTGGGTCTCGCAGTTGCAGCGCCTGCAGATCGACCGCCTGTTCGGCTGGCAGCGAACCTTCGCCGAGCAGTGCTGGGTGGCGGGCGACTGCGTGGCGATGCAGATGGAGCTGCTGCGCCTGGCGCAGAGCCACGCGATTGACATGGTCGATGCGTGGTGGAGCGCGCTGCGGCCCCCGCAGGCGAATCCGGCTGCGCCGACCGATGCGCGGGTCGACCCGGTGGAGCAGGCTCGCTCGATGTGGGACGGGCTGGTGGCCCAGTGGACGGGCGGGGTGCCGATCGACTGAGGATCGGTCCCGACGAGGGATGCGTCAGGGCAGTGCGTCGGGGCGCACCGGCTGCGGCCATACCACCTCGATGCGCGGCAGCTGAAAGGGCAGCCGGCGCGTCGTCAGCTCGGCTGCCTAGCCGGTGGCCGGGATGAAGCTCTGGAGCGCGAAGCGCCTGCACTCGCCAAGGCAGGCCATGGCACCTGCTCATGTCCGCCCGGTGCCGGTGGCCGGGCGTCGCGGCAACAGGCGTGTGAAACTGCGTGCCTGCAACCGCGCCGAGCCGCCCATGGTCATCGGAACCCTCTTCGCCCTCGCCGCCGGCCTGATGTGGGGATTGGTGTTCATCGCCCCGTCCGTGCTGCCCGAGTATCCGGCCGCGTTGCTGTCGTTCGCGCGCTACCTTGCCTTCGGCCTGATTGCGCTGCCGCTTGCCTGGTTTGACCGCGTGCGCCTGGCCGGGCTGTCGCGGGCCGACTGGGCCGAGGCGCTCAAGCTCTCGGCGGTGGGCAACCTGCTGTACTACCTGTGCCTCGCCGCAGCTATCCAGCGCGCGGGCGTTCCCGTACCGACCATGATCGTCGGCACGCTCCCGGTGGTGATCGCGGTGTGCTCGAACTTGCGCGATGCCCGGCGCGATGGCCATTTGCCTTGGCGCCGGCTGGCCCCTTCGCTGGCTCTGATCGCGACCGGCATCGCGCTCGTCAACCATGCCGAGATCGAGCACCTGCGCTTCAGCGGTGGTCTCGATCCGGCGCGCCACGCGACCGGTGCCGCGCTCGCTGTCGCGGCCGTCGCCTGCTGGACCTGGTATCCCCTGCGCAATGCTGACTGGCTGCGCCACCACCCCGGGCGCAGCCCCCGCACCTGGGCCACCGCGCAAGGGCTGGCCACGCTGCCCTTGGCCGCCGCAGGCTTCGCCGGCTTCTGGGCCTGGAGCCACCTGGCCGCAGACTCGTTTCCCGTGCCGCTGGGTCCCACGCCGGGACTGTTCGTGGGGCTGATGCTCGCCGTCGGGCTGCTTTCGTCGTGGCTGGGCACGCTGTGCTGGAACGAGGCCAGCCAGCGCCTGCCCACCACGCTGGCCGGTCAGCTCATCGTGTTCGAGACGCTGTCCGCGCTCGCGTATGCCTTCATGCTGCGCAGCCGCGCGCCGGCCACGCTCACCCTTGCCGGCATCGCGCTGCTGGTGGCCGGCGTGGTGTGGGCGCTGCGCGCACGGCCCGAGCCGATGGCGGCGCAAGCCCACGCGGCGTGAGGAGTCGAACGGATCGACACGCATTGCAAAACTTTCACTGAACTTTTGGGACGCTTGATCGCCCGAAGCCCTCGCATCGCCTTTCGTGGCGGCCCACACCCTTGAAAAAGAAGGACACCTGGTGAACCGACGACGTTTCGTTCTGACGACTGCCGGCGCGGCGCTCGCCGCTCTCGGCCTGTGCGCCTGCGGTGACAAGGCCGGCATGGCAACGGCCGATGCGCCGACGGCCAAGCCCACCGCCCAGCAAGCCTATGGCTTGGCCGCCGGCGGCACGGGCTTCGCCGTGGGCCCCGTGATGGCGGCCAACACGGTGTACGTCTTCTTCGACCCCACCTGCCCGCACTGCGCCGTGCTATGGGACAACGCCAAGCCGCTTGCCAGCCGGCTGAAGATCGTGTGGATTCCCATCGGCTGGCTGCAACGCTCCTCCGAGCCGCAGGCCGCCACCATCCTGTCTGCTCCCGACCCGGTGGCCGCGATGACTGAGAACGAGTCCAGCGTGAGGCAACGCGGGGGCGGCATCACCGTGAGCCGCTCGCTCAGCGACGACACCGTCGCCAAGGTCAAGGCCAACACCGACCTGTTCAAGAAGCTTGGCGAGGAAAGTGTGCCGCTCATCGTGTTCAGGAACGGCAAGACCGGCCAGTACGGCACGGTGGCCGGGGCGGTGCCTACCGAGCAGCTGGCCGCGATGGCCGGCGTTTGACATGAAGTTCATCCCATGAGCGGCATCAGCTGCGGCATCCTGCTGTGCAACCCCCAATCGGAATTGCTTCTGTGCCACGCGGCCGGCACGCCGCGCTGGGACATTCCCAAGGGCATGGCCGAGGCCGGGGAAACGCCCGAAGCGACCGCGCTGCGCGAGACGGCCGAGGAAACCGGCCTGGTGCTCAGCCCCGATGACCTGCTGCCGCTCGGCCGGCATGCGTACCGCCCGGGCAAGGATCTGGTGCTGTTCGCCGCGCTGTCCGAGCGTTTCGATGCCTCCCGCTGCCGATGTCACACCGAGTTCCGCGACCGCTTCGGGCGCATGAGGCCCGAAATGGACCGCTTCGCCTGGGCTTCCTTCACGGGCGTGGCCGAGCGCTGCGCGCCGGCCATGGGCAAACTGCTCACCGTGACGCTATCGCTTCCTGACCTTCTCGCCCGCTTGGAGGGGCATGGGCGCATCGCCATGCCGCAATGGATCGCGGCATGAGGGCGCGCTGGGTTCTGTGCGTGGGCACGGCGATCGCGCTGGCCGTGCCGCCCGTGGCGCTGGCACAGCCGGACAGCGCGCCAACCGATCCCATGCTGGCGCGCGCCGCGGCCTGCGTGGCGGCGCTCAAGGCGCGTGCCGAGCCGCTGGCGCAGCGCGTGCGAGAGGGCGACGAGGCGGCCGAAGTGCCTCTGATCCCGATCGTGACGGCGTCGTTTGCGTTCATCGGCACGGCCTACAAGCGGGGCCTTCGTTCCCCGCAGGCCGACGAGATGCTGCGTCGCGCGGAGCAGGCGCAGGCCGGGCTCTCGCGGGAGGCGCTGGTGTCGTTGCAGGACGGCTGCCAGGCCGAGGGCGACCAACTGCTCGCCCGGGCCAATGCGCTGGAGCGCACGCTGGTGGGCGTGGCCGCGCGCAAGCGCATCGCCCGGCTTCGCAAGTCCGCGTAGCGGACCAACCCATCCGGCACGCGGGCACACCGGACGGGTTCACAGGTGCTTAAGCCGCGGCCTTCAGCGCCTTCTCCACCGCCGCCAGCGTGCCGCGGCAGCGCGGCGCGCCACAGCGACATTGATAGGCCGCGGGGTCATCGCCGCCCACATCGAGCCGGTAGTCGATGAACAGCTCATCGCCCGCACGGATGCGGCGGCGCGTGCGGATCACGATGACGAGCTGGCCGTCGTCGCCCTCCTCCTCCTCGGCCTGGCAGTTGGGCGCACACGAATGGTTGATGTGGCGCGTGGCGTTGCCCCCGTCGTTGCCGTCGATCACCGTGCCGTCCGACAGCCCGAACACATAGGTGAGGCCATCGTCCCAGCTCTTTTCGCTCGCTTCGGCGGCGGTGTAGCGGCGCCCTTCGTAATGGCCGAGCACCATGCCGGGTGGCAGGCTGCTCCGCGCGAACGCGCCGGTGCCGTGGATGGTGCTTGGGCGAAGTTCCAGGTGTTCAGTGAGGGAGTGGGTCGACACGGGAAGGCAGTGTGGAATAGGGTTGCGGATTCTGGCGCGGGTTGCGACGCAACTTGCCTTCCCGGCGGTGCGCTTCGTCAAGGTGACGTGGTGAAGGTCTCGAAGGGCGACCCGGTTCACAGCCGCGACGCCCAAATGTCATCCGCCCAGCGCCTCGTCCAGCACTTCGACCCAGTGCCTCACCGGCGTGGAGGTTCCGCTTTGCAGGTGCTGGATGCAACCGATGTTGGCCGACACGATGGCCTGGGGCTTCAGTGCATCGAGGTGGGCCAGCTTGCGGTCGCGCAGCGTGTTCGCCATTTCCGGCTGCAGCACGGAATAGGTGCCTGCGGAGCCGCAGCACAGATGGCTTTCGCTGTGCGCGATCTTCACCTCGAAGCCCAGCGCGGTGAGCCCGCGCTCCACCACGCCGCGCACCTTCTGTCCATGCTGAAGCGTGCAAGGCGCATGGAAAGCAAGCCGGCTCACCCGGCGCGTTCGCACCTTTTCCGCAAGCAGCGGCGCCAGCTCGGGCAGCAGCTCCGACAGGTCGCGCGTCAGCTCCGAGATGCGCTGTGCCTTGGCTGCATAGGCGGGGTCGCGCGCCAGCGCGTGGCCGTAGTCCTTGACCGTCGCGCCGCAGCCGGAGGCATTCATGACGATCGCCTCGACGCGGCCCGACGCCACCTGCGGCCACCACGCGTCGATGTTGCGGCGCATGTCCGCGAGGCTTCCCTCGTGGTCGTTCAGGTGCATGCGGATCGCACCGCAGCAGCCCGCATCGCCGGCCACGAGCGTCTGGATGCCGGCGGCATCGAGCACCCGGGCGGTCGCGCGATTGATGTTCGGCATCATCGCCGGCTGCACGCAGCCGGCCAGCATGAGCACCGCGCGCGCGTGCTCGCGCGTGGGCCAGGGACCGACGTCGCACGGGGCAGGCACCTTGGCCTTCAGTGAAGCGGGCAGCGCCGGCCTGAGCGCCTGGCCCAGCTTCATGGCCGGTGAGAAAAGCGGCGATGTCAGCCCTTCCTTGAGCAGCCAGCGCGCCGCGCGTTCGCTGGCCGGCCGCGGCACCCGGGCATCCACCACCTGACGGCCAATCTCGACCAGATGGCCGTAGTCCACGCCCGACGGGCAGGTGGTTTCGCAGTTGCGGCAG
>CBFHAS010000119.1:0-13207 GCA_965653625.1 uncultured Burkholderiaceae bacterium | reverse complement strand
CGCGAGCCATGGACATCGTCGTCAACGAAGAACTCAAGGCCTACATCGATCCGTTGACCGCGGAAGAGTACGAAGCACTGGAGCGCAGCATCCTTGCCGAAGGCTGCCGTGATGCGCTCGTGCTGTGGGGCGATGTGTTCGTCGACGGCCACAACCGTTATGGCATTTGCCGCAAGCACGGCTTGCCATTCCAGACGGTGCAGAACACGCAGTTCCAGTCCATCGAGGACGTGTGCCTGTGGATGATCGACCAGCACCTCGGTCGGCGCAGCATCTCCGAGTTCCAACGTGGCGTGCTGGCCCTGCGCAAGCGGGAGATCGTGGCCGCGCGACACGCCCAGGCCACTGCGCCGAGCCCGGCACTGGACGATCCGGCCGGTGCGGCGCAGCCCGCGAGCACCAGCCCCGCAGTGCCGCAAGCGCTGGGCACCCGCGAAGCCGTGGCCAAGGCCGCGCGCCTGAGCAGCAGCCAGGTCGTGTTGATCGAGAAGATCCAGAAGCAGGCGGCGCCCGAAGTGGTGGCGGCGGTCAAGGCCGGCGCGATCTCGATCAATGCTGCGGCCGCCGTCGCCGGCCTTCCCGCCGAAGAGCAGATCGCGGCTGCCGCCGCCGGCAAGGACGAACTGAAGCAGGCCGCCAAACGCGTGCGCGAATCCAGACGCAAGCCGCGCAGCGAGTCGGACGCCGGGCCGCAGCAGGAGGCCGTCGAATCAGAAGACACCATGGAGTCGCTGCGACAGCGCGTCGCAGCCCTGACCGCCGAGAACGCGGCGTTGCGCGAGCAGGTGGCGGCGTTGCAGGAGCAACTGCTCGCGTGCGCGGTCGGCCGATCAGACTGCGGATGCCTCCGCGCCGTTCTAGTCGCGCCAGCGCCTCGGCGGCCTTGCTCGGGTCGCTCGACGGAACGCATCGCGCCCGCCGGTCGATGCACACGAGGACGATCGGACACGCCGGCCCGAGGCCCCAGCTGACTCCGACGAGGAACGAGTTCGACGAGAAACGCGGCCCTAAGAAGGGATTGCGGACTCGCCGCAAGGGCGGCTTCACCCGCTGAATACCAAGGTGCGTCGGCTCAAAGCACCCCACTCGCTCATGCGGTTCCTGCGAACGCTGCGACTATGTGGAGGCGGCGCCGGTCTCCTCCCGCTCACTGCCGCAGGTACAAGCTCTTGACATCTGCACATAGTTCCGACATGCACACAGGCGGCAAAAGCGGCCGGTTGAGGCGAGTCCCGGCGGGCTTCTTGTACGGGGCGGTTAGCGGCCACTGGCTACGACGCTAGCAACCTCAGTTGCTCTCTCTTGTCCCGTACGGACACCTCCCGTACATTCATGGGGGGAGACTACGATGCCCAACCAAGACACCTCCGACAACAGACGCGACACCCGACTAGAAGCCCGCGTTTCCGCGGCGCAAAAGAGCCTGCTCCAAAAAGCGGCGTCCCTTTCTGGCCGCACGCTGAGCGAGTTCGTAGTCGCCAGCGCGCAGGACGCAGCGCGCCGTGTAATCGCCGAACATGAGTCGATCCACCTGTCGCGCGAAGAGCAACTGACCTTCGTACAAGCTCTGCTGAATGCGCCAGAGCCGAGCGCGCGCCTCAAGCGCGCTGCCAAAGCCTACCGCAAACGTACTGGCGCATAGCCGGTGGACTTGGACAGCATCACTGTCGAGCGCCTGGGACGACAGCACAACCGAGCCGCCTTCCACTGTCGCGCAGATGCAGTCGACCGCTATCTGAAGCAGCAGGCGCGGCAAGATGCCGTCAAGCGCGTTGCTGCACCATTCGTCGCCATCAGTCCGCCTGACACACCAGTTCTCGGCTACTACACGCTGTCGGCCGCGGTGCTCGCCTGCGCCGACCTTCCGAACGAACTGACCCGGCAGCTGCCCCGCTATGCGCAGCTCCCCGTCACGGTGCTGGACCGGCTGGCCGTCGATCGATCTACCGAGGGCCAAGGACTCGGGGAGCATCTCCTCCTGGATGCGCTGCAGCGCATCTGGGCCCATGCCGATCAGATTGCCGCTATGGCGGTGGTCGTCGATGCTAAGGACGAGAACGCCGTCTCCTTCTACCGGCACTACGGATTCCTGCCCCTGCAGGCCCGGCCCAGCCGGTTGTTCGTGCCGATGCGCTTCGTGGCGCAGCTGCTGGCGTAGCAGGCGATGGAGCTCATCGACAACATCAACCGCCTACTGGGCGACGATCTCAAGCAGGCCCTGAAGCCCGGCGCCCGCCTGAAGGTGGCGGCCTCGTGCTTCTCGATATACGCCTTTGAGGCGCTGAAGGCCGAGCTGGAACAGATCGAGGAGATCCACTTCATCTTCACGTCGCCGACCTTCTTAGCCGAGGAGGTGACCGACAAGATCCGCAAGGAGCGCAAGGAATTTCACATCCCCAAGCTCAACCGCGAACGCAGCCTGTACGGCAGCGAGTTCGAGATCCATCTGCGCAACAAGCTCACCCAGCGGTCGATCGCCCGCGAGTGTGCCGACTGGCTGCGCCGCAAGGCGCGCTTCATGTCCAACCGCACTCAGGCGCCGATGCAGCCCTTCGCATGCGTTGAGCCAGGCGACCCCGCAGACGCCGGAGACGCCCGAACCGTCTACATGCCCCTGCATGGCTTCACCGCGGTCGACCTCGGCTACCAGCCGGGCAACGCCGTCTCCAACCTCGTCAACAAGATGGACGAGCCGCCTTTCACGGCGACCTACCTCCAGCTCTTCGACCAGATTTGGAACGATGCCGAGAAGGTCAAAGACGTGACATCGGCCATCGTCGACCACATCGCCACGGTCTACCAGGAGAACTCGCCCGAGAGCATCTACTTCCTGATGCTCTACAACATCTTCAATGAGTTCCTGGGCGACGTGGACGAGGACGTGCTGCCCAACGACCGCACCGGCTACCAGGACACGCTGATCTGGCAGAAGCTGTTCAACTTTCAGCGCGATGCGGCCACCGGCATCATCAACAAGCTCGAAACCTACAGCGGCTGCATCCTGGCCGACAGCGTGGGCCTGGGCAAGACCTTCACCGCGCTGGCCGTCATCAAGTACTACGAGTTGCGCAACAAGTCGGTGCTGGTGCTGTGCCCCAAGAAGCTGGCCGACAACTGGCTCACTTTCAATCACAACCTCAAGACCAACCTCTTCGCGAAAGACCGCTTCAGCTACGACGTGTTGTGCCACACGGACTTGAGCCGCACCAGCGGCGAGTCCTTCGGCACTGCGCTCAACCGCGTGAACTGGGGCAACTACGATCTGGTCGTCATCGACGAATCGCACAACTTCCGCAACAACGATGTCTTCAAGGACCGGGAGACGCGCTACCAGAGGCTGATGAACCAGGTCATCAAGCAGGGCGTCAAGACCAAGGTGCTGATGCTATCTGCCACCCCGGTGAACAACCGCTTCACGGACCTGCGCAACCAGCTGGCACTGGCCTACGAAGGCGACTCCGAGAACCTGAGCAAGAAGCTGCGCACCGGCAAGTCGGTCGAGGAGATCTTTCGCCATGCGCAGGCGGCCTTCAATACCTGGAGCAAGCTGTCTGTTGAGGAGCGCACGGCGCGCGCCATCCTTGACGCGCTGGACTTCGACTTCTTCGAGCTGCTGGACAGCGTGACCATCGCCCGCTCCCGCAAGCACATCCAGACCTTCTACGACACCACCGACATCGGCCAGTTTCCGGAGCGGCGCAAGCCGCTGTCGTACCACTGCCCCATCACGCACCGCAGCGACGTACTGGGCTTCAACGACATCTTCAGCCACCTCTCGCGCCTGAAGCTGGCCGTGTATGCGCCACTGAGCTACATCCTGCCCAGCCGCCTGAAAAAGTACGAGGCGATGTACGACACGCAGGTGCCGGGCGGCGCCGGCAAGTTCCGCCAGATCGACCGGGAGCGCAGCCTGCAGGCCCTGATGACGGTGAACCTGCTCAAGCGCCTGGAAAGCTCGGTGCATGCGTTCAGGCTCACGCTGCGGTCGCTGCGCGACAACCACACCGGCACGCTGGCCCGAATCAACGCATTCAAGAACGACGGCCGCGCAGCCAGTGTGGCGGACCTCACCGACGCCTTCGCCGACCTCGACCCCGAGGACGACGACCTGCCCGATCTGGAAGAGTTGAGCGGCGCAGGCTCTAACGCCGTCGGCGGCAAGATCAAGATCAGCCTCGCCGACATGGACCTGCCGCGCTGGGAACACGAGCTCACCGAAGACCTCAAGCTCATCGACGCACTGCTGGCCTCCATGGACCAGGTGACGCCGCAGGAAGACGCCAAGCTCCAGCACCTGAAAGCCCACGTGCTGGGCAAGATCGGCCAGCCCATCAACCCGGGCAACCGCAAGGTGCTGATCTTCACGGCCTTTGCCGACACGGCAGACTATCTCTACGCCAACCTGTCGCCCGAGCTGCTGTCCCGCCTGCGCCTGCACAGCGCCAAAGTCACGGGCAAGGGAACGCCCACCTCAACCCTGAAGGCCGGCTACGACTTCCAGGAACTGCTGACCCTCTTTTCCCCCCGATCGAAAGAGAAGACGGCGGTGCTGCCCGGCGAGCTGAACGAGATCGACCTGCTCATCGGCACCGACTGCATCTCCGAAGGCCAGAACCTGCAGGACTGCGACTACCTCATCAACTACGACATCCACTGGAACCCGGTGCGCATCATCCAGCGCTTCGGCCGCGTGGACCGCATCGGCTCGTCCAACAAGACCATCCAGCTCGTCAACTACTGGCCCGACATCTCGCTCGACGAATACATCAATCTCAAGGAGCGCGTCGAGAGCCGGATGATGATTGCCGACGTCACCGCCACCGGCGACGACAACGTGCTGAGCGCCCAGGCCAATGATGTGTCCTACCGCAAGGAGCAGCTGCGCCGCCTGCAGGAGGAAGTGATCGAACTGGAAGACGTGAAGACCGGCGTCTCGATCACGGACCTGGGCCTCAACGACTTCCGCATGGACCTGCTCAACTACGTGAAGGCCCACGGCGAGTTGGCCCACACGCCTAACGGCATGCACGCCGCGGTGCCCGCCCAGCCCGAACTGGGCCTGCTGCCCGGCGTGATCTTCACGCTGCGCAACCGCCACAACGGCGTTAACGTCAACGACCACAACCGGCTGCACCCCTACTACCTGGTCTACATCAGCCGCCAGGGGGAGTTGATCCACGACCACAGCGAAGTCAAGCGCCTGCTGGACCTGGTGCGCTCGGCCTGCAAGGGACGCGACCAGCCGATGCCCGAAGCCTGCCGGCTCTTCAATCGGGAAACGGCCGATGGCCGGCAGATGCAGGCCTACTCCGACCTGCTGGGCCAGGCCATCCGCTCGATGATCCAGGTGAAGGAAGAGAAGGACCTCGACAGCCTCTTCACCGGCGGCCGAACTACTGCGCTCGTCAATGCCATCGCCGGGCTTGATGACTTCGAGCTGATTACCTTCCTCGTCATCCAGGAGGATGGATGACCGAACCCTCCGCAGCTTCTGCACCGCCCTCCTCGCATCCCGCGTTTGTCCGCTATCCGCAGCAGGCAGCGTTTGGCCGCACGCTGCCGAAGAGCAAGCTCTACGCGCACAGCCGCGCCAGTACACGGCTAAAGAACCTGTTCGTACAGCAGATAGAGCAGATCATCTGGCAGTTCAAGCTGGCACCAGAGACCGTCAACTTGCCGGCTCGGCCAGCGGTGCCCGAGATCCAGGTCTTCGGCATCCATCTGAAAACGCCGGAAATGAGCTTCGACGTGCTGCGCGCCATCGACCAAGCGGTGCAGTTCCCGATCATCTTCGAACTGGCGCACGCGGGCCGGACCCAAGTGGTCGCATGCCACAAGCGCCCGAGCGAAAGCGATGCCAGCCGGTGGGTGCTGAGCAACTACTTTGCCAGTGGCTGGCTGGCCGACAATGCCGAGCGTGGCGCCATGCCGATGGCGCTGCACTTGGGCGGCCTGTACGAGCAGTTGCTGCGCGCCTTGCTGCCCCTGCCCGCAAGGCCGCACGAGACGTTGGCGGAGCACGTCGCCAGGCTGGATGCGTTGGCAGCCAAGCAGCGCGAAGCAGACATGACGGCCGCGAGGCTCGAAAAGGAAAGACAGTTCAACCGCAAGGTCGCGATCAACGCCGACCTTCGCCGCCTCCAGAGTGAGCTGGACGCCCTACGCCGCTGAACCCACATGCTGAGCGGCAGCTACAACGAAGACCATGGACAAACTGAAGATGCATTCGCCCGATCTCACGCAGGACCACATTGCCCGCCTGCGTGAGCTGTTTCCCGGTTGCGTGACGGAGGCGAAGGGCGAAGACGGCCGCGTTCGGCTGGCGGTGGACTTCGATCAGCTAAGGCAGGAGCTGTCAGGCATGCTGGTCGAGGGACCACAAGAGCGCTACCAGCTGAACTGGCCGGGTAAGCGCGAGGCGCTGCTGACGGCCAATGCGCCGATCGCAAAGACGCTTCGACCGTGCCGCGATGAGAGTGTGAACTTTGAGTCGACAAAGAACCTCTTCATCGAAGGAGACAACCTAGACGCTCTGAAGCTGCTTAGGGAAACACTTCTCGGGCAGGTCAAGATGATCTATATCGACCCTCCTTACAACACAGGGAACGACTTCGTTTATCGCGACGACTTCTCTGAGGACACGCAAACCTTCCTATCCCGCTCGAATCAGGTTGATAGCAGCGGTGCTCGGCTGGTAGCGAATGTTGAGAGTAATGGCCGGTTTCATTCCGACTGGCTTTCGATGATCTTCCCTAGGCTCAAGCTGGCACGGGGACTCCTGCGGGACGACGGCATAATTTTCATCTCGGCAGACGATAACGAGATTGCAAATCTTATGAGACTTTGCGACGAAGTCTTTGGGGAAGACAACTTCGTTGCGACGTTTGCATGGGAAAAGCGAACCAATCGAGAAAATCGAAAGGTCGTATCTTCAAGGCATGACTACATCGTCTGTTATGCGAAGCAGCAGACACCCGGAACTCGTGCTCTTAAGCAGCTTCCAATGACGGCGAAGGCCCTCGCCAACTACAAGAATCCCGACGGAGACCCGCGCGGACCTTGGAAATCCGACCCGGCGACAGCGCAAGCCGGTCACGGAACCAAGGATCAGTTCTACGTGCTTGTGGCCCCAAACGGAAAAGAGCATGGACTTGAGAGCGGACGCTGCTGGGTGTACACCGAGAAGGCCATGAAGACGGAGATTGCTGAAGGAAAGATTTGGTTCGGCAAGGATGGAAATGGTGTTCCGCGCGTCAAGACATACCTCGACGCAAAGGACCGAGGCCTGACACCGGAGAGCATTCTCTTTGCTGAGGACGTGGGCACAAATGAGAGCGCCAAAAACCAACTGAAGGAACTTTTCTCAGAGCGCTCTGTGTTCGACACTCCCAAGCCTGTGGGACTTGTTCAGACGCTTATTCAGCTCGCCTGTGACGATGGAATCGTCATGGACTTCTTCGCCGGCTCGGCGACGACGGCAGAGGCGACTATGGAGCTGAATGCTACCGACGGGAAGGCCCGCCGATTCATCCTAATTCAATTGCCTGAAGAACTGGGCAGCGCCAGTGAGCCGCGGAAGGCCGGCTATAACACCATCGCTGAAGTCGCGCTCGATCGTATTCGGCTGTCCGCAAAGCGAATTTGTGCACGTGAGGAAATGGTTGATAGGGATGGCGACTTCGGCGTCCGCGTGTTCAAGGTTGACACGTCGAACATGGCCGAAGTCTTCTACGCGCCAGACTTCATTACGCAGGGTGCGCTCGAAGGCTTCACCGACAACATCAAGCCCGACCGCACCGCCGAAGACCTGCTGTTCCAGGTTATGCTGGACTGGGGCGTCGATCTGGCCCTGCCCATCACCCGCCAGACGATCCGGGGCCGCGAGGTTCTCTTCGTCGACGGCAACGCGCTGGCCGCCTGCTTCGACGCCAGCGGCCGAATCGACGAAGCGTTCGTGAAGGAACTGGCCACGCACAAGCCCTTGCGCGCCGTGTTCCGCGACGCCGGCTTCGCCGACAGCGCCGCCAAGATCAACGTGGAACAGATCTTCAAGCTGCTGTCGCCCGCCACCGAGGTGAAGTGCATTTGAGCGCAGCGTGGCCATGCAACCCTACGAGCCCAACGCTCTGCCGTTGACCGAATTGGACTGGCGCCGCCTGCTGCCACTGGTGGGGCAGGCCAATGCCGCGCTGGCGCGCTACGACGGCCTGTTGCAGGGCATCCCCAACCCTGCGGTGATGCTCTCGCCACTGACCACGCAGGAAGCGGTGCTGTCGTCCAAGATCGAAGGCACGCAGGCCACGGTGGACGAGGTGCTGGAGCAGGAGGCCGGGCTGCTGAAGGAAGGCTCGAAGTTCCAGGACATCCAGGAGATCTCGAACTACCGGGCAGCGCTGTACGCCGCGCGGGAACACTTGAAGGACTACCCCGTCCGCCTGGCCTTCGTGCGCGAGCTGCACCGCATCCTGATGAACAGCGTGCGAGGGCAGGACAAGACGCCCGGTGAGTTCCGCAAGGACCAGAACTGGATCGGCAAGCACGGCTGCCCCATCGAGCAGGCCACCTTCGTGCCGCCCAACCCGGTGCAGCTGCCAGACCATCTACAGGCCTGGGAACGCTACCTGGACAGTGACGACGCCGACTTTCTGCTGCAGACGGCGGTGGTGCATGCCCAGTTCGAGCTGCTACACCCCTTCAAGGACGGCAATGGGCGCATCGGGCGCATCCTGATCCCGTTGTTCCTGTTTCAGAAGCGGGCGCTGTCGCAGCCCATGTTCTACCTGTCGGACTACCTGGAAACCCACCGCGAGGAGTACTACGAGCGGCTGAAGGGCATCTCCGCGGAAGGCGACTGGGATGGCTGGATCGCGTTCTTCCTTCGGGCTATCGTGGTGCAGGCGGGGGCCAACAGCGCACGCGTGACGGCGATCCAGGCGTTGTACGAGGAGATGAAGCTGGCCATCCAGGAGGCCACCCACTCGCAGTACACCGTGCACGTGCTGGACGCGATCTTCAACAAGCCCATCTTCCGCTCGTCGGACCTGACCGCGCAGCTCAAGCGCGAGGTCGGTATTCACGAGAAGACGACACCCGGCCTTCTGCGGCAGATGCGCGACGCGGGCATCCTGCGGGAGCTGCAGGCCGGCAGCGGCCGGCGTCCCGCCACGCTGTGCTTCCCGCGCCTGATCAACCTGGCCGAAGGCCGCGAGGTGCTTTGAGGTTGTGGAGCGCCTGTGCGTGACTAGCGGATTAATGGAGTCACATTCTTGTTTCAGGCTCCACAAAGCCGCTTGTGGCGTTTCAGGGCTCCGCAAGCGTCGCGTGGCTTGCCGAGAGGCCTGAGGCTGCCGCGGCGATGAGCACCGCCAAAATCACTTTTAAATCAAATACTTATCTCTCGTATCAGCTCTGATCGCGCAGAGAGCCCATGAGAAACCCGCACAGAGCGAACGCAGACCCCAATGAAGCTCAAGTTCAAGACCCAGGCCTACCAGACAGTCGCCGTGCAGGCTGTGGTGGACTGCTTTGCCGGCCAGCCACCGGCCGCCGCCGAGGCCATGAGCTACCGCATCGACCCCGGCAGCAGCAAGCGTGGCACTGAAGACCTGTTTGCCGACGGCTTCAAGAACGCCGAGGTGAAGCTGTCCGAACGCAGCCTGCTGGAGAACATCCAGAAGGTGCAGCGCCACCAGAACCTGCCCATCTCGGAAGCGCTGGTCAAGACCAAGGTCTCGCCGCTGAACCTCGACATCGAGATGGAGACGGGCACGGGCAAGACCTACTGCTACATCAAGACGATCTTCGAGCTGAACAAGCTCTACGGCTGGAGCAAGTTCATCATCGTCGTGCCCAGCATCGCCATCCGCGAAGGCGTGGCCAAGTCGCTGGCGATCACGGCCGAACACTTCCTGGAGGCTTACCAGAAGAAGGCGCGCTTCTTCATCTACAACTCCAAGCAGTTGCACCACCTGGAGAGCTTCTCGTCCGACGCCGGCATCAACGTGATGGTGATCAACGTGCAGGCGTTCAACGCCACCGGCAAGGACGCACGGCGCATCTACGAGGAGCTGGACGACTTCCAGTCGCGCCGCCCCATCGACGTGATCGCGGCCAACCGGCCCATCCTGATCTTGGATGAGCCGCAGAAGATGGAAGGCGGCAAGACGCTGGATTCGCTGGTGAACTTCAAGCCTCTGATGGTGCTGCGCTACTCGGCCACCCACAAGACGGCGCACAACAAGGTGCACCGGCTGGACGCGCTGGATGCCTACAACCAGAAGCTGGTGAAGAAGATCGCGGTGCGCGGCATTGCCGTGAAGGGCCTGGCAGGCACCAATGCCTACCTATACCTGCAGTCGATCGAGATCTCCACCAAGAAGCCGCCCGAGGCGCGCGTGGAGCTGGAGCACAAGCTCGCCAGCGGGCAGATCAAGCGCGTTCCGCGCAAGCTGAGCAAGGGCCAGAACCTCTTCGACCTGTCGGGCGGACTGGACCAGTACCGCGGCTACGTGGTGTCCGAGATCGACGCCACCAGCGACACCTTGAGCTTCACCAACGGGGTCGAACTGTTCGTGGGCGAAGCGGCCGGCGACGTGAACGAGGCCACCCTGCGCCGGATCCAGATCCGCGAGGCCATCAAGGCGCACTTCGACAAGGAACAGGCGCTGTTCCAGCAGGGCGTGAAGGTGCTGACGCTCTTCTTCATCGACGAGGTGGCCAAGTACCGTGACTACGCGGCGCCCGACGAGAAGGGCGAGTACGCCCGGGTCTTCGAAGAGGAGTACCAGGCCCACCTGAACGAGGTGATGGACCTGGACGAGACCGCCTATGTCCAGTACGTGAAAGGCATTCCGGCCGGCAAGACGCACAGCGGCTACTTCTCCATCGACAAGAAAAGCAAGCGCCTGGTTGACCCCGACATGGCAGCGCGTGGCGAGAACGCGGGCCAGTCGGACGACGTGGACGCCTACGACCTGATCCTGAAGGACAAGGAGCGCCTGCTGTCGCTGACGGAGCCGGTGCGCTTCATCTTTTCGCACTCGGCCCTGCGTGAAGGTTGGGACAACCCGAACGTGTTCGTCATCTGCGCGTTGAAGCACAGCGACAACACGGTCTCCAGGCGGCAGGAGGTCGGGCGCGGCCTGCGGCTGTCTGTGAACCAGAACGGCGACCGCATGGACCACCCGGCCACGGTGCACGACGTGAACGTGCTGACGGTGGTGGCCAGCGAAAGCTACAAGGACTTCGTCTCGGCGCTGCAGAAGGACATCAGCGACGCGTTGTCAGCCCGGCCGCGCGTGGCAGACAAGGCTTACTTCACCGGCAAGGTCATGAAGACGGAAGGGGGCGACGTTGTTGTGTCGGAGGACCTCGCAACCGATATCGAGTTCTTCTTGATTCAGAACGGCTACGTCGACAAGAAGCGCCTCATCACCGAGAAGTACCACGAGGCGAAGAGCGCGGGCACACTGGCCGCGCTGCCGCCGGAACTGCAGCCTCATGCGGAGCAAGTGTTCCAGCTGATCGACAGCGTGTTCAGCGACAAGCAGCTGCCGCAGTTCGACGACGACCGCCGGCCCAAGAAGAACCCGCTCAACGACAACTTCTACAAGCAGGAGTTCAAGGCCCTTTGGAACCGCATCAACCGCAAGGCGGCTTACAGCGTGCGCTTCGATTCCGCCGAGCTGGTCGGCAAGGCGATCAAGGAACTGAACGAACACCTGCGCGTGACGCCGCTGCAGTACACCGTTCAGCGGGGTGAGCAGGCGGGCACGACGACCTACGACGACCTGAAGTCCGGCCAGGGCTTCGTGCTCAAGGCCACCGAGACCGAGTCGAACCGCCAGCACTCGGTGCATTCCGAGGTGAAGTACGACCTCGTAGGCAAGCTGGCCGAAGGCACGCAGCTCACGCGGCGTACGGTGGTAGACATCCTCAAGGGGCTGAACGTCGCCGTCTTCACCCAGTTCAAGACCAATCCGGAGCACTTCATCGCCGAGGCGACGCGGCTCATCAACGAGCAGAAGGCCACGATGATCGTCGAACACCTGGCCTACGACCCGGTGGAGGAACGCTACGAGCCAAACATCTTTACCGCGGGCCAGACCAAGCAAGACTTCACCAAGTCAGGCGCCAAGCTGGACCGACACATCTACGACTATGTGCTGACCGACTCGGCCACCGAGCGCAAGTTCGTCAAGGAACTCGACACCGCGTCCGAGGTGGTCGTCTACGCCAAGTTGCCGCGAGGTTTCCTGATCTCCACGCCTGTGGGCGACTACAACCCCGACTGGGCCATTGCCTTCAAGGAGGGCGTGGTGAAGCACGTCTACTTCGTCGCAGAGACCAAGGGCTCGATGTCGTCGATGGAGCTGCGCAAGATCGAAGAGACCAAGATCGCCTGCGCCCGGAAGTTCTTCGATCAGGTCAACCGGAGGTACGCGCCGGAGAACGTGAAGTACGACGTCGTGAACAGCTTCGATAAGCTGATGGAGTTGGTGAAGTAGGCGAACAGGCGGCGACACCTGTCGGACGCGATGCGCTGCGCCCAAGGAAGCCGGCCATTGGTACCAAGCTGCGAGATCAAGACATGACCGAACCCACTGCCCCCACTGAGCCTGCGGCTGAAGCCCTGGAGGGCTACGAAGACAGCAAGCCAGGCGGCTGGGAGGACTACCCTCTCGACGAGCTCGCGATCCGAGAAGAGCGCCGCGCCGCAGTAGATGTGGTGCGGCGGCTCGCGGCGGGCCGGTTCCGCCTGGATCCGGATTTCCAGCGCGATTTCGTGTGGGAGAGGGACAAGCAGAGCCGGCTCATCGAGTCCGTCCTCATGCATTCCCCTCCCGGCTTCGCCAGGGCGGAATCCGCCTACGGCCCGATGAGCTGGCGCCGGCGGTACGTGGCCACCTCCGCATCGACCGCGGGACCGCACGGCTGACATTCGATCCGACAAGCCCGATCATGGTGGGTGACCGGGTGCCGCCACTCATGGAGGTGCGGCTCTACAGGCTCCAGGGTGCTGATTTGGTACTGCACGGCGAGGAGCAAACCGCGGCCGGGATGGTGGTTCTGCGTCAACCGCAGGCGTGGTGGTGCACGGTGGTCGGGACTTAGAACTTATCCATAAATTATGTTTACCTCGGCAGGCACCTCTCGAAAGGCGATGATGGCCGCGGCAAGATGGTTGAGCGCTACGAAGCTGCGCTCG
>CBFHAS010000118.1:0-13278 GCA_965653625.1 uncultured Burkholderiaceae bacterium | reverse complement strand
GGGGGCGCTCAGAACACCTGCGCAAACTTCAGCAGATCCACCAGCTTGACCTTGCCCGCCTCCTCGGTGTCGATGGCCGGGCGCCACTTGCCCTTGGCCGCGAGGAAGTCGCAATCGGCCAGGTGCACCAGCTGCACGAGCACTTCGCTGATGATGACGCTCGCTACAGGCCCCAGGTGGAACACACCGCGAGTCTTGCGCGCATGCGCCGATTCGGCAAGCACGTAGTACCACAGCGGCGTGCGTTCATCGAAGCCGCCCGCCGTGAGCGCGGCCAGTTGCCCGGCGCTGGCCGACTCGGCCACTGTGCGGATCTGCTCCGGCGTGAGCAAGTCGGTCCCGGCGGGAAGCAGCCCGGAAGCCGCGATGCGCTCGCCGACCGCCTGGCCAGTGGGCAGGCGCAGCAGGTATCCGCGCACCAGGTTGCGCAGCGCCAGAACGTTGACGCCGTCGCCTTCGATCACGCCCTGGTGTTGCGGCAGGTTCTGCAGATGGTCGGCGAGCAGTGTGTCGACCACGCGCGTGACGTTGCCCAGCTGGCCGTTATGCGGCAGCCAGCGCCTCCAGTCGATGATCCAGTTCTCGGGCGCGTTGCGAAGGCCGAAGTTGTCGCCGCTGAACGCCGTGAAGGTGAACAGCTGCGCCAAGCTCGCGCCGGGGAACACGGAGTTGTAGTTGTACCGGTTGCGAATCATCGAGTGGCCGAAGCGGTACGCGGCCACCGAAAACTCCAGCGGCATGTAAGGCCTGTGGCGGGTCGGCCGATAGAGTGAGCCGGGCTTCTCGAGCACGCGCGCCACGATGGCCGGGTCGCACACTTTGGGCAGGAAGTCGTTGACGATGATCGATTGGTAGAGCCGCTGCAACTCCAGGTCGGCCTTGGCGGCACTCAGCCCCTTCTCGTGCACGAGTCGGCGATGCGCCCGCAGGAAGGCCACGTGCAGTTGAGCCACCACCAGGTTCTCGTCGTTGCGCGGGTCGCCGATCTTGGCGCGCCGATCTAGCTCTTCGTTGGTCGATGAGGGCTCGTTGCGCGGCAAGTCGTGCAGGAGCTTCATCTCTTCAGGCTCGGCGGGCAGGTCGGGCCGCTGTATGCCGGGGCCTGTGGAGACGGGGTCGAGCATCAGCGCGCCATTTGCATCGCGCGGCGCTGCCCTGGAAAGCACGCTGTCGAGGTTGAGGCTCGGCACGCGCCGGTTGACGACGAAGAGCATCTCCGGCAGTGAAAGCGGCGAGACCGGGCGCCCGTCCTTGGCATCGCGGAACGCGGTTTCCATCTTGGCCGACAGCGAGGGCACCAGCGTTTCGGTCTTGGTGATGTCGTGGTCGATGAACTGGCCGAGGTAGGTGTACGCGGCCGGAATGTCGGTGTCGCGCTCCGGGGCAGCGCCGCCCGGCTCCGTCATGGCGGCCGCCAGGTTCACAAGCTTAGCCGCCGTGTCTGTTGCATCGGGCAGGCGATGGTCTTCGTGATGCGACAAGCCCTCGAACATCGAGTGGAACGGAAAGACGTTCGGCATCGGCTTTCCGCGCAACGCGACGACTTCGTCGGTGGTCAGGATCTTGGAGAACTCGACCTGGCCGTCGGGCTTCACGGTTTTCGAGGCATCGAACGCGACTTCCTGAACGCGGCCGTGGATGGTGTTCTTCATTCAGCGCTCCCTGCGGTGGCGTGGTTTGGGGAGCAGATTCTGCGAGGAGTCGTGCCGGCGGGTCATCCCTAGCCTCGCAGGGAAGGACCCCCCTCGAACCATCTGATCGGGACATTGACGCGCAAGCGAGCGCGACGTATGGCAAAGCGAGCGGGCGGTTCATCGCCCGCCGGCGGAGCATGCCGGCCGGTGGTCTTGCGCCCCAAGTCCTTCCTCGGGGCATGCCGCGGCGGGCGCCGGTACGATGCCCCGATGAACTGGTGGCCCGGACCCTCGCGAGGCGGCCGCGATACCGCCGCATCACCCGGAGCGGGCGCCAAGCCCAATCGCGACACGCCGGCCGCGGGCACCCCACCCAAGGTGCCGCCGCGCAGGATGTGGTGGACCTTCTTCGCCCTGCTGCTGGCGAACTACCTGGTCATGAGATTCCTGTTCCCTGACCCGGGCGCGCCGGTCACGGTGCCCTACACGGTGTTCAAGGAGCAGGTGGCCAAGGGCAACGTGAGGGCGATCTACAGCCAGGGGGTGAGCATCGAGGGCCGCTTTGCCGCGCCCATTCCCTGGCCGCCGCCGCAGGCCGACCCCAAGCTGCAGCAGGCGCCGAGCGCGAGTCCCTTGTCGACGAATGGTGCCAAGGCAACGCACCCGACCGACACCTTCACGACGACGCTGCCGGCCTTTGTGGACCCGGGGCTCGAGCGCTTCCTGATCGACCACCACGTGGAGATCAGCGCGGTGCCCATCCGCACGGGCGGCGGTTGGGGTGCGATGCTGCTGGGCTTCGGCCCGGCCATCCTCATCATCGCGTTCTATGTGTGGCTCTACCGCCGCGCCACGCAGCAAGGCGGCGGCCTCGGCGGTGCGTTGATGGGCATCGGCAAGAGCAAGGCGCGCCGCTACGACCAGGATGCGGAGTCGCGGGTGACTTTCGGCGATGTGGCTGGCATCGACGAAGCGGAGAACGAGCTGGTCGAGATCGTCGACTTCCTCAAGGCGCCCGAAAAATACACGCGGCTGGGCGGCACCGCACCGAAGGGCGTGCTGCTAGTGGGCGCGCCGGGCACCGGCAAGACGCTGCTGGCCAAGGCCGTGGCGGGCGAGGCGGGCGTGCCGTTCTTCTCGATGAGCGCGGCGGAGTTCGTGGAGATGATCGTCGGCGTGGGTGCGGCGCGGGTGCGCGACCTCTTCAAGCAGGCGCGCGAGAACGCGCCGGCCATCATCTTCATTGACGAGATCGATTCCATCGGCCGCGCTCGCGGGCCCACGGCCATCGGCGGGGTGGGCGAGCAGGAGCAGACGCTCAACCAGATCCTCACCGAGATGGACGGCTTTTCGGGCCGTGAAGGCATCATCGTGCTGGCCGCGACCAACCAGCCCGATGTGCTCGACCGCGCCCTGCTGCGCCCCGGGCGCTTCGATCGACGCGTGGTGGTGAACCTGCCCGACAAGAGCGGCCGCGAGGCCATCCTGAAGGTGCACACGCGCAAGGTGCCGCTGGCCGCCGACGTGGATCTGGCGGAGCTCGCTTCCACCACGCCGGGGCTCTCGGGCGCGGACCTCAAGAATCTCGTGAACGAAGCGGCGCTGCTCGCGGCGCGACGCGAGCGCGAGCAGGTGCGGCAAGACGATTTCCTGGATGCGCTGGAGAAGATCGTGCTGGGGCCCGAGCGCCCGCTGCTGCTGAGCCCTGAGGATCGGGAGCGCATCGCCTATCACGAGAGCGGGCATGCCATCCTGGGGCTCGTGATGCCGGGGGCCGACCCAGTGCACCGTGTGACGATCGTGCCGCGTGGGCAGGCACTGGGCGTGACCTACCAGCGCCCGCAGACCGACCGCTACAACTACCCCGAGGCCTACTTGCGTGCGCGCATCGTGGGCATGCTGGGCGGGCGCGCGGCGGAGGAGGTGGTGTACGGCACCAAGACCACCGGCGCGGAGAACGACATCGAGCAGGCCACGCAGATGGCCCGCAACATGGTCACGCGCTGGGGCATGAGCGACGAGCTCGGCATGGTGCAGCTCGCGCCGCCCGACAACCCCTACCTCGGGATCGCGGGCGGCTTCGGCGGCGCCAAGCCGTTCAGCGAGGAGACGGCGCGGCTGATCGATGCCGAAGTGCAGCGCATCATCCACGAGAGCCACGAAGAGGCCAAGCGTTTGCTCACGCGCCACCGCCGCGCGCTCGATGCGCTGGTCCAGGCCCTACTCGCGCGCGAGACGCTGGGCGAGCAGGAGATCCTGGAAGTCACTGGCCTTCCACCCGCGCCCGCGTTGGAGAACAGGCCGCTGATTCGCAAGACGGGGTAGACGGCGCGCCACCATCGTCTGGCTGCTGCGACGCGCCGCCCTCGGACGGCAGGGCGTACACCGGCGCGAAGCCGCCGCCCGGGGTTCGGAAGTTTGTGGTCTGTCCCTGGTACAGGCGTGCGGCTACCCACTGCACCTGCCCTTGATAGGCGTAATTGCGAAGGTCGAACTTGAGCGACTGGATCCCGTCGCCGGGGCCACCCATTGCGCGCTGGCCGGGTGCCACGATGTCCTGCGCCACGTAGTCGGCTTGCAGGACGCTTTCCCATACACGGCGGGTGAGCTTGTCGCCGCGGTACGCGCCGCGGCCGCCCCAGCCGGCCGTGGGTTTGAAGAACAGCCGGCGCCTGTCGTTCCACAGCCGCTCGGCATGGGCCGGGTTCAGCACCTCGGTGCGCGGAATACCGGTCAGCAGCACCTCTTGCGTGGAAGGCGGCACGCCCAGTGCGTGCAGCCGTTGGGGGTCGGTGAGGAAGGCCAGGTTGCGCTTGTCGGCGTACAGCGCATGGGCGCGCGGATGCGGTGTGAGCACCACGGCGTTCTGCAGGTAAGCCTCGCGCAGCGCCGCGTGGGCCGGCATGTCGAGCGTGAAGTCGGTGAGCCGGTTGTAGATGAGGTCGATGGGGGCGTCGGCGCAGTGCAGCTGGCCGTGACGCCAAGCCAGCTCGGAAGGATCGGCAATGAAGGCTTGCAGGCCGTGCCGCTCGAACAGCCTCTTGAACAGCAGGAATTCGGGGTAAAGGTACTGTTCCTGAGGCCGCTCATCGACGATTGCAATGCGCCGCAGCCGTGTGGTGCGGCCCGCGAGCCGCCATTCTTCGTGGAACATGCCGACGATGCGCTGCTCCATCACCTTCGCTTGCGAGGCCGGCGGCAGCAGCCGTTCCACCGGCGCACAGCACGCACGCTGGGCGCGCGACAGCGTCACGTTGAGCATGGCGCCTCCGGCATTGGTGTTGATCTCGATGAGGCCCAGCCGCCCGGCATCGGCATGGAAGTCGTAGCCGTAGAAGACGCCTCGCGCGCCGGGCTCGTGGTGCGCGATGGCAGGCGCCCCAGCGAGCACCTCTTCGCGGTACGCCGGCAGCGCCACCACCGACTCCACGGCCTGCACCACCTCCCGCATGCGAGCCACCGTGGTGCCGGAGAGGAACACCGGCCGGGTGGCGAAGGCATGGGGGCATCGCGAGCCGACCAGTTCGGCCAGCGTGGCGTCACCGAGCTGCGTAGCCAGCGTGCGGGCCAGCGCGTCCTCGTCGAGGCTGATGCAGAAGCATTCGTTGTTCAGCGCGTCGACCCGTGCCGCGTTGCTCATGGGATCAGCAGATTCGTCCGTCATGTCGGCGTCTCGGCGGCAGAGGAGCAGTTCATCGGGTTCGCGGGCGGATGCGCACCTCGAGCCGGCGGCTCAACGGCCTTTCTGCTTGTCGGCGCTCTCGACGTAGGGCTCGATGGCGGCGAGATCCAGGGCGTATCCGCTGGCGCCCATGTGCGTGTCCGAGCGCACCGTGCGCAGCCGGCCGCTGGCCCACACCGCGTCCATTGTGTGCAGCTTCTTCGTGGGCTGCGAGGCCCTCACGTGGATGATCTGGTTGGCCGGCGGGGGCGGTGTGTGGATGCAGGCGCCCATGTAGGGCACGAGCAGGAACTCGCGCGTGCCGCTCTTGCTTTCGTCAAGTGGCACCACGAAGCCGGGTATGCGCACTGACTGGTCGTTCATCGCCGGATTCACCGGCGCCTGATCCCAGGCCTCGCGCATGCGCTGCAGCAGCTGCGCCGCGCGCGGGTCGCTGTCGGACATGAGCCCGAGCTTGGCATCGCGGAAATCCTTGAGCGGGTCCCAGTTGGGGGGCAGCAGCGCATCCCAATCGATCTTGCGGAATGCCTGTGGCTTGGGCGCAGCCGCTTTGGCGCCGTCGGCGCCATGGGCCAAGCGCATGCCGAGGGCAGATCCCAGGGCCACCAGCAAGATGATGCGGCGCGAGGCGGGCATGGTCGGCTCCTTGTTCATGTTCCGGGGGACAGGCCATCGGCGAGCGACAGTCGGTAGGCGCGCCAGCCGGGCCCCAGGCTGGCCAGCAGGCCCGTCAGCAGCACGCCGCCGAGCAGCGCCCATTGGGATGCGGACGGCGGCAAAAGTTTCAGCGCAATGCCGAAGTGCGACTGCACCGCCGGCCCCGCCGCGACGATGAGCAGCGCCGTGCCGATGATGCCGGTCGCGGCGCCGATGAGGGTGATGAGCAGCCCCTCGCCGGCCAGCAGCAGCAGCACATGACGCGGCGCGGCGCCCACCGCGCGTAGCACGGCGAGCTCGCGCCGCCGCTCGTTCAAGCCCGCGAGCACCACCGCCACCAGCCCCGCGAGACTGACCAACGCGACCAGGGCCGACACGCCCAGCAGCAGCGTCTCGCCCACGCCCACCACTTCCCAGAGTTCATCCAGCGCCACGCCGGGCAGCACGGCCATCAAGGGCTCGCCACGGTAGTCGGCTACCTGGCGCTGCACTGCGAACGCGGCGGCGCGGCTCTTCAGGCCGACCAGTGCGGCAGTCACCTGCTTGGGCGTGAGATCGAACTTTCGCGCCTCCTCGGGCGCGATGTGCATGCCGGGCAGCGGCATGCCGCCAACCCATTCAAGATGAATCGCCTCCAGCGACTCCAGGCTCACATGCACCGTGCGGTCCACGGGGGTTCCCGTGCGTGCCAGCACGCCCACCACGGTGAAGGGCTTGTCAGCATGCTCGGCGCCATCGATGGGGCCGGTGCCGTGGCTGAGTGTGATGCGGTCGCCCACGTGCCAGCCGAGTGCACGCGCCACCTCGGCGCCGACGACCGCTTCATACAAACCATCAAGGTTTGCGCTAAAGGGCCGGCCTTCGGCCAGCACGAGCGGCTGGCGATCGCCGTGGTGAAAGCGGCGGAAGAACTCGGCCGTGGTGCCCAGCACCGGGAAGCCGCGGTGCGAGTCGCCCAGCGACAGCGGCACCACCCAGTCGACGGCACGGTGTTGCGAGATGGCCCGCACGCTGTCCATGCCGATGTTGTTGGTCGCGCCGCCGACGTGGAACACCGCGTACAGCATGAGCTGCATGGCGCCCGTGCGCGCACCCACGACGAGATCGGTGCCGCTCACCGACTGCGAGAAGCTCTGGCGCACGTCGGTGCGCACGCGGTCCACGCCGAGCAGCAGCAAGGTGGCCAGTGCAATCGACGCCACCACGAGCACCAGTGTGGAGCGCCGGTTCCACGCGCTGCGCGCGGCCAGCCCGAGCAGCCCCTTCATGTGGCCGCGCCGGTGTTCGCTGCGGCGGCACGGTTGATCGCCGATAACGCGACCACGCGATCGAAATGCGCGGCCAGCCGTTCATCGTGGCTCACGAAGATGAGCGTGGTGCCGAAGGCCCGGCACTGCTGCAGCAGCACGTCCATGAACGCCTGGCGCAGGGGTGCATCGAGCGCCGACGTGGGTTCGTCGGCAATCACTACCTCGGGGTGGCCCACCAGCGCACGCGCCGCAGCGACGCGCTGCTGCTGCCCGACCGACAGGGCTGCCGCGGGGCGCTCCCAGAGGCCGGGCGAAAGGCCCACGCGCTCCAGCAGGGCCTGCGCGGCTGCGCGCGGTGAGCCGGCGTCGGCGGCTGCGCGTTCGCGTCGTGCGAGCGAAAAGCGGCAGGGCAACAGCACGTTGCCGACTGCGCTCAGGTAGGGCAGCAAGTTGAACTGCTGAAAGATGTAGCCCACATGCTCGGCGCGATGCGCGTCACGCCTGGCGCCGCTGAGTGCGGACCAGTCGGTGCCCTTCAGCCGCACGAAGCCGGCGCGCGGCAGCAGCACGCCGGCCAGCAGCCCCAGCAGCGTGCTCTTGCCGCCGCCGCTGGGGCCATGCAGGAACACGCGCTCGCTGCGCGCCACGTGCAGGTCATCAATGGCCAGGCAGTCGCCCACTGCGCGTGGCCATGCGTAGCGCAGGGCGTGGACCTTGATCACAGCGCGCGACGCGTGAGCGGCAAGCGGCTCTGCGGGCGCTTCAGCGTCGACTTGAGCTGACCGCCTGGCGTGATGGCCTGCACGTCGATGCGCTGCATGCGCCCGAATGCATCGAAGAGCTTCACCTCGATGAAGCCGGCGCGGGCCGCGTCGCGGCATTCGAAGGTGAAGCTCGCATCGAGATCGGCATGGCCATCGTGTTCCGTCGGTGCCTGCGTGCCGAGCCGCAAGGCCTGCGAGACGAGCGTCACGCCGGATGGCTTGCATTGCGCCGCGGCATCGATGGCGAACAGCCGGCCGGCATCGCGAAGTTTCGCCACGGCTTCGTCGGCGCGCCGCCGTTCTTCGGCGGTGCGTGGGGTGCGCTCGAATCCGATCAGGCTGTCCAGTGGCGTGGAGAGCTCCAACACGATGTTGGGCGGCTGCACGGCGACATCGAGCTTGACGACACCATGCTCGTGCGCGCGGTGCTGGGCCCAGGCACCGGGTGACACGATCACGCCGAGCCCGAAGGCTATGGCGGCCAAGGTGCGAAAAGCGCGCGGTGCGCGCGGTGGGCGGTCTACGCGTTCAGTGGCATGACAAGGCATGCCGCGAATCGTAGTGCAAGCCTGCTGGCTGTCCGCTCACGTGGCCCGTTGCAAATCGCGGGCGAAACGGTGGCGCAAAGGCGCGTTCTCAGTGATGCGCCGCGGCGCGCGCTCGCACGCTGAAAGGCTCCGGATGTCGTCGCACAAGTGACAGTCCGGCATCGGTGATGCAAGCTGATTCGAGCACCGAGCCATGGCCCTGCGCGCGCACGGCGCCCATGTCATGGAGAAGCCACAGGTGCTTGTGCAAGGCTTCGGGTTCACAGCGAACCGTGAACGCCAGCGTGTGAAAGCTGATGGCCGTCGGGTACGCATCGGCCAGGGTGCCGAGAACGGCTCGCGTCAAATTGGAGGACTGCATACTCTCCCTCGCGCATGTCAGGGGTGCGACCTTACGCCGGACGTGAAGTCGGCATCCAGCGAGTTTTCCCTGAGTGATATTTCACGCTGCGGCGCAGCAGATGCATGGCAGCAAATTGGTGCAACAAGCTGTGCAACATGCTGCATCGGCTCGTCATTTCTGAGTGCATGCGAGACTCGACCTTCCCCTCCCGCTGCCCGCCATGAATCTCACTGCCCGTCCGTTGCTTGGCACTTTCATCACCGGCTTGCTCGCTGCCTTGCCGCTTGCAGCGACGCTGCTCATCGTTGTGTGGGCAGTGCGGCTGCTGTATGAATGGGTGGGCCCCGGCAGCCTCGTCGGGCGCGTCATGATCACACTGGGCATGGGCATGGGGGGCTCCGAACTCGTGGGCTACGTGCTGGGTCTGGCGCTCGTGATCGCAGGCATTTTCGCGTTGGGACTCGCGGTGCGCAGCGGGCTGCGCGATGCGGCCTCGAAGGCGGTGAACGCGGTGGTGCAGCGCATTCCGCTGGTGCGAAGCGTGTACGAGACGGTGAAGAAGTTTGTCGACCTCATGGCGCAACGCGACGCACATGGCGCGCGTTCGATGAGCCCGGTGTGGCTGCATTTCGGCGGCCCCGGTGGAGCGGCCGTGCTGGGGCTGCTGTCTTCCGTGGAGCCCGTGATGTTGGGGGAGCGCGCCTACCTTGCCGTGCTCGTGCCCACCGCGCCCGTCCCCGTAGGGGGCGGGCTGCTCTACGTGCCGCAGGAGTGGGTCACGCCTGCCAACGTGGGCATGGAAGGGCTCACGAGCATCTACGTCTCGATGGGCCTAACGACGCAGCAGCATCTCGGCTCGGGCACTGCGGCCGTGCGCTGACGCAGCCGGGGACAATACGGGCCCGAGATACGCCCCAGGAGATCTGCATGAAGGTGCTCATGCTGCACGGCATCAACCACGACATGTTCGGCAAGCGCGACCCCGCGCAGTACGGCACCGTCACGCTTGCCGAGATAGACGAGCGCCTGTGCACGCTGGGCCGTGAACTCGGCGTGGAGGTGGAGGCCTTCCAGACCAACCATGAAGGCGCCATGTGCGAGCGCATCCACCGGGCCTTCACCGAAGGCGTGGATGCGGTGCTCATCAACGCCGGCGCCTGGACGCACTACAGCTACGGCATCCGCGACGCGCTGGCCATCCTCACCGTGCCGGTGGTGGAGCTGCACATGTCCAACATCCACGCGCGCGAGGCGTTTCGCCACCACTCCGTGTTCGCTGACATCGTGAAGGGCCAGATCGCGGGCTTCGGGGTGGACAGCTACCTCCTCGCCCTGAGGGCGGCCGTGTCCGCAGCGGGCGGGGCGGGCAAGCGCTGAGGTCTCGCAGAGCTGGCGTTGGAATCGGCCGGCGGCTGCCCACACTGACCGCAAGGACGATGTGCGTGCTTCCCTTCGCTTCCTAGAATGGTCTTCATGCGTGCGCCCCTTCGTTCCTGCTCTCGCGGCGCCTGGCTGTGCTTGTGGGCATTCAGCTTGGCGGCCTGCGGGTCAGTGGGCGCGGGTTTCGGCATCGGCGTGCCCATCGTGCCGGGCGTCTCGCTCGGTGTGGGGGTCGGCAGCGGCGGCGTGAATGCCGGCGTGGGGGCAGGCGCCGGGCCGGTGGGGGTGGGCGTCGGTGTCAACCAGCGAGGGCAGGTCACCGGTGGTGCGGGCGTGGGCGCCAGCGTGCCGGTGGGCAATGCGCGGGCGGGTGTTGGTGTCGGCGTCGGCACGGTACTGCATGATCCGGACGAGCGGCCTTCGTCGCGGCGAGAGCGATAAGCGCACGCTCGTTTGCGACATCACAGCGACCGCGGTCTCGTCATCCAGTCACGCGGCACGCCGGGCAGCTGCTTGCCCGCACTTTGCTCGCGATCGCCGGCCCTCTCAAGCCGCCAACGGTACCGGCGCCTTCGCCGCTTCTTCCTTCAGTTGCCGCCTGAGCACCTTGCCGATGGGGGTGCGTGGAAGATCGGCGCGGAACTCGATGCGCCTCGGGCACTTGTAGGGCGCGAGTTGCTCCTGGCAGTGGCGTCGCACCTGGTCTTCGGTGAGCCCGGGGTCGCGCCGCACTACGTACAGCACGACCTGCTCGCCGCTGCGCGGGTCGGGCGCGCCGACCGCCGCCGCGTCTTGGACGCCCGGTAGCAGGCGCACGGCATCCTCGATTTCCTGCGGGAAGGCCTTCATGCCGGAAACGACGATCACATCCTTCTTGCGGTCCACGAACTGCACGTAGCCGTTGGGCTCCATACGGCCCATGTCGCCGGTGCGTAGCCAGCCGCCGGGGGCAAAGGTCTGCGCGGTCTCGTGCGGCTTGTTCCAGTAGCCGCGCATGACCTGCGGGCCTCGCACCGCGATCTCGCCCACGCTGCCGACGGGCAGGGGCTGGCCCTCGTCATCAAGGATGGTGACCATGGTGCTCGGTAGGGGGAGCCCCAGCATGCCGGTGCACGCTGTTTCGTCCATACGGTTGGCGCACACAATGGGCGAGGTTTCAGACAGGCCGTAGCCTTCGATGATCGGATGTCCCAGCGCACGCTGCCAGCGCTGCGACACCGTCGGGTCGAGTGCCATGCCGCCCGCCACCGCGAGCTTCACGTGCCCGCGCTGCGTGGCGGCCATCTCTTCGAAGCCCGGCGCGTTCAATAGTGCATTGAAGAGCGTGCTCACGCCCGTGATCACGGTGAAGGGCGTTTCGCGCAGGACCGCCATGAATCGCTTCATGTCGCGCGGGTCGGGCACCAGCACGTTGTGAGCGCCCAGGTGCAGGAACACGAGCAGATTGGCCGTGAGCGCGAACACGTGGTAAAGCGGCAAGGCGGTGATGACCGTCTCCTCGCCCGCCTTGAGTACACCGGCCGTCCAAGCGACGACCTGTTCAATGTTGGCCACCAGGTTGCCATGCGTGAGCACCGCGCCCTTGGGCCGCCCGGTGGTACCGCCGGTGTACTGGATGAACGCCGTGCTTTCCGGGCCCAGCTCCACCGGCTCGGGCGCCATCATGCTGCCGTGCGAAAGTGCATAGCGCAGTGTCCAGGCTCGCGGCAGCGAATAGGGTGGCACGGCATGGCGCACGCGCCGCACCACGAAGTTCACCAGCCAGCGCTTGCGCGCAGGGAACAGATCCCCGATCTGCGTGATGACAACATGGCGCACCGCCGTGCCGGCGATCGCTTCCTGCACCGTGTGCGCGAAGTTCTCCAGTACCACGATGGTGCTGGCACCCGAGTCCTGCAGCTGGTGGTGCAATTCGGTCGCCGTGTACAACGGGTTCACGTTCACCACAGTCATGCCGGCGCGCAGCGCACCGAAGACGACCACCGGGTGCTGCAGAGTGTTGGGCAGCATCACGGCCATGCGTTCGCCGCGCCCGAGGCCCGCCTCATGCTGCAGCCAGGAGGCGAACTGCTGCGTCAGCGTGTCGAACTCGCGGTAGGTGAGCGGCACGTTCAGGCTGGTGAACGCGGTGTGGTCGGCGAAGCGGGCGCAGCTGCGCTCCAGCATGTGCACCAGAGAGGGGGTCGCCCTCCAATCCACGTCGGCCGGCACGCCCGGCGGATACGAAGCCAGCCAGACGCGTTGCGTATCGGGGGAGGGGAGGTCCATCCTCATTGCTTCTCCTTGCTCGGCGGTGCGCCTGTGGCGATCCGACTGTGACTGTATATGGCGCATCTCGACACACCATGCGCCAAGCGCAAGCGGTGAATCGGCAAGCGTGCACTGCAAGCCTTGCCGGCTCCGGCATGCGCCGTGCCCGGGGTGCCGCGGCCGGAGGTCATGCGTGCGCCTCTGTGCAGGCCGCGCCAACAGTGGATATGCGCGGCGCGGTGAACCCTGCGGGCGCGCCGGACTCCATGCCTCATGCGCGCCGGGTCGATCCGCACGCGGCTTGCTCCGCTTCCCCTGCGGCACGGTCCCCGCCGCGGCGGCTGGTGTGACCGCGGATGGACTCGACCTTGGCGATCCTTCTTCACGGACTTTGCGGCCACGAGGCGCCGCGCCACGGCGCGAGTGCGGCTCACGCGGCTGCTTGGCTGGGAGGCCCCATGCTTCACCATTCCCAATTGCTCATCGGCCCGGAGCGCCTCGAAGGCGATCTGTGCCATGTGGAGCCCGGCACCGGGCTCGTCGTGTTCGCGCACGGCAGCGGCAGCAGCCGCAACAGCCGCCGCAACCTGCAGGTGGCTCAGACGCTCCAGCACCGGGGCTTGAGCACGCTGCTGTTCGACCTGCTCACGCCCACGGAAGCCGACGACCGTAGGAACGTGTTCGACATCGGCCTGCTGGCGCGTCGCGTGCTGGAGGCCGTCGTTGTGCTGCCCGCCGCTCTGCGGCGCCTTCCGCTGGGCCTGTTCGGT
>CBFHAS010000117.1:0-13653 GCA_965653625.1 uncultured Burkholderiaceae bacterium | reverse complement strand
CCGCTCATGTCCGTCTGGAGCCAGTTTGGCCGCTACATTTCCCGCTTCCCATCACGACCCTGACGCGATGCACCGGTTCGATCCGCTCGGGCGGCCACCTGTCCGAAGCGCTGTGCCATGGGCGGACAGGTTGTTTTCGCTGCTCGCTCACGGAGCGGCCGTCCTGACCTTGCTGCTGCTGGCTGGCATCATTGTTTCACTGATCATCGGCGCAGCACCCGCCATCGAAGCCTACGGTCTGGGATTTCTCTGGCACAGCGAGTGGGATCCGGTGCAAGACCGCTACGGCGGCCTGGTGATGATCTACGGCACGGTGGTCACGTCGCTCATCGCGCTGGTGATCGCGGTGCCGGTGAGCTTTGGCATTGCAGTCTTCCTCACCGAACTTTCGCCAAGCTGGCTGCGCCGCCCGCTGGGCGTGGCCATTGAGCTGCTGGCCGCCGTGCCGTCCATCGTTTACGGCATGTGGGGGCTGCTGGTGTTCAGCCCCGTGTTGTCGCAGTTCGTGCAGCAGCCCCTGCAGGGCCTGTTGGGCGATACGCCGGTGCTCAAGGAATTGGTGTCCGGCGCGCCGGTGGGCATCGGGATCCTGTCCGCGGGAATCATTCTGGCCATCATGATCATTCCTTTCATCGCCGCGGTGATGCGCGATGTGTTTGAGGTCACGCCTGCCATGCTGAAGGAGTCGGCCTACGGATTGGGTTCCACCACCTGGGAGGTGGTGTTCAAGGTGGTGCTGCCGTACACGAAGACCGGCGTCATCGGGGGCATCATGCTGGGGCTGGGCCGCGCGCTCGGCGAAACCATGGCGGTCACTTTCGTTATCGGCAACTTCAACCAGCTGAGTAGCCCGTCGCTGTTCGAGGCCGCCAACAGCATTACGTCTGCCTTAGCCAACGAGTTTGCAGAGGCGGGCGAGGGTTTACACCAGGCGTCGCTGTTCTACCTGGGGCTCGTGTTGTTCTTCATTACTTTCGTGGTGCTGGTCATGTCGAAGCTGCTGCTGGCGCGACTGCGCAAGAACGAAGGCGTGCGTACATGAAAACGCACACGCGCTTCACCGAGTCGGCACGGCTGGCGCGGCATCGCAGCCGCAAGCGAATCAACGCCGTCGCCCTCACGCTATCGATGTCGGCGATGGCGTTTGGATTGTTCTGGTTGGCCTGGATCCTCATCGAGACGGTGCGCCTCGGCCTGGGCGGGTTGGGCCTGACGACCTTCACCGAAATGACCCCGCCGCCACAGGCCGACCTCGGTGGCTTGGCGAACGCCATCTTTGGCTCCCTGGTCATGGTGTCGCTGGCCACGCTGGTCGGTACGCCGGTGGGCGTGCTGGCCGGCATCTACTTGGCCGAGTATGGCCAGAAGGGCTGGCTGGGCCAATTGACTCGCTTCATCAACGACATCCTGCTGTCGGCGCCTTCCATTGTCATTGGCCTGTTCATCTACGCCGTGGTCGTGTCGCGCATGAAGAGCTTTTCCGGACTGGCCGGCGTGCTGGCGTTGTCCTTGATCGTGATCCCGGTGGTGGTCCGCACCACCGAAAATATGCTGGTGCTGGTTCCCAGCGCATTGCGCGAGGCTGCCTACGCCTTGGGTACGCCAAAGTGGAAGGTCATTACGCTCATCACGCTGAAGGCCGCCCGCGCAGGAGTGATCACCGGCGTGCTGCTTGCGTTCGCGCGAATCGCCGGCGAGACGGCGCCGCTACTCTTCACCGCGTTGTCCAACCAGTTCTGGAGCTGGAGCCTGGGCGAACCCATGGCGAGCCTGCCGGTGACCATTTTCAAGTTCGCCATGAGCCCCTACGAGAACTGGCAGAAGCTGGCCTGGGCCGGTGTGTTCCTCATCACCCTCGGTGTACTCGCGCTCAACATCCTGGCGCGAGTCATGTTTCGTCAGAAGTAGTCGGGAAGGTTTTCAGAATCATGGATGCGAAAGTCGGACCCCCCGCCAACGAGAAGGCAAAGCTATCGGTGCGGGACCTGAGCTTCTACTACGGTAGTTTCCAGGCGCTCAGGCGCATCAACCTCGATATACCGGAACGGAAGGTCACGGCCTTCATCGGCCCATCGGGCTGCGGCAAATCCACGCTGCTGCGCACGTTCAACCGGATGTTCGAGCTTTATCCCGAGCAGCGCGCTGATGGGGAGATCCTGCTGGACGGCGAGGATATCCTTCGCTCCAAGCGCGACGTGTCGCTGATCCGTGCCAAGGTCGGCATGGTCTTTCAAAAGCCCACGCCGTTTCCGATGTCGATCTACGACAACATCGCGTTCGGAGTGCGGCTGTTCGAGACGCTGCCGCGCATCGAGATGGACGAGCGGGTCGAGTGGGCCTTGAAAAAGGCGGCACTCTGGAGCGAAGTCAAGGACAAGCTCAACCAAAGCGGCGCCGGCTTGTCGGGTGGGCAGCAGCAGCGACTGTGCATTGCGCGCGGCATCGCGATCAAGCCCGAAGTCCTGTTGCTCGACGAGCCGTGCTCGGCGCTGGACCCCATCTCCACCGGCAAGATCGAGGAGCTCATCCACGAGCTCAAGAGCGACTACACCGTGGTGATCGTGACGCACAACATGCAGCAGGCGGCGCGAACATCCGATTACACCGCGTATATGTACCTGGGCGACCTGATCGAATTCGGGCCCACCGCCGAACTCTTCATGAAGCCCAGAAAGAAGGACACCGAGGACTACATCACTGGGCGCTTCGGCTGACGCCGCATGCCGCCGCGAAGGCTTTGACCATGAGCGACAAGCATCTTTCCACCCAATTCGATGCCGAACTGAGCGGTATCTCCACGCGCGTGCTGGAAATGGGCGGCCTGGTGGAATCCCAGGTTGCGCAAGCCATCGATGCGCTCACCAACTTCAGTGCCGACACGGCAGCGCAGGTCCTGACCCGCGAGGAGTTGGTGAACGCGATGGAAGTAGAGATCGACCGCGACCTGTCGACCATCATTGCGCGCCGCCAGCCCACGGCAAGGGATCTGCGTCTGCTGATTGCCATCAGCAAGACCATCGCCAACCTTGAACGGGTGGGAGACGAGGCGGCTCGCGTGGCGCGCACGGTGCAGCGCCTGATTGAAAGCGGCGTGTCCGGCCGGCTGCGGCTGCCGGTGAACGACTTGGCGTTCGAGTCGGAATTGGCGATCAAGCAGCTACGCAAGGCACTGGACGCCTTCGCGCGCCTAGACACCGAGAAGGCACTGGAGGTGCTCAAGCAGGATGACCAGATCGACCAGGAGTTCGAGGGCCTGCTGCGCAAGCTCATCACCTTCATGATGGAAGATCCCCGCACCATTTCCTCCAGTATCGATCTGGTGTTTGTCGCCAAGGCCATCGAGCGCATAGGGGACCATGCGAAGAACCTCGCGGAGGTCATCATCTACGTGGTCAAGGGCACCGATGTGCGCCACAACCCGGTGGCCACCATCGAAACACTGATGCGGTGAAGGAGCGACGTCCATGAGCCGCATCCTGGTGGTCGAAGACGAGCCCGCGATTGCGGAGCTTATCGGCCTGAACCTGCGCCACGCCGGTTATGAAGTCATGATCGCCGGCGGCGCGGACGAGGCCCGGCAAGAGGTAGACCGGGTGTTGCCCGACTTGGTTGTGCTCGACTGGATGCTGCCCGGCCAGACCGGTCTCGCGCTAGCCAAGAGCTGGCGCGGCCAGCAGCGCACCCGCGAGCTGCCTATCATCATGCTGACTGCCCGCGCCGAGGAGGCCGACAAGGTCGCCGGGCTTGATGCAGGCGCCGACGATTACCTCGTCAAGCCGTTCTCTACCAACGAACTGCTGGCGCGGATTAGGGCGGTGCTTCGTCGAATGGTGCCAGAAGCACTGGATAGTGCGGTCGAAATCGCGGGCCTCAAGCTGGACCCCGCCACCCGGCGGGTGACGCGGGAAGAGCAAGAGGTACGCGTCGGTCCCACGGAGTTTCGACTGCTGCACTTCTTCATGACACATCCCGAGCGCGTGCACAGCCGCGCTCACCTGCTGGACCGCGTGTGGGGAGACCACGTGTTCATCGAAGAGCGCACGGTCGACGTGCATGTCAAGCGCCTGCGCGAGGCGCTGGAGCCGGTGAACTGCTCGCGCCTGATAGAGACGGTCCGCGGCGCCGGGTATCGGCTCGCACGGCAGCCGCAGGCCTTGTCCGACTGAGCCAAAATCTTATGGGGTGGTTGGTTCCCCGCCTCTTGGCGGCTGTGCTCGCTGTCGTAGCGGCCGCGTTGGTCGGGTTGATCGTTGGCCTCGCCTGGCGGATGCCTGCGCTGGGCGCGGTGCTCGGCGCGGCGACCGGCGCGTTTGTACATGCCTTCGTCGATGCATGGCGGGGCCACCGGTTCATGGACTGGCTGCGCGGCCAGATGGAAGGCGGGGCGCCGCGCGATGCCGGCTTTTGGGGCGAAGTTGGCTATCGCGTCGAACGGGCCGTCCGCTTATTGGAGCGGCGCATCCGGATCGAGAGTGCGCGCCTTGATGAGTTCCTCTCGGCCATCGAGGCTTCGCCCAACGGCGTACTGCTGCTTAACTCACGCGGACAGATCGAGTGGTGCAATTCTGTCGCGGCCGACCATTTCGGCCTGGATCCCTTGCGCGATCGCGCACAGCCGATCACCAACCTGGTCCGCTCGCCGGTGTTCGTAGCCTATCTTCAGGCAGGACGGTTCCGTGAAGCGGTGAACTTTCCAGCACCGGGATCGGGGGGCACTCTGTCGGTGTCGGTGCAGGAGTACGGTGGAGGCAAGAAGCTGTTGCTGTCTCAGGACATCACCGAGCGGGAGCGCAGTGACGCGATGCGCCGCGACTTCGTAGCCAACGTGTCGCACGAGATCAGGACACCGCTGACGGTGCTGGCCGGCTTTATCGAGACCATAGGCAATCTGTCGCTGACCGAGGTGGAGCGCCGGCGCGTCCTTGAACTGATGTCGCAGCAGACGAAGCGCATGCAAGCGCTGGTGGGCGACTTGCTTACCCTGGCCCAGCTAGAGGGCAGCCCGCGTCCTGCGGCCGATCGCTGGGTGCCGGTCAACAAGATGCTGTCACATGCCCGTGCCGATGCTGAAGCACTGTCCTGCGGGCGGCACAGCCTGTCGTTCAGCGGCGGCGGGGGTGCGCTCATCGCCGGGGCGGAATCGGAGCTCCTGAGTGCCGTCGGCAATCTGGTTAGCAACGCCGTGCGCTATACACCCAACGGAGGCCGGATCGACGTCTCATGGACGCTGCGCGGTGACGGCGGCGGCGAGATAGAGGTGCAAGACACGGGCATCGGGATCGCCCGCGATCATCTGCCCCGTCTGACCGAGCGTTTCTATCGGGTCGACGGCAGCCGCTCTCGCGACACGGGTGGAACCGGCCTCGGGCTGTCGATCGTCAAGCACGTGGTTCAGCGCCACGGGGGCGAGTTGGAGATATTCAGTGAAAAGGGCAAGGGCTCCAGCTTCAAGCTTCTGCTGCCAGCGGCGAGGATTCGAATGGCGCCGCAGGCCGGCGATGCTGAACAGGCCACAGATGGGTTCGGGTCAGGCGAGCCTCAGCCCCCGCGTCGATAGATCGCCGTCACTTCGTCCCGGTCATTCGGCCGTCGTTCCCGCGCCACCAGTATCCAGCCCAGCGGGGCGTCCAAGGTCCGGTCGCGCGGCTCAAGCCGTAGCAGGAACGCACAGCCGCTGGCCGCAGGCGCCGACACGGCGTCAACGCGCCAGCCGCCCAGGTGCTCCAGCGCCACCAACTGCCCACGTGGAAGATGCGGTGCCGAGACGCACGCCTGTGGCGGCACGTGAGGTCGGATGCGCTCGATGAGCGCCCGATAGCTGCGTGCGTAGTCGAGCAGAGGCAACCACAGCGTCATGAGCAGCAGCCAGCACAGTGCCACCCCGCTGGCCGGAAGCACTAGGCTTTTCCAAAGTGCGTGGCGATGGCGGCCGGTACGCCACTTCACCAGCCAGAGCCACGCCACGGTGCCGGCGGCGGCGAACAGCAGCGCCGCCAGCGAGAAGCGGGGCTCGAAGGCTGGCACCAAACGCGCCACGTTCGCTGCAGGGCGCCGCGGAACGCCGGTTTGCATCGCGACGTAGATCACCCAGATGATGAGCGCGCAGATGCTGAAGAAGAACACTGAAAACCAGTCGATGGCCGCGGCAGTGCTGCGCTGCAGAGTTGGCAGCGCAAAGGATGCGAGTACCGCGAGCGGCGGAAGGGCGAGCATCAACGCCCGGTCAGAGCCTCCCATGGCGACGCAGGCGGCCACGCTTACCAGGGCGCATCCCAGCGGAACGGCGATATGCCGACGCAGCAGATGGTGCCTCCAGCGCCAAAGTGTCCACAGTGCAAGCAACCACGCTGGCCACATGAACCACACCAGCAGGCGGCCCAGCGAGAGCACCTGGGCACTGGATCGGTATCCGCCAAAGCGCCACGCCCAGGCATCCAGCAGCCAAGCGGCGAAAGCCGCCAGCGCTGTGCCAAGTGCGATCCAGCTTACGAACCGTCGCGCGGGCGCATGGTCTGAGGCACAGCACACCACCATGCCGACCAAGCCCAGCGAGAGCGAGATGGTGGGTGCCCCGCTGGCCGACAGCGCGGGAAGGGCAACCAGCACGGCCACCCGCGGCGTCCAGCCGCGAAACGGTGTGGCAGACAATGCATAGAGGTACAGCGACACGCTCGCCAGCTGTGCCAGTTCGGGCGTGGTCTCGTGTCCCAGTAGCAACAGACCCAGTGTGGCGATGAGCGCGAGTAGGGCGCCGTCGGCGATGACTCGCGCATAGTCGACGGGGTCAGCCTCACCGCCGAAGGCGAAGGGCAGGGGTTGCGCGGCCTCGGTACGCGCGAGGTGGTAGGTGCTGTACCAAACCAGCACCAGCGTCGCCACGAGCAGCAGTGCAAAGGGGATTCGTGCGGCCAGCGGCGCACCGATCCATGGTCCCAAAGCCTTCACGAATAATGCGCCGATCCAGTAGGGCAGCAATGCGGTGTCCGAAGATCGCAATCCGGCCACGGTGGGCGAGAACCACGAGGCGCGGCCTTCGGCGAGGTTCACCATGTAGCCGAAGGCCGTGATATCGGCATTGCGCCAGGGATCGCGGCCGAACAGACCCGGCACGACATATGCCGCGCAGAAGATCAGTAGCGCCAAGCGAGGTAAGCGTTGCGCTGCACGCTGGGTGACGAGCGCGGGGTTGGGCGAGTTTGAGTTCAAAAGTGGCCGGCGGATGTCGAGCGGCGCATCATGCAGCAAACGGCGCGCGCATGAAAAAAGGCAGCCTTGGCTGCCTTTCCCTCGTGTCGGGCGCGTGGCGCCGGTTCACTTCTTGGCGCTGAGATGGCCGAACTTGTTGCGGAACTTCTCAACCCGACCGCCCAAGCTATCCACGCTCTTTTGGGTGCCGGTGTAGAAGGGATGCGATTCGCTGGTCGTTTCGAGCTTGATAAGCGGCAGCTCGCGGCCGTCGTCAAGCTTCACTGTTTCGCGCGTCTGCGCGCAAGAGCGCGTGACGAACCGGAAGCCGTTGGACAGGTCGACGAAGCAGACGTCGTGGTAGTTGGGGTGGATGCCTTTTTTCATGGACGAACCTCTGCGCATGGATCGGGAGCCACGCCGAACCATTCGGCGCACTTTCCGGGTCGCGGAAAACCGCGGATTATAAGGGCCAGCCTCTCAGCCACCTCTTCTCATCATGTCGAAGAAGTCGAGGTTGTTCTTTGTGGACTTCATCTTGTCGAGGATGAACTCCATCGCCTCGATCTCGTCCATAGGGTAGAGGAGTTTGCGCAATATCCATGTCTTCTGGAGAATCTCGGGCTTGAGCAGCAGCTCTTCCCGTCGCGTGCCCGACTTGTTCAGGAGGATTGACGGGTACACCCGCTTCTCCGACATGCGGCGGTCCAGGTGGATTTCGCAGTTGCCGGTACCCTTGAACTCTTCGTAGATCACCTCATCCATGCGGCTGCCGGTGTCCACCAGCGCAGTGCCGATGATCGTGAGCGAGCCGCCTTCCTCGATATTGCGAGCTGCACCAAAGAAGCGCTTGGGCCGCTGCAGGGCGTTGGCGTCCACGCCACCGGTGAGCACCTTGCCGGAGGAGGGCAGCACGTTGTTGTAGGCGCGCGCCAAGCGGGTGATCGAGTCCAGCAGGATCACGACGTCTTTCTTCAACTCCACCAAGCGCTTGGCGCGCTCGATCACCATCTCGGCGACCTGCACGTGCCGCGCGGCGGGCTCGTCGAAGGTAGAGCTGATGACTTCACCGCGCACCGTGCGCTGCATCTCGGTCACTTCTTCAGGCCGCTCATCGACGAGCAGCACGATGAGGTAGACGTCTGGAAAGTTGGCGGTGATGGCGTGCGCGAGGTGCTGCATCATCACTGTCTTACCGCTTTTGGGGGGCGAGACGAGCAGCGCGCGCTGCCCTTTGCCTATGGGCGCGATGAGGTCGATAATGCGGCTGGTAATGTTCTCGTCCGCCTTGATGTCGCGCTCAAGCCTGAACTGCTCTTTTGGGAAGAGCGGTGTCAGGTTCTCGAACATGATCTTGTGCTTGCTCTCCTCGGGCGTGAGGCCGTTGACACGGTCGACCTTCACCAGCGCGAAGTAGCGCTCACCGTCTTTGGGCACTCGGACCTCGCCCTCGACCGCGTCGCCCGTATGTAGATTGAAGCGGCGGATCTGGCTTGGGCTCAGGTAGATGTCGTCGGTGGACGCCATGTAGCTGGTGTCCGGAGAGCGCAGGAAGCCGAATCCGTCGGGAAGCACCTCGAGCACGCCATCGCCGAACACCTGCTCGCCGGCCTTCGCTCGCTTCTTCATGATCGCGAACATCAGCTCCTGCTTTCGTAGGCGCGCGACGTTCTCAATCTCCAGCGCCTCACCCATCTTGATGAGCTCGGAGACGTGGAGGGCTTTGAGTTCTGACAGATGCATGGGCCGATACCCTGGGGAAGAAAGAGGTGCCACCTGCCAATGGTGCCGCCCGCCGGATGCGGTGGGCCTCGTGTGGTTCCGGCTGGCCGCGAGCCCGGCGCCTCCATCCGTGGCGGGAGCGCGTCGCGACGATCAGGACGGAAGGGTCGGAGTGGGAGGCCGGATCCACGCGCCTTGACTACTTAGAAGCCCGTCTTCGGCTTCAGGGCGTGGTGGCAGGAAATCTTCAGGCTGCGGAAGAGTGGGCCCTCTGGGCTTCCGGCTTCTCCCGAAGCTATTGGGCTGGATTATAGATGACCATCGAGGAAGGCCGTCAACTGCGCCTTGGACAGCGCGCCCACTTTCGTGGCGGCCAGTTCACCGCCCTTGAACAACATCAAGGTCGGGATGCCGCGTATGCCGAACTTGGCCGGCACGTCACGGTTTTCATCGACGTTCATTTTGGCGACCTGGAGGCGGCCGTCGTAATCCTTGGACACCTCGTCAAGGATGGGGGCGATCATCTTGCACGGTCCGCACCACTCGGCCCAGTAGTCCACCAGGACCGGCTTGTCGGCGTGTAGAACGTCGCGCTCGAACGATGCGTCGGTGGTGTGCTTGATGAGGTCACTGCTCATGGTCTTTTCCTTGGGCGGCGCCGCTGGGGCGACAGGGCAGAATGATGACACATTGTGCCTATCCCTCGATTCTGCGTGGGCCGCGCAGGGCCTCGAATTCTTTATGGCGACGATAGCCGTCCAAGCCCTTGAAGTCACAGCGCGCGACCCCTGGCGCTGCATCGTCGCGCTTGCCCTCCAATGGGCCAGAGACCGCGGCGTGGTGCTGCGCGATGCGATGGTGCTGGTGCCGTTCGCGCAGCATCTGCCACCAGCGCGCCGCGCTTGGGCCGCCGCGAGCGGGTGGATGCCGCGCATCGAGACGACGCAGACCCTGGCGCGCAGCCTCGCAGCGCCTGCGCACGCAGAACCCGGGCAGATCACTTTCGATGCTGCCGTCGATAGGCTGAGCGTGAGGCGCCTGTTGCTTTCCCAGGCATGGATGGCCGGTTGGATGCAGCGCGATGCCCGGGGCTTCGCTCATGCGGTAAACGCCGTAGTGCATACGGCGCACGCCATCGCGCGCGCTGCCGCAACCGTGTCGCCTGGAGAGCGCACGGCGTTTTGGACGCAGGGTAGGGAACTGCTCGGCGTGGGCAGCGGACCGGGAGGGGCTGAACGCGCGCTCGCTCGCATTGCGTTCGAGTGGGCCGCAGGCGCGACGCCGGCCACGGACGGCCTGTTCTCATTGCGGCCGGCGGCGTGGATTGCCGTGCGAGCCGGCGGCGAAGACCGGCTGGCGGGGGCTCTCATGACGCAGGCGGTGTCCGGCACGCCGTGCCTGATTATCGACGCCGACCTACCCACCGAGGATCCATTCGTGGCGCTCGCTCCTAATGGGGACGCCACCGTCGCGGTCTGCGTCGACTTCGAGGACGAGGCGCAGCGCGCTGCGGCCCAGGTGCTGGCCTGTGTGGATGCCGGCCAGACGCCCGTCGCACTGGTGGCCCAGGACCGGCTGCTGGTGCGACGGGTGCGGGCGCTGCTGTCGCGCTGCGGGGTCGCCTTGCAGGACGAGACGGGGTGGAAGCTCTCCACTACACGCGCTGCAGCGACCGTGATGTCGTTCCTGCGCGCTGCCCAGCCCCGTGCCGGCGGCGACGACTGGCTGGACTGGCTCAAGGCCTGCGCGAGCAACTGGCCGGGCGCGCCAGGTGGAGTTTGGCTGCTGCAACAACTGGAGGCAGCTTTGAGGCGCCACGGATGGGCCGGGGCCGAGGCCGTGAGCAGCGCACAACTGCAGGCCCCCGCCGCGGCGTGGTGGCTGGAAGTTCAGGCCTTGGTGCAAGGCTTCGCCGCGCCGGGTGCGCGGTCGCTCAAGGCATGGCTGGGGTCGTTGCGCTCTGCGCTTGAGCACTGTAGCGCCTGGCGGTCGCTGCAGAGCGACGAAGCGGGCCGTCAGGTCATTGCCGCACTGCGCTTGTCCGCGCCGGGGGAGTTGTTGCACATCGACCCTATGGCGCTGGACGAGTTCGTCGCGTGGATCGACGCGGCGCTGGAGGACGCCTCTTTCGTGCCACCCGCCCCGGCGCACGCGCAAGTAATCATCACTCCGCTGGAGCGCGCCATGCTGAGGCCCTTCGGCAGCGTGGTGATGCCCGGGGCGGACGAAAAGCGCCTGGGCGGGCCCGGCATGCCGCATCCACTTCTGGGTGATGCACTGGCGCGCTCGCTCGGTCTGCCGGACGCCGACGCTCGGAGGCGGGCGGAGTTGCTTGCGTTCGCGCAGTTGCTGCGACTGCCGCGCGTGACGTTGCTGCGCCGGCTGGACGACGGGGGCGAGCCTCTTGCGCCCAGCCCGCTGGTCGAGCGGTTGGCTCTGGCGATGGCGCGCGCGGGCCGCATGATGGGCTCGGCGCCCGACCCGCGGGTGCGGCGTGAGGTGAACCCGCAGCCCATGGTCAAGCCGACGCCCGTAGCCGGTGATCTTCTGCCGGCGAGCCTCAGCGCCAGTGCCTGCGAAGCACTGCGCAGCTGTCCGTACCGCTTCTTCGCGCTGTACTTGCTGCGGCTTCGCGAGGCCGACGAACTGGATGACGAGGTGGAGAAGCGCGACTACGGCAACTGGTTGCACGCGGTGCTGGACCGTTTCCACCGCGAGCGTGGCTCCGAACGCTCTTCGGCGGAAGACGAGGCCATGCTGCACGAGGTCGCGCGTGTGCTGCAGCACGAGCATGGCCTGCACGACGCCTCCTTCCTTCCCTATGCCGCGACCTTTTCGCGCCTGGTGCCCCGTTACGTGCGCTGGCTCCATGCACGCGAGGGGCAGGGCGCGCGGTGGAGCGACGGCGAGCGCAAGTTCACGGCCGAGCCGCCCGCGTGGGCCGGTGTGCAGATGCACGGCGTCATTGACCGCATCGACCGCGTGCGCACACCCGAGGGCGAGCGCATCGAGCTGATCGACTACAAGACCGGCAGCGCGCAAGGGCTGCGCGAAAAGCTGCGGCAGGCGCAGGAGGACACGCAGCTTGCGTTCTACGCCGCGCTAGTGATGCGGCAGCCGGAACCGTCGGCGCAGCTTTCCGCCAGTTACCTGCCCCTCGACGAAAGCGATGGGCTCCGGATGCTCGAGCACAAGGACGTGGAAGCCACTGCCGAGCGGCTCGTGGAGGGCCTGGGCCACGATCTGGCGCGGCTGCGAGAAGGCGCCGCCTTGCGGCCCCTTGGCGAAGGCGCTGCCTGCGATTTCTGCCAAGCTCGCGGGCTGTGTCGCCGCGACCACTGGCCGCCCGACGAGGCTGGCGCATGACGGCGCCTGCCTACGCCATTGACGGCGTGCCGGCGTCGCGTACGCAGTTCTATGCCGCGGCTTGCGACCCTTCGCGAAGCGTGGTGGTCGAAGCCTGCGCAGGTGCGGGCAAGACCTGGATGCTGGTGTCGCGCATCTTGCGAGCGCTGCTGGAGGGGGCCGAACCTCAGCACGTGCTGGCCATCACCTTCACCAAGAAGGCGGCCGGCGAGATGTGCTCCCGGCTTGACGAATGGCTGGCGGAGTTTGCGTCGCCCGCTTGCAGCGACGATGAGCGTGTCATGCAGCTGCAGGCGCGCGGCTTATCTTCGCCGCAGGCCCAGGCCATGGCCCCGGCGCTGGCTGGGCTGCACGAGCGGGTGCTGCGCGCCGGCCGATCGGTCGAGGTACAAACATTCCATGCGTGGTTCGCCAGGCTCCTGCGCGTGGCGCCGCTGGAAACGCTCGCGCGGTTGGGTCTGCAGCCGGAGATGGAGTTGGTGGAGGATCCCACTGACCACGCGCCCGAGGTGTACCGGCGGTTCCACGCTGCGGTGGCGTCGGACCCGGCCCTGCGCGCCGACTTCGACACACTGGTGCGTGAGCGCGGCCGGGCCAATGTGCGCAAGTGGCTGGACGCCGCATGGTCTCGGCGCGCGGAGATCGAGCGTGCGGATGCGGCGGGCACCCTGGAGGGCTCCGTGCCGCCGGCCGACAGCGGCGACAGGCGGCACCCCGCCGAGGCGCTGCTTGGACTCGCCTGGATCACACTGCTGCGCGAGCTGGCCGCGGCGCTGGGGCGCGGCGGGGTAAGGGCGCAGGAGGCCTCGGCGCGGCTGGTGCAGTCGTTGGAAGAGCCGGACGGCGCGACGCGCTTCGCGCTGGCGTGGAAGGCGCTTTTCACCGACAAGGATGAACCACGCAAGCAGCTCGGCAAGGTGGAGGCAGTGCCTGCGACGCAGCAGGCTCTCGAACAGCTTTCGGCGCAGGTGCGTCAGCACGAGGCGCGCGAAGAGCACCTGCGCATGGTCCGTCTCGTGCGGACTCTGCTGGCCCAGTACGCCGAGTACAAGCGCGGTCGCGGCTTGGCCGACATGGCCGACCTGGAGCGTTGCGCCCTCGAGATGCTGGCGGATGGCGAGATCGCCGGCTGGATGCAGGAGCGGCTGGACGCGCGCGTGCGCCATCTGCTCATCGATGAATTTCAGGACACGAGCCCGCTGCAGTGGCACGCGTTGCACGCCTGGTTGGCGGCCTATGCCGGGGCAGGGGGCGGAGTACGTCCGTCCCGGCGACGAGAAGGCGAAGGCCGAGCAGCCGGGCGCGCCCTCGCCGACGCCCGCTCCGAGCGGGCCTGCGGCGGCGAACGCCACCACCTCGGCGAATACGCCCAAGACGACC
>CBFHAS010000116.1:0-13677 GCA_965653625.1 uncultured Burkholderiaceae bacterium | reverse complement strand
GCCCGCGTGGCCGGCCCCGCGGGCGGCTGCCCACAACCCGCATTGCCTTTGCCGCGCCGCGAACTAGGCTTGGTGTGCCCGGGCCCGTTTCGCATCCACTTCGCTTTGGAGGGCACATCATGGCCACTTACGTCGTCCTCGGTACCTTCACCGATCAGGGCATCCGCAACGTCAAGCAGACGACCCAGCGCGCCGACGCGGCGCGCGCTGCAGCCAAGGAGATCGGCGTCACCCTGCGGGAGATCTATTGGACCCAGGGGCAGTACGACATCGTCACGCTCATCGACGCGCCCGACGAGACTTCGCTTTCGGCCTTCGGGCTGAGTTTGGCGTCCGCAGGAAACGTCAAGTTCCAGACGCTGCGGGCATTCACCAAGGACGAGATGCAGAACATCCTTGCCAAGATGACGTGAGCTCTCGGCGTTGACGCTTCGCCAACTGCTGTCGACACTTCGCCCTTTCCCGGCATGTCGCCGGCAATAGGGAGGTTTGGCATGCTGTGGCTGGTGGCGGGGCTCGTGCTGTTTCTCGGGGTGCATTCCGTGTCCATCGTCTCGCCGCAGTGGCGAGACGCGCAAGTCGCCGTGCGCGGCGAGAAGGTGTGGAAGGGGCTGTACTCGGTCGTTTCCCTGATCGGCTTCGTGATGCTGATCGTGGGCTACGGTGCAGCGAGACAGTCGCCGGTGGTGCTGTACGAGCCGCCGGTGTGGACACGCCATCTCGCACTTCTGCTGATGGTCCCGGTGTTTCCGCTGCTGCTGGCGACCTACCTGCCCGGGCGCATCAAGGCAGCGGTCAAGCACCCCACGCTGACGGCGGTGAAGCTGTGGGCCTTTGCCCACCTTCTGGCCAATGGCATGCTGCACGATCTGCTGCTGTTCGGTGGCTTCCTCGCCTGGGCGGTGCTCGACCGCATCTCCATGAAGCACCGCACGCAGCGCCCCCTTCCCGGCGCGCCGGCGCTGCCGGCGAACGACCTCATCGCCGTGGTCGCCGGCTTGGTGCTGTACGGCGTGTTCGTGACTTGGCTGCATCGCGGGCTGTTCGGCGTGTCACCTTTGCCCTGAGGTTGGCACACCTTTGCGGTAACCCTGACGCCGACTCCGTGGCTGCGCCTTGACTTGGACGTTTGCGCGCCGCGTCGCAAGATCGCTGCCGAATACACACGCTACACACGCGAGGAGGACCGCATGCGCAGATGCGTCTGGGCCCTGCTGCTATGGCTGGCCACCACGTCTACCTATGCCGCCACGTACAGCGGCATCTACTTCTTCGGCGACAGCCTCACCGATACCGGCAATGTCATGGAGCTGTACGGGCGGATTGCGCATCCGCCCGGCGCGCCGGCGGCGATTCCCGGCCCGCCCTACGATGCCGAGGGCCGTGCCAGCAACGGCCCGATCTATGCCGACGTGCTGGCTGAAGGGCTTGGTTTCGAGGCGCTCGCCTCGGAGCGCGGTGGCAAGAATTACGCGTTCGGCGGCGCGCGCACGCGCTACCAGATCTTCAGGCCGCCCTTCCTTGGCATCGAAGACCAAGTGGCGCTGTACCGCGCGCAGCCTGGCCCGGCCGATCCGCAGGCCCTTGTCGTGCTGTGGGCAGGCTCGAACAACCTGCAGGACTTGTTCCTCGGCCGCACAGCCGACCCACTCGGCCAGCCCATCCCCGACTTGGCCGCCACGCTGGGCGACATCGGCCAGATGCTGGTAGGGCTGGCGGACGAGGGTGCGCGCCACCTTCTGGTTCCGAACGTGGCCAACCTCGGTCGCGCACCGCGCGTGCGCGAGCTGGGTGGTGTGGCGGGTCAGGCGGCGGCCACGGGGCTGGTGCAGGCGTTCAACCAGGGACTCGCGCTGGTGCTCGACGGCTTCCAGGCCGCCCATCCGGAAGTCGACTTGATCCGCTTCGATAGCTTCACGGCTTTCGAGAGCATCGTGGCGAACGCGGCGCGCCACGGTTTCGCCAACCTCACCGACCGCTGCTACACCGGCGACGATCTCGGCTTCAGCGGCGGAGGATCGGTGTGCGATGACCCCTCGTCGTACCTCTTCTGGGATGGCATCCACCCCACGACCGCCACGCACCGGCTGATGGGGCAGGCGATGCTCGCGGCCGTGATTCCGGAGCCTGCCACCTTGATATCGATGGTGATCGGGCTGATTGCGCTGGCGGCATGCCGGCGGCGCGCTCCGGGACGCCGAGGCCGCTTGCGCCGAGCTTGTCGCGAAGGGGCTGCCGCTACATCGACGGATCTCGCTCCGTAGACGACCTGCTGCCCGGCAGCCCGGGCGGCGTCTGCACGGTCACCAGCAGCGAGCAGTCCTGCGAGGCTTGCAGCGCATATTCAGCCTGCGCGGGAAGCAGCACCAGTTGCCACGGTCTCAGCTGGCAGGCGCCGCCGCCTGCCACCTCCACCGACACCTCGCCCTCGATGCAAAGCAGGACGATCTCTCCATAGACCTTGTGCGGCGGCAGACTCTGGCCCGCGTGCAGCACGACCCGCATCAGCTCCAGTGAGTGCGTCTTCAGGATGGCGTGCGACGCCGAGTGAGAGAGCGCCTCGCCGAGGGGCGAGATGTCCACGGGCTGGGCGGGTCTGGCGTGTTCGATGGCCATGGCTGCTCCTGGTGGTCGGTGTTGCCGTTGCTCGCGCCTTGCAGCGAACAGCGTGCCCGGGAGGGCGCGGGTTCTGCTTGGCAGAGTCGGCCTGTTGAGGCTCGCATGTCCCCGCGGCGCAAGCCTGGGTGCGAATGTCGCCGGCAACCCCGCCTCGGGGGATGGACCCGCCTGGGGCTCGCCGCAACGATGTGCGCCGACCACCGCACCGCCGCGGCGGAGCGAGTCTCCTCAGGGAAGTGGCCAGCATCCAACAAGCATCAGGAGGTGCCATCTTGTACGACCCGCGTCGGCATTTTTCGCGCGAGGCGTTCGGCCCGGTCATCGTGACCATCGCATCGTGCCGGCAGCCCCTGCTCGCTGCGCTGCACGCTACGTTGGCGCAGGCGCTGCACGCCCGGGTCACCGACTGTGTGTCGGAGCCATTGGCGCTGTTCACGCAACTCGCGCAGAGGCCTCCTGACGTCCTCATCATCGACAAGCTGCTGCTCGACGGCCTCGCGCCCCGCTCGGCGCGCGCGATCCACGAGGCCGCGCTCGGCGTGCGCGTGCTCGTGGCGTGCGACGTCATGCACGATGCGCTGGGCGATGACGTGCTGCGCGCGCGATTCCACGGCTTCGTGCTGAACGACAGCTCGCCTGCGACCTGGGCGAAGGCCATCGGCGAGGTGAGGCGGGGCGGTTTCTGGCTGCCGCGCGCCATGCTCGAAAAGGCGCTGTCCGACACCTGGCAGCAAGCCGGGGGCAGCGATGCGGCTGACAACGAGGGGCCGACCGCCGCCGGGCTGGCCGGCCTCACCCGGCGCGAAACGCAGATCGTGGAACACCTGCGCCAGGGTCTCACCAACAAGGAGATCGCCAGCCGGTTGGGCATCCGCGAAGACACGGTCAAGAAGCACCTGCACAGCGTGTTCGGCAAGCTGGGCGTGCGTCGTCGTGCGCTGCTGGTGCTCGGCCGCCTGCCCGGGCAGGAGCGTCCGCATGCCTCAGGTGCGGACTGTGTTCGTCCCATCCCCTAACCGCCGCGCTCTTCCACTTTCGTGGCGGCGGCCGTCTCGTGCTGTCGGACTTCAGCTGCGACACCAAGGAGCCGCTCCCTCCTTGCGACCCGAAGATCGAATACTGCAAGTGATGGAATTTCGGCCGGGCCGGGAGCACCGGGTCGGAGGGAACTGCTGGCCCTCCCGCCTCGCTTCCGTGTCCCGTGCCGAATCGGCAGCATTTGCAGACCCACCGAAGGACGGTGCCATGAGCACGACAAACCGCTCTTACTTTCGCCAGGCTGTCATCGGCGTGCTCATGGCTTGCGCCGCCCTGACCGGCACGGCTGTCGCGCAGAACGTGACCGACAGGCCGCCTAGCCTCAAGCCGCTGCCGGCCTCCAGCCTGTCGTTGGTGGCTGATGCCGCAGGGGGCTCCACGCTGCGCTTCAGCACGACGAGCTGGAACAACGGCACTGGAGCGCTGCAGCTCGAAGCCGGGCCGGTGGACACCGGGTCAGGCCAGCAGCAGGTGCTCCAGCGCGTCTTCCTCAGCGATGGCACTTCGTACGTGAGAACCGCCGGCTACCTCGAGTGACGAACGCCTTCACCGTGTCTCGGTGAAGTCAGCGTCGCGGCTGATGGGGGCGTGTCGGTACTGCGCGAGCCGGGCGCACGGGGCGTCGATGCGATCCATCGGCATGCGCGATGCGCGCAGCCGCTTTGCCATGTCGGCGGCGCCCAGTGGCCTGCCGAACAGGTAGCCCTGGGCCTCGTCGCAACCCATCTCCAGCAGCAGCCGTACCTGCGCCTCGGTCTCGACGCCCTCGGCCACCACGCGAAGGCCCAGCGCATGCCCCATCGACACGATCGCGCGTGCGATGGCCGCGTCGTCGGTGTCCCTGGGCAGGTCGCCGATGAAGGAGCGGTCGATCTTGAGCAGGCTGAAAGGAAATCGCTTCAGGCAGGCCAGGCTCGAATAGCCGGTACCGAAGTCGTCGATGGCAATGCGCACGCCCAGCTGGCCCAGCGCGGCCAGCATCTCGCGCAAGCGTTCGGGCTCGTGCATCACCACGCTTTCGGTCAGCTCGATCTCCAGCCGGTGGCCCGGCAGGCCGTGGCGCGCCAGGCCGTCCTGCACCTGCGCCAGCAGGTCTTCGGCGCACCGGGTCTGCCGGCCCGACACGTTCACGGCGATCGGCACGGCAGGCAGGCCCTCGTCCTGCCAGGCGCGGGCCTGCCGGCATGCCGCCGCGATGGCCCACGCTCCGATCGGCACGATCAGGCCGTTCTCCTCGGCCGCCGAAATGAATTCGCAGGGCGGCACGAGGCCGCGCGATGGGTGGCGCCAGCGCAGCAGTGCTTCCATGCCCACGAGGGACCGGCTGGCAAGGTCCACGCGCGGCTGGTAGTACAGATCGAACTCGCCGCGCGTGAGCGCGAGCCGAAGCGCGCTGGCGAACTCCAGCTGCCGGCGCGCGTGCTCGCTCATGTCGGTGGCGTAGTAGCGGACGATGTTGCCGCCTTCGTCCTTGGCGCGGTACATCGCCGCATCGGCGTTCTTCAGCAGGCTGGCCAGGTCGTGCCCGTCATCCGGAAAGAGCGCGGCGCCGGCGCTGGCTGTCACGAACAGCGTCTGGTCGCCGATGACCACGGGCTGCTCGATGCAGTGCAGGATCTTCGCGATCACCGCGTTCACCGCGTCCATGTCGGCGAGGCCGGTCAGCAACACCACGAACTCGTCGCCACCCAGCCGGGTGACCGTGTCGGTGTCGCGCACCGTCTGGAGCAGCCGCAGCGCCACCACCTTGAGCAACTCGTCGCCCAGTCCGTGGCCGAAGCTGTCGTTGATGTGCTTGAAGCGGTCGAGGTCGAGGAACAACAGGGCGAGCATGTCGCCGCCGAGTCGCGCAGACGCGATGAGGTGCTTGACCCGTTCGGCGAGCAGCATGCGGTTGGGCAGGCCGGTGAGCGCGTCGTGCGTGGCGAGGTACTCGATGCGCGCGGTGTGCTCATTGAGCCGCTCGCGGTACTCGATGCTGGCCATCGCCTGGCGCGTGAGTGGCGCGAATCGCTCAAGCATCTCGACATGGTGCTTGCCGAAGTAGGCGGGCTGCGCATGCGTGAGCACGAGCACCGAGCAGCACGCTCCGGTGTGCAGCGGCACGTGAAGCGCCGACTTGACGTGCTCGCGCGCGCCGGACGAGGCCTGCCACTCGGGAATGGCGGCCACGTCGAAAGCGGCCACGATCCTGCCCGAGGCCACACGCTCCAGCAGGTTGCCGCGCGTCCACCGCATGGACTCGAAGGCGGCGCGCGTGGACTGCGTGACCTCCAGCATGCCGTCGCTGGCTTCCTGCAGCAGGAAGGCCGCGTCGAAAGGGATGAAGCGCTGCAGCACGGCCAGCAGCTCCGCGAACAGATCCTGGGTGTTCTGCGCCTGCGTGAGCACCCGCAGACCCTCCAGCAGGGTTTCGGTCTGCAGGCGCATCTGCCGCTCATGGTCGCGGGCCCGGTCCAGGTCGACCAGGGCCTCGCGCAGTTCCTCGGCGGAACGCCGGTCGTTCATGCCCGCCCGCGCGAGAACACGAGCGACGAGATCATGAGGTTGCCGTGAACGCTCTGGCGGCCCACCACGCAACCTTGCTCGCCGAAGGTGAAGGCGCCCAGGAAGGGCTTGCGGTTGAACGACTTGTTCAAGCCTTCGACGACCTTGGACATCTGCGGCCGCACGGTCAGCATGCAGCCGGCGCAATACACCACCAGGCCGCCCAGGATGTCGTCTCGCTGCACGCGCTCGAACTCGAGCGCCGCATCCGTCACGCGGGCCGCGCGGGTCAGCAGGCTGCGTGTCGAGCCGCTCATGAGCACCAGCTGCTCGCCTACCTCCACCTCGGTGAACAGGCTCAGTGCGCCGCCGGGGAGCACCTCGTGCGGGTGCGACAGCTTGTAGTACGCCATGCGGCCCACCTTCCCAGCCACCCGTCCCAGCGGGCTCAGCGAGGTGATGGGCATGATGGTGCCGCCGTCCAGCGCGCCGGTCACGAGGCCGTCCGTCCACTCGTTGTAGACCTGTGCGGCGGGCCGGCCAGCGATGCTGATCAGCGTGCGCCCGGAGGCCTCGGTGATGAGGCCATGCAGGCCGGTGGGCGAGTAGCCGCTCTGGAAGGACGAGGCGCTGTTCAGGGCGGTGTAGATGACGGTGACGGCGATGCCCGTGGAGAGGGTGGCTTCGCGCGTGAAGAGGCTCCAGCGTCCCCGCGCATCGTTGTCAGCCGCGCTGCCACCGATGACCGGCACCATGCCCCCGAGCACCTCCTGGATGCCGCGCAGGATCTTCTCCTCCCGTCCGGGCGACGCGCTGACCCACACGAGGTCCGGCGACTCACCCGGCCGCCCGGCGCGCGCGAGCGCCTCCCGCAAGGCTTGCACGGCCGCCAACTCGGCATCGCCGCTCAGTGGTGCCATGCCGATGCCCACTGAAGCCATCGGGTCGACGATGCCCCACAGGCCCAGCGCCCGGCCGTCCTCCGCGTGAAATCCTTCCTCGGTCATCACGCCGCCACAGACCGACGAGCCATGGACTTGCACGCTCGGGGGCAGTTGTTTGCTGGCGGCCAGCAAGGCCTCGGCGGGGTACGCATCGGTGTGAAACGCCAGCAGCAGGGTGGGGTCGTCGCCCAGCCTGGAACGCAGCCGCTCGTAAGCGGTGTCGAAAGCAGCATGCGCGTCCGTGTGTGTGCTCCAGGCGGTGGCAATGCTCATGGTGTACTGATTCGGCAATGAGCGGTTGGACCGCGATGCGTGCGGTATCGGCAGCGGTAGCGCTGCGCTGAGGTTCGCACAGCGTCACGCAGGGACAGAAGAGCAATTTGTTGGGAAGAGCGGCATTCTTTTGCGGGGCAGGCGGCGCACGATGTGCCGCACCGACCCCCGAAGGACATCGCCATGCAGCTTCAAGGATCCTGCCACTGCGGCAGCGTCACGTTCAGCGTGGAATCGGCCGAGCCCGTGCCATTCATGCGCTGCTACTGCTCGATATGCCGCAAGACGGCGGGCACGGGCGGCTATGCCATCAACCTGGGCGCCAACTACCGCACGCTCAAGGTCCGCGGCAAGCGGCACCTGCGCGTGTACCAGGCGCTGCTGCGCGAGGGCGACGAGGTGCATGCCAGCACCGGGCAACGCCACTTCTGTGGACGCTGCGGCAGCGCGCTATGGCTGTACGACCCTACTTGGCCCGAGCTGGTGCATCCGCATGCGGGCGCCATCGATACCCCGCTGCCGAGGCCGCCCGAGCACGTGCACATGATGCTGGGCTCGCGCGCCAACTGGGTCGAGCCCGAAGGCCGGACAGGCGATACGCGCTTCGACGGGTACCCGGACATGTCGCTTGCGCAATGGCATGAGCGGCATGGGCTGACATCGAGGCCGGGTTGACGCCTGTCTCGAGAGCAAACGGCGTGCGCCGGACACCCCCAGCCTGAGGGCTGGACGGCTGCGCGCCAGCGTGGGAGCGTGGCGCTTCCATGGGGGCGGGTCGGGTTGCCGAGAGGAGTCCGATGATGATGCGAACCCTTGTCGCCGCTGCAGCGGCTGCCTCCTTGTGTGCGCTCGCCGCGGCCCCGGCGCAGGCCGTCGTCCCCGGGGAGATGGACACCTTCGAAGCGTCGATAGAAAGCTGGTTCGCCGGGGGCGGACCGTTCGGCCAGGTACCTGCCATGCCGCCCCAGGTGGTGGGCAGCGGCGGGCCTGGTGGGGCCGGCGACGCCTTCTTTCTCATCACCGGCACCGGCGAGCCCGGCGCGCCGGGGGGCAGGCCGGTGGCCATGAACGCCGACCAGTGGGCGGGCGACTACCGTTCGCAGGGCATCAACGGCATCGCGATGGACCTGCGCAACCTCGGTGAAGTGGATCTGACAGTGCGCCTGTATTTCGAGGATCCCATCCCCGGGCCGCCTCAGAACGAGGCCATCACACAGGGCGTGCTCCTGCCGGCGGGCGGAGACTGGACCCATGTGCTGTTCCCGATCTCACCTTCCCAACTCACGGTGCTGCAAGGCGCCGCCGACACGTTAATGTCCGACACCACGATCCTGCGCATCTTTCACGGCGAGGCACCCCAGTTCCCTGGCGAGGTCGTGGCCGGGCAACTGGGCGTGGACAACATCCAGGCGGTGCCCGAGCCGGCCACCGTGGCGTTGATGCTGGCCGGCCTGGGGGTGCTGGCGGCGCGGGCCAGGCGCAAGGCACGCTGAGATAGCCACCGACACTCTCAAGCGCGCTGCAGCGCGTCGATGCGCTCTTCCAGCGGCGGATGCGTCATGAACAGGCGCTTCAGGCCGCTGCCAATGGGGCCCGAAATGCCGAAGCTGGTGATCTTCTCCGGCAGCGTCGACACGCCTTGCTGCTGCTGCAGGCGCCGCAGCGCCGCGACCATCTTGTGGCGGCCTGCCAGGCGGGCGCTGCCGCTGTCGGCCCGGAACTCGCGCTGGCGGCTGAACCACATCACGATGATGGAGGCGAGCACACCCAGCAGGAGCTGCGCCACGATCGACACCGCCATGAAGCCCGGGCCATAGCCGCGCTCCGTCTTGAAAACCACGCGGTCGATCAGGTGGCCGATCACGCGCGACAGGAAGATGACGAAGGTGTTGAGGACGCCCTGGATCAACGCCAGCGTCACCATGTCGCCATTGGCAATGTGCGAAACCTCGTGGCCCAGCACCGCCTCGGCTTCGTCACGGTTCATCGCGCGCAGCAGGCCGGTGGACACGGCCACGAGCGCACGGTTCTTGTTCATGCCGGTGGCGAAGGCGTTCATTTCCGGCGCGTCGTAGACGGCCACCTCCGGCATGCCGATGCCCGCGGCCCGCGCCTGCGTCGCCACGGTGTCGACCAGCCAGCGCTCGGTGGCATCGGAAGCCTGGTCGATCACGTGCGCCCCCACCATGCGCTTGGCCGACCACTTCGATATGGCGAGCGAGAGGAAGGCGCCGCCCATGCCGAAGATGGCCGCGAACACCAGCAGGCTCGCATAGTCGATGCCCTGCTCGCTGAGGTAACGGTCGAGTCCCAACAGGCTCACCGCAATGCTGAGGACCAGAAGGATGGCGATGTTGGTCAGCGCGAACAGGAAGACGCGTTTCATGCTCAGCCCCGGGGTTGTTGTTCTATACAGACCCCGGCTCCGCGTGGGTGTTCCCCGTCCGGGTCAGTGGGTCAGCTCGCTGGTGCGTGCCGCGAGTACGCCGATGTACGGTGACGCCGCACCCGCCACGACCCCTCATCCATCCTCCAGCTTCAACCCCACCGCGGTGATGCGTGCGCCGTCCATGGCGCGCACGCTGAGACTGGCCGGTCCGAGAGCCACGCTGTCGCCGACGACGGCAGGCCGGCCCAGGTTCGCGGCCACCCATTCCCCGACGGGCTGCTGCGCGTCGTCAGGCAAGGGCAGCCCGTAGAACTCGCTCACCGAGCCGACGGGCGCAAGGGCATCGAGGGTGAAGTCGCCGAACACCGCCCGCACGCGGCGCTCGTCCGCTTCGTCGGGCAGTGCAAGCCCCAGGCGGCGCGCCGCGATGCCGATCGTGGTGCCTTGCAGCAGCAGCGAGGCGAGCACCACGGCGAACGCGGCGTTGAACAGCAGCATCGCGTCGGGCACGCCCGCCAGCAGCGGGAATACCGCCAGCACGATCGGCACTGCACCGCGCAGCCCCACCCACGCGATGAACAGCACCTCGCGCGGCCGGAAGCGAAACGGCAGCAGGCACGCCCACACGGCCACGGGCCGGGCCACGAACATCAGCGCCACCGCCACCCCGAAAGCGGGCAAGGCGCTGCGTGCCATCTCGTGTGGCGTCACCAGCAGCCCGAGCAGCAGGAACATGCCAGCTTGTGCCAGCCATGCATAGCCATCCATCCCCGACAAGGCCGGCGCCAGATGAGCCCTGGCCCGGTTGGCCAGCACCAGGCCGAACAGGTAGACCGCCAGGAAGCCCGAGCCGCCCAGCAAGCCGCTGCCCGCAAAGACCGCAAGGCCGGACGCGCCGACCGCCAGCGCCATGACGCCGCCCTCCGCATCGCGCAGCGAACGTTTCACCAGCGCAGCCATGGCCAAGCCTGCGGCGATACCCACCGCTGCGCCCCAACCGAACTGCTCGACGAGCAGAACCAGCAGCGTGTCCGTGCCGGAAGGCGCCGCTTCGGCGCCCGCGATAAGGGCGATGAAGGCCAGCGTGAGGTACACCGCCATCGGGTCGTTCATGCCGGATTCGATCTCCAGCGTGGCGGCCACGCGCTCGTTGAGCGTCACGCCGGAGCGCTTGAGCAGCGCGAACACCGCCGCTGCATCGGTGGATCCCACGATGGCGCCCAGCAGCATGCCGCTGCGCCAGTTCAGACCCATGAGCCACATCGCGGCCACGCCGGTGATCGCGGCACACAGGGCCACGCCCACGGTGGCGAGCACCAGCGAGGGCCGCAGCCCGGTCCGGAAAGTGGCGAACGAGGTCCGCAGCCCGCCGTCGAGCAGGATGATCGCTAGCGCCACGTTGCCGACCCAGAAGCTCAGCGCGAAGTCGCTGAATCGATAGCCGCCGATGCCATCCTCGCCGGCCAGCGCACCTGCCAGCAGAAAGATGAGCAGCACCGGAAACCCGGCACGGGCGGAAAGCACGCCGGACACCACGCTGAGCAGCAGCAATCCCGAGGCGGCGAGCAGGGGGATATAGATGAAGCCGAAGTCCATCGCCACAGTATCAGTGGCTGCGCCGAGCGGGCCCGAGAAGGCGGCGAGTCAGGAGCGAGCGGAACCTCAGGCCACGAAACGGGCGATGGCTTCCTGGGTGGCGGCGTCGAGCGAGGCGAACACCAGCCCGACCTTGAACCCCTCAGGGCCCATCAGCGAGCACCACAGGGCCCGGGCGGGCATGCTCAATTCCTGCGGCGTGGCACTCCCCGGCAGCTGGAGCGAAATGGTGCACCGAGTACCTGGGGCGATAGGCCGCGGCGACACCAGCGACATGCCATCCAGGCCCAGGTCCCAGGTGCGGACCTCCCGCGGCATCGCGGCTCCGGGCAGCAGGACCGTCGCAGTGGTGCGAAGGACCTTGCGAGGATGGACTCGGCGGTTGGGCGGCATGGCCATGGGACGACGGCGGACAACTTGGGCTCTCCGCTTGAGGCACGGTGCATGCCCGCGCAACCGGTATCTGTCAGGTCTGGGCTGCGCGATCAGCTGTGGTCATGCACCGGGCGATCACCCAGCGGAGGGCCTCATTGTCGCCTGCGAGCCGCGCCGCCGGCGCAGGCCCGCTCAGCGCGCGAACGATGATGCCCAGCTCCTCGGCGACGAAGTGTTGTTCCCGTCCGGGGCACGCGCGCGAGGCGCGCTGCCATTGATCTATCCACTCGGCGAGGTGCTCCTCGCGCCGCCGCACGGCGCGCGGGTCGCTCCGGCTCTCGGCCAAAAATGTCACCAGCTCGCGTGCCCGGTCGGCGAAGGAATCTCCCGGCGCGCGACCCTGTGTCAGGGCACTGCCTGCCGCCTGTGCCGCGGACCCGGGGCGCGGAGCTTGTGCTTGCGCCGACGGTCGAGGGGGGCAGGTGGCTTCAGCAGGGAGGCGTGGGGCAGGCATGTCGGAGAAGCGGTAAGAAAGTGTTTCACTGTATCCATACGACACAATGCGCGGGAGCCCGGCGCGGGGCACGCGGTCGGTGAAATCGCTACACCCGTGAAGAACTTCGCGCCTGGCGCAGGGGCCTGCATGTAGACATGTCGGTGCTTCGGCGTGCGGTGCGCGTGTGTTGCCGGCATCAACCGGCCCCCCAATCTTCATGGTTGCCAGTGCGCGGGCTGCTTCGCAGAATGCGCCGCATGATGCTCGGCCATGCCCTCGCCTGGCGGCGCCGTGTCACCGGCGCGCTACTCGTCGCCGGTACCCTGGCCGTGTCCGCCATGACCACTGCCGCGCCCGTCGGAGATGCGCCCGCCGAGAACGTGATCGTCGAGATGCTGCGCGACGAGGCTGCTGGCTACGAAATGGGCGAGGGCGTCGACAAGGACGGCGTACGAGCTGCGGCGTTGTACTGCGAGGCGGCTCGCCTGGGCGACGTGGAATCGCAGTTCCGCCTGGGCTGGATGTACGCCCATGGCACCGGCGTGGAGCGCAGTGACGCCGTGGCGGCCTTCTTCTTCCAGATTGCCGCCGAGCAGGGGCTGGACCAGGCGAAGAACATGCTGGCCGTGGTCGGCGGGCCCACGCAGGACGTGCCGGATTGCATGCGTGCGCCGGAGCCGCCGGCCGCGCGTGCGCCGGCCGTGCCCAGCCGCCCGCATGCCTCGCCGGTTGCACTGCCCGACATCAAGGCTCCGTTGCACATCCTGCGTCTGGTGCAGAAGATGGCGCCCGAGTTCCGGGTCGAGCCGCGGCTCGCGTTGGCCATCATCGAGGCCGAATCGAACTTCGACACGGTGGCTGTGTCGCCCAGGAACGCCAAGGGGCTGATGCAGCTGATTCCCGCCACCGCGGCTCGCTTCAATGTGCGCAACCCCTACGACGCGGCGCAGAACATCCGTGGTGGCCTTGCCTACCTGCGATGGCTGCTGGCGTACTTCGAGGGTGACGTGGCGCTGGTGGCCGCCGCCTACAACGCCGGCGAGGGGGCCGTGGAGCGTTACCGCGGCGTGCCGCCTTACCTGGAAACGCGCGCCTACGTTCGCAAGATCCTGCAGGCCGTGGGCATGGCGGCCCATCCGTTCGATGCCGGGGCCTCACCGCCGTCGCCGCAGTTGCCCCTCATCCGTCAGCCGCGGGCTCGCTTTCGCTGAACATGCGTTTTCAGAGGGCGTTCAGGGGCAGCGATCGGCGCGGCGCGTGACCGCGCTGATGGTGTCGTGGGTGAACCAGAAGAAGTAGCCCTTGCCCGACACCTGCACTTCGTCGAACGACACCACGCCATCTGCGGCCGCGGTGCCGGAAGCTGAGGCTCGCGGGGCAGGTGCTCCCGGCACGGCGGCTGCCGCTGCGGTGCGCGTCTTCGCGGCACCGCGCGGCCCGCCGGCTGTGGTACTTGCACT
>CBFHAS010000115.1:0-14118 GCA_965653625.1 uncultured Burkholderiaceae bacterium | reverse complement strand
GCCCGGCCGCGGGCCCACCGGAAACCCCGGAGGCAGCCGAGCGCCGGCTGCGCCGCGAGGCCGCGGCCGAACAGCATGCCGCGCTGGCCGTTTGCGAACGGCACTACGCCGAGGCCACCCGCGCATGCCGCCAGGTGATGGACCTGATGGGCGGCCCTCCGGTGGCAACGCGGGAGCGGGCGGTGGCGCTCACGCAGGCGATGGTCGACCAGATGCTCACCGGCGACGAATTGCGCATCCGGCTGCTCGACCACGCGCACGGCGACCGGGTATCGGCGCACGCAGTCAACGTTGCGCTGATCTCCATGCTCATGGGTCGCAGCTGCGGCTTGGGCGCCGCGGACCTGCTCGACATGGGTGTCGGCGCCTTGCTGCACGACGTGGGCAAGCTGGACCTGCCGGCGCGCGTGCACCACCTGGAGGATCGCAGCCCGGCGGCCGAGGTGCGGCTCTACGAAGAACACGTGGCGCGTGGCGTGGCACAGGCGGCGCGCCTGGGGCTTTCGCCTGGCGCCTCGCTCGTCATCGCGCAGCACCACGAGTTGGCCGATGGCAGCGGTTTTCCCATGCGCATGGGCTCCGATCGCATGACGCCCCTGGCGCGCATCGTGGCGCTGGTGAATCGCTACGACAACCTGTGCAATCCGCCGACGGCGACGAAGGCGCTCACGCCGTACGAGGCCTTGTCGCTGCTGTTCGCGCAGGCGCAGGCAAAGTTCGACACGGGCATCCTCGCCGCGTTCATCAAGATGATGGGCGTGTACCCGCCGGGTTCCGTGGTGCAGCTGACCGACGATCGTTTCGCCATCGTGGTGGGCGTCAACTCCAGCCGGCCTCTCAAGCCGCGCGTCACGGTCTTCGATCCGCGCGTGCCGCCCGAGGAGGTGTGCGCCATCGATCTGGAGCGCCACCCCAACCTCGGCATCCGCCGAAGCCTGCGCCCCGCCGCCATGCCGACGACCACCCAACGGCTGGTGTTGCCGCGCGCGCGCGTGGCGTACTACTTCGAGCCGGTGTCCGAGGTGCGCGAGGCGGTTACCAGCAGCTGACGACATGGTCTTGCGCTCGTAGCGAAGGCAAGGCGCCAGCTCCGGTGCCTGCCGGTTTCCCGTCGCTGCCGTGCGGAGTCTCGTTTTCTGTACAGTCGTCGCCAAGGGACGTGAGAGGGGCCGCGAAGGCGCCTGCCGCGCGCGGATGCGTTCCTCATCTGCATGCTGGGAGCGCCATGATTCTGGTCACCTCGCTGCTGGAGAAGAAACTCGCCACGCTGGATGTACCGCTTGCGGTACAGCTGCCCACGGGGGAGCGTGTCGGTGCAGCCGATGCCCGGGTCGTCCTGAAGCTGCATGATCTGGCGCCACTGGCGAAGCTGGCCGCCGGGCACGTGGGCCGCGTAGCGCAGGACCATGTCGAGGGCAAGCTCGACATCCAGGGCTCCATGCGCGACGTGATGCGCATTGCCGCTCAGATGATCAGCGACGACCCGCTGCGCGGCGAAGCGGGCGCCGCGCCGTTGCGCTGGTGGAGCGAGCTCGCCCGGCACAGCCGCTCGCGGGCCCGGCACCACAAGCGCGCCGACATCGAACAGGTGCGTTTCCACTACGACGTGTCCGACGACTTCTATGCGTTGTGGCTTGACCCGCGCCGGGTGTACTCATGCGCGTACTTCCGTGACCCCGACATGGATCTGGCGCGGGCGCAGGAGGCCAAGCTCGATCACATCTGCCGCAAGCTGATGCTGCGCCAAGGCGAGCGGTTCCTCGACATCGGTGCGGGCTGGGGCGGCCTGCTGCTGTGGGCGGCCGAACGCTACGGCGTGTTTGCACACGGCATCACCCTCAGCCGCAACCAGCATGCGCACGTGAGCCGCCTCATCGAAGACAAGGGCCTCACAGGGCGCGTGACCATGCAGCTGTGCGATTACCGTGACCTTCCTGAAGACCGGCCGTGGGACAAGATCGCCTCCATCGGCATGTTCGAGCACGTGGGTCGCGCCATGCTGACCACCTACTTTCGCAAGCTCCAGCGGCTGCTCAGGCCGGGCGGGCTGCTCATGAACCACGGCATCACCGCCGGCGGCACGCGCAACGGCCAGCTGGGTGCCGGCATGGGCGAGTTCATCGAGCGCTATGTCTTCCCCGGCGGAGAGCTGATGCACGTTTCGCACGTGCTCAAGGTGATGAGCGAGGCCCATCTGGAGCCGCTCGATGTGGAGAACCTTCGCCCGCACTACGCCCGCACGCTGTGGTGCTGGAGCGATGGGCTGGAAGAGCATCTGGCGCAGGCACGCGATCTCACCCAGGACCGCACTGTGCGCGCTTACCGCCTGTATCTCGCCGGCAGCGCCATGAGCTTCGAGCACGGCTGGATCTCGCTGTACCAGATGCTCGCCTCGCGTCCCAGTGGCAACGCCGACGAGGGGCCAATGCGGGGCGCACAATCAGACTACCCGTTCAACCGCTCATACATCTATTCTTGAACGCGATGATCTACAAGTTCAAATCGAAGGCGGCCGGCGACGTCATCATGATGGGGCCCAGCGGCGATCAGGTACTGCAGGCGATCGGCAAGCCGCCCGCACCCAAGGGCATCATCGAGCCGGCCACCATGCCCGCGGCAATCAAGGCCATCGAGCAGGCCATCGTCGATGAGGAAAATGCGCGCAAGCAGGCCGAGGCCGACGCAGCGGCCGAGGGCAGGAAACCGCCCCCTCGCGAGGGTGTCACGCTGCGCCAGCGTGCCTGGCCCCTGGTGGAAATGATGAAGCGATCACATGCGGCCGACGAGGACATCGTCTGGGGCGTGTGACACGAAACCTTCTGGGAGATTCGACACGATGAAGCTCTGGAGCGACAGCTGGGCCAATGGCGAGAACATCCCGGCCCGTTACGCCGCAGGCCGGCTCGATGAGAGCGGCACGCCGGTCTTTTCCGACAACATCAACCCGCACCTGGCGTGGAGCCAGGTGCCCGCGGGCACGCAATCGTTCGTGCTCATCTGCCACGATTTCGACGTGCCCAGCCGCGCCGACGACGTGGAAAAGCCCGACCGCGAAGTGCCGGCCGACCTGCCGCGGGTGGACTTCTTCCACTGGGTGCTGGTGGACCTGCCCGCCTCGCTGCACGAGATCCGCGAAGGCGAGTTCAGCCGGGGCTTCACCGCGCACGGCAAGACGGGGCCGGCCACGCTGCACGGCGCACGCCATGGCCTGAACGACTTCACGGGCTGGTTCGCGGGCGATGCGCAGATGGCCGGCGACTACTTCGGCTACGACGGCCCCTTCCCGCCGTTCAACGATTCGCTCATTCACCACTACGTATTCACGCTGTACGCACTGGGCATCGAACGCGCGCCGGTGAGTGGTGCCTTCACCGGCCCGCAGGTGCGCGAGGCCATCTATCCCCACCTGCGCGGCGAAGCCACGTGGTCGGGCACGTACACGCTGAACAAGCGCCTGATGGGCTGAGCGGCGACAACGATGCACGATCACGCCACTCGCCTCATCGCCATCCGCCACGGGGAAACAGCCTGGAACGTCGATACCCGCATCCAGGGCCAGCTGGATGTGCCACTGAACGACACGGGCCGCTGGCAGGCAGCTCGGCTCGCGCGGGCGCTGGCCGACGAGGGCATTCGGGCGGTGTACTCCAGCGACCTGGGCCGCGCCCACGAGACGGCGCGCGCCGTGGCCCAGGCCAGCGGCCAACTCGTGGTCAACGAGCACGGCCTTCGCGAGCGGCACTTCGGTGAGTTCGAGGGCTTCACCTGGAAGGAGATCGAGGAGCGCTGGCCCGCGCAAAGCGAGCGGTGGCGCAAGCGCGATCCCGACTTCGCGCCCAGGGGCGGCGAAACACTGCGCCGGTTCTATGCCCGCGTTGTGGAGACCGCCACCCGCCTGGCCTCAGCTCACCCGGGCCAGACCATCGCTCTGGTGGCGCACGGCGGCGTGATGGACTGCCTGTACCGCGCCGCCTCGCGCATCGAGCTGCACGCACCGCGCTCCTGGCAGCTGGGCAACGCCAGCATCAACCGCCTGCTGTACACGCCACAGGGCTTTTCGCTCGTCGGCTGGAGTGACACGCTGCACCTGGAGGCCGGCTCGCTCGACGAGTCGGCCGATCGCGTGGGTTACGCCGCCTGAAGACGCCGCAAATGATCACTACGTCGCCGTGCGCGGTGGGCACGACCACGGCGTGAAGCGGTGTGGACCATCGACGGCCGCGGGCGCATCGATTGAATCGGCCCACCCCTTGAACGCCAAAGGGGCAAAACCGTGGCGGTTTTTGTCCTTTCGACACCGCCCCTAGACTGAATCGCATTCAGCTGGGAGAGCACGCCATGGTGATCAAGCGGATGACGAAAGAGGATCTCCCGCAATCCTTCGGCGCATTCAAGCCGGTGGGCCATGTGCCGATGGCAGTTCGCAGCGATGACGATGCCCGGCGGACGGTCGAGGCGCTGCGCGAGGCCGGCTTCGCGCAAGAGGACATCATCGACTTCACCGGTGGTGAGTACGCCGGCTACATGGACCGCATGCTTGACCACGCCAGCGAGTTCGCCGGCTTCGGCTACGAGATCACGCTGATGCGTCGCTACAAGAAGCTGTACAGCGAAGGCTGCCGCTGGCTGCTGGTCTACGCCCCCGAAGACGACGAGGGGCAGCGTGTGGCAGAGATTGCCAGGCGCTTCAATGCATTGACCGCGGTGAAGTACCACCGGCTGGTGGAAGAAGACCTCATCTAGTCCACTGGAACCGAGATGGACGTCTCGCACGTCCTCACCGCCGACTCCTCCGTACAGCGGACTCGTGGCGATCATCCCCGCGGTGCGGTTTGCGCGCGCGGTGTGGCTTTGCGCCATCGCTGCATGCGATACGCGCGCGTTGCGGTGTTTGCCACGTGAGTACATACCCGCAGATGCCCCGACACGCGGGTGACACCGGCGCGCCTCCTTCCTAGACTGCCATTCCGCCCATCGAACCCGGTTCATCCCATTGAACCAACGCATCGAATGCACTGGATGGAAGGCACCGCATCGCAGCGAGCCGCGCAACGCCCCAGGGGCGAGGGCGCCGCTGTGCGGGTGCCCTCGGTGGGCCGCGCCCTCATGCTGCTCGATCGCCTGGCCGAACGACGCGAGCCGATGACGCTCGCGCGCCTGGCAACCGACCTCGCCTTGCCCAAGAGCAGCGTGCATGGCTTGTGCAGCACGCTGCTGTCTTTCGGCTACCTGCGCCGCCGCGACGACGGCGCTTTCTTGATCGGCCCGCGGGTGATGGGCTTGGCCGATGCGTTCGTGCACGGTACGCACGTGGCCGAGGAATTCAACACCTTGTGGAAGGAACGCGGCAGCGCACCCGACGAGACTGTGCTGCTTTCCGTGCTGAGCGGCGCCGAGGTGGTGTACGTGGCGGCCCGCAACGGCGTGCGGCCGCTGGGGCTGGCGTTCAACGTGGGCATGCGGCTGCCGGCCCACCTGTCGGCCACCGGCCGGGCCATGCTGGCGTGGCGCGACCCGGCCTTCGTGCGGCGGCTTTTTCCAGCCGACGAGCTGCCGCGCATGTCGGGCAAGGGCCCGCGCACGGTGGATGAGTTGTTGAAGAACCTTGCGGCCACGCGCCGCCGCGGCTACAGCGTCGACGACGAGAGCGTGCGCGAAGGTGTGTATTGCATCGGCGCGCCGGTGTTCGACGCCACCGGCCAGCCCGTAGCCGGTGTCGGGGTGTGCATCAACAAGGCGATGCTGGGCGGCGACCAAGGCAAGCGGCAGCGCGAGGTCGTGCTTCATGCCGCTCAGGCGCTGTCGCAGCGGTTGGGCGGCACGTGGCCGCTGTCGACGCCCACGCAGCGCGCCGAAGGTCGATGAGGGCATGAAGGCCATGGCCGCACAGCACGACGACATTCTGGAAACGCACGACCTCACCCGAGAGTTCAAGGGCTTCGTGGCCGTGAACAAGGTGAACCTGCGGGTGCGCCGCGGCACCATCCATGCGCTCATCGGGCCCAACGGCGCGGGCAAGACCACCTGCTTCAACCTGCTCACGAAGTTCCTCGCGCCCAGCTCGGGGCGCATCGTCTTCGCCGGGCGGGACATCACCCGCGAGTCCGCAGCGCGCGTGGCGCGGCGCGGCGTGATCCGCTCCTTCCAGATCTCGGCGGTGTTCCCCCACCTGACGGTGCTGGAGAACGTTCGCGTGGCGCTGCAGCGAGCGCTCGGCACCACGTTCCACTTCTGGAGTCCCGAGCGCTCGCTGCACGGCCTCAACGACCGCGCGATGGAACTGCTTCGCGCGGTGGACCTCGATCGCCACGCCGACCTGCTGGCAGTGGAGCTGGCTTACGGCCGCAAGCGCTCGCTGGAGATTGCCACCACGCTCGCCATGGACCCGCAGCTCATGCTCCTGGACGAGCCCACCCAGGGCATGGGGCTGGAGGACGTCGATCGCATCCAGCAGCTCATCAAGCGTGTGGCCGCCGACCGCACGGTGCTCATGGTGGAGCACAACATGAGCGTGGTCTCGAAGCTGGCCGACACCATTACCGTCCTGCAGCGTGGCGCCACGTTGGCCGAGGGCCCGTATGAGCAGGTGTCCAGGAACCCGGCCGTGATCGAGGCCTACATGGGCACCGCCCACGTCGAACTCGCGGGAGCGCACTGAATGGCCACCCCCTTCCTCGAAGTGCGCGAGCTGCACGGCTGGTATGGCGAATCGCATGTGCTGCACGGGGTGAACCTGCGCGTCGACGAGGGCGAGGTGGTCACCCTGCTGGGACGCAACGGCGCCGGCCGCACCAGCACGCTGCGCGCCGTCATGGGCCTCATCGGAAGCCGCAAGGGCTCGGTCAAGGTGCGCGGCACCGAAACGATCGCATGGCCGCCGCACCGCATCGCCCGCCTGGGCGTGGGTTACTGCCCTGAGGAGCGCGGCATTTTCTCCAGCCTGTCGGCCGAGGAGAACCTGATGCTGCCGCCCACGCTGTCCGGCGGCGGCATGACGATCGCGCAGATCTACGACATGTTCCCCAACCTCAAGGAGCGTGCCGCCAGCCAGGGCACGCGCCTGTCGGGCGGCGAGCAGCAAATGCTCGCCGTGGCGCGCATCCTGCGCACCGGCGCCAAGCTGCTGCTGCTTGACGAGATCTCTGAAGGCTTGGCGCCCGTCATCGTGCAGAAGCTGGCCGAGACCGTGGTGGCGCTGCGCCGCCAGGGCTACACCATCGTCATGGTGGAGCAGAACTTCCGTTTCGCCGCACCGCTGGCCGACCGCTTCCTGCTGATGGAGCATGGCCGCGTCATTCAGGAGTTCACACAGGCCGAGCTGCCCCAGCGGCAGGAACGGCTGCACGAGTACCTGGGCGTGTAAGGGGCACGACCCGGCCGCACATCCGATCCCCGCAACCCCTCTCTGAGGAGCACTCGAATGGCACACAGGAAGACCCTCGCCGCTTGCACCCTGGCGTTTGGTGCACTGCTGGGCGGCACTGCCCAGGCGCAAGTTTCCGGCGCCGTGATCCGTATCGGCTTCATCAGCGACATGTCGAGTCTCTATGCCGACATTGATGGCCCGGGCGGGGTGGAAGCCATCCGGCTCGCTATCGCGGACATGGGCGGCGCGATCGCCGGCAAGAAGATCGAGGTGCTCTTCGCCGACCACCAGAACAAGGCCGACATCGCCGCGGCCAAGGCCCGCGAGTGGTTCGACACCCAGGGCCTGGACATGCTCATCGGCGGCACCAACTCCGGCACCAGCCTGGCCATGTCGAAGGTGGCGGCGGAGAAGAAGAAGCCGTTCCTCGTGGTGGGCGCGGCCACGTCGGCGCTGACCAACGACCAGTGCACGCCCTACACCGTGCACTGGGCCTACGACACGGTGTCGCTCGCCAAGGGCACCGGCAACGCAGTGGTGAAAGCCGGCGGCAAGAGCTGGTACTTTCTACAGGCCGACTACGCTTTCGGCGCGCAACTCATGAACGACACGGCCGCGGTGGTCAAGGCCGCCGGCGGCAATGTCGTGGGCTCGGTCAAGCACCCGCTGAACGCCAGCGACTTTTCGTCGTTCCTGCTGCAGGCGCAGTCGAGCAAGGCGCAGATCCTGGGCCTGGCAAACGCCGGTGGCGACACCATCAACGCCATCAAGGCGGCCAACGAATTCGGCATCACCAAAAGCATGAAGCTCGCGGGCTTGCTGATGTTCATCAACGACGTGCATTCGCTGGGGCTCAAGGCCGCCGGCGGTATGTACCTGACCGACAGCTGGTACTGGAACCAAAGCCCGGAGACGCGCGCGTGGGCCCGCCGCTTCTTCGAGAAGATGAAGCGCATGCCTTCGTCGCTGCAGGCCGGCGACTACTCGGCCGCGCTGCAGTACCTGAACGCGGTCAAGGCCACCGGCACCGACGACGCCGACAAGGTGCTGGCGCAGATGCGCAAGACCCGCATCAATGACGTGTTCGCCAAGGACGCCTTCATCCGGGGCGATGGCCGCATGGTCCACGACATGTACCTTATGCAGGTGAAACAGCCCAACGAGTCCACCGAGCCGTGGGATTACTACAAAGTGGTGCAGACCTTCAAAGGCGAGCAGGCCTGGACCACCAAGGCCGAGAGCAAGTGCGCCTTGTGGAAGTGAGGCGGCCGCCGGGCGGTGGCTGCGAACGCCACCGCCGGAGCTGAACGCATGGACATCTTCGGCATTCCCTTGCAAGCCTTCCTCGGCCAACTGCTGCTTGGCCTGGTCAACGGCTCGTTCTACGCCATGCTGAGCCTGGGCCTGGCGGTGATCTTCGGGCTGCTGGGCATCGTCAACTTTGCTCACGGCGCGCTCTACATGATGGGCGCGTACGTGGCGTGGATCGGGCTGGAGAAGTTCGGCCTCAACTACTGGCTGGCGCTCCTCGTGGCGCCGCTCGTCGTCGGCGTGGTGGGCATCGTGATCGAGCGCTTGCTGCTGCGGCATTTGTACCGCGTGGACCCGATCTACGGGCTCTTGCTGACCTTCGGCCTGGCACTCATTGCCGAGGGCATCTTCCGTGACCAGTTCGGTGTGTCGGGCCAGTCGTATTCGGTGCCCGACGCCCTTCAGGGCGCCACCAACCTGGGCTTTATGGTGCTGCCCAACTACCGCGCCTGGGTGGTGTTTGCCTCGCTGCTGGTGTGCTTCGGCACCTGGTTCCTGATCGAGCGCACGCGCCTGGGTGCCTACCTGCGCGCGGGTACCGAGAACCCGGCGCTGGTGCAAGCCTTCGGCGTGAATGTGCCGGTGATGGTGATGCTCACCTATGCCGCGGGGGCCGGGCTCGCGGCGATCGCTGGCGTGCTGGCGGCGCCGGTGATCCAGATCACGCCGCTCATGGGCAGCAACCTCATCATCGTGGTCTTCGCGGTGGTGGTGATCGGCGGCATGGGCTCCATCCTCGGCTCAATCCTCACCGGGCTGATGCTCGGAATGGTGGAGGGGCTGACCAAGGTGTTCTATCCCGAGGCATCGAACATCGTGGTGTTCGTCATCATGGCCATCGTGCTGGTGATCCGGCCCGCGGGGCTGTTCGGCAAGGAGAAGTGATGGACAGTGATCGCCTCGGCCGCTACGCGTTGCTCGCCGGTCTGGCGGTGCTGATGGTCGCGCCCTTCATCGGCCTGTATCCCATCTTCATGATGAAGGCGATGTGCTACGCGATCTTCGCCTGCGCGTTCAACCTGCTCCTGGGCTTCACCGGCCTGTTGTCCTTCGGGCATGCGGCCTTCATGGGCTCGGCCGCCTATGCCACGGGGTGGCTGGTGCGCTCGGCCGGCTGGTCACCGGAACTGGCCCTGCTCGCGGGCACGGCGGTGGCGGCGCTGATTGGCCTGGTGGTGGGCCTCATCGCCATCCGCCGGCAGGGCATCTACTTCGCCATGATCACGTTGGCCATGGCGCAGATGGTGTATTTCGTGTGCCTGCAAGTGCCTTTCACCGGCGGCGAGGATGGCCTGCAAGGCGTGCCCCGCGGCCATCTCTTCGGCATCGTGCCGCTGGCCAGCGACTTGGTGATGTACTTCGTGGTGCTGGCCATCTTCGTGGCGGTGTTCCTGTTCATCATCCGCGTGGTGCGCTCGCCCTATGGACAGGTGCTTAAGGCCATCCGCGAGAACGAGCCCCGCGCCGTCTCGCTAGGCTACGACGTCGACCGCTACAAGCTGCTCGCCTTCGTGCTGTCCACCGCACTGGCGGGGCTGGCCGGCGCACTGAAGACGCTGGTGCTGGGCTTCGCCACGCTGTCCGACGTGCACTGGTCGCTGTCCGGCGAGGTCGTGCTGATGACGCTGCTCGGCGGCATGGGCACCTTCGCCGGACCGGTGCTGGGTGCCTTCACCATCATCGGCCTGCAGAACTACCTGGCCGACCGCGTGGGCTCCTGGGTCACGGCGATCATCGGTGCCATCTTCGTGGTGTGCGTGATCGCCTTCCGCAAAGGCTTCGTGGGCGAGTTGCACGCCTGGCAAGAGCGCCGGCGGCGCGCGGTGAAAGCCTCAGCTTCCGTCGAACAGGTCGCCCGCTGAGCGCGGCGGCGCCACGCCCAGATGCCGGTACGCCGCGAGTGTCGCCACCCGGCCTCGCGGCGTGCGCTGCAGATAGCCCTGCTGGATGAGGTAGGGCTCGATCACGTCCTCGATGGTTTCGCGCTCCTCACCGATGGCGGCGGCCACGTTGTCCAGGCCTACCGGGCCGCCGTCGAAACGGTGGATCACGGCTTCGAGCAGCTTGCGGTCCATGACATCGAAGCCCTGCGGGTCGACGTCAAGCATGGCGAGCGCGAGATCCGCGATGGGCTTGGTGATGCGCCCGTCAGCCTTCACGTCGGCATAGTCGCGCACGCGGCGCAGCAGGCGGTTGGCGATGCGCGGCGTGCCACGCGAGCGACGCGCGATCTCGAAGGCACCATCTGCATCAGTAGGTACCTCCAGCAGGCCGGCCGAGCGCTGCACGATGCGCGCCAGTTCCTCGGCGCTGTAGAACTCCAGCCGCGCAACGATGCCGAAACGGTCGCGCAGCGGGTTGGTCAGCATGCCCGCGCGCGTGGTGGCGCCCACCAGTGTGAAGGGCTGAAGATCGAGCTTGATCGAGCGCGCGGCCGGGCCTTCGCCGATCATGATGTCGATCTGGTAGTCCTCCAGTGCCGGGTACAGGATCTCCTCGACCACCGGACTCAGCCGATGGATCTCGTCGATGAAGAGCACGTCGTTGCGCTCGAGGTTGGTGAGGATGGCCGCCAGGTCCTTGGGCTTTTCCAGCACAGGCCCGGAGGTCTGTCGCAAATTCACGCCCAGCTCATTGGCGATGATGTGCGACAGCGTCGTCTTGCCCAGCCCGGGCGGGCCGAACAGCAGCACGTGGTCCATGGCCTCGCGGCGCATCCTGGCCGCGCCGATGAAGATTTCCAGCTGCTCGCGCGCCTTGGCCTGGCCGACGTATTCGCCGAGTCCCTTGGGCCGCAGCGCGCGCTCGATCACGTCCTCGTTCGGCGAGGCGCTGGCTGCGCTGACCATGCGACGCGAAGCGGGGAACTCGTCGGTCTGGATCGTCATGCGGCGATTATCGGGGGCGGGTGCTGCGCTATGGCGATAGGCAGCGACAGGAACGAGCACGACCGGAATTCCCGCCGAATCTGCAGCGCTGCTGCGCCACGGAACTCAGGATCGACCATTGACCCAAACCCCCCAAAGGGAGATTCTTCATGGCAACAGTCCACCGCTTGCTGGTCGGCCTCGCCGCCGGTGTTTTCATCACGGCACATGCTGGCTCGTTCAAGATTGGCCAGATCACCATCGACCGCCCTTATGCCCGGGCCACAGCACCGGGCCAGCCCTCGGGCGGCGCCTACCTCCGGCTCGACAACCGTGGCCCTGCCGACCGCTTGGTTTCCGTGCACTCCGATGTCGCGCGCAGCACCGAACTGCACGAGATGAAGATGGAAGGCGACGTCATGCGCATGCGCCAGATCGACGCGATCGACGTTCCGCGCGACCAGCCGGTTGCCCTGCGGCCCGGCGGCCTGCACATCATGCTCATGGGCCTGAAAGCGCCGTTGAAGGAGGGCGACAAGTTCCCGTTGACGCTCAGGTTCCAGAACGCCGGGGAGGTGAAGGTGGAAGTCCAGGTCGAAGGGGTGAAGCCTGCCGAGCCGATGCGGCACGACTCGAAGCACTGAGTCGTGTCCGCCCGCCGCAGCAGGCGGGGATCACCGTGCGAGCGACTTCAGCGCCAGCTTGATCCCGTCGCTCACGCCCACATCGGGCGGCAGACCCTTCATCGCTGCGGCGGCCTCGCGATCGTTGTAGCCCAGCGCGAGCAGAGCCTGAAGGATGTCACCGTGCGCCCCCGAAGCCGCAGTCACGGGTGCTGCGATGGCATCGCCCAGCTTGCCCTTGAGCTCCAGCAGCAACCGTTCGGCGGTCTTCTTCCCGATCCCGGGCACCTTCACCAGCCGGCCGCTTTCCTGCAGGCTGACCGCTTGCGTGAGCTCGTTGACGCTCAGACCCGACAAGATGGCCAGCGCGGTACGCGGCCCCACGCCGGAGATCTTTACCAGCTGGCGAAAGGCGGCGCGCTCCTCGTGGGTGAGAAACCCGAACAGCACCTGCGCGTCCTCGCGCACGACGAAGTGCGTGAGCAGCGTGACGCGCTCGCCCAGGGCGGGCAGGTTGTAGAAGCTGCTCATGGGCACGTCGACCTCATAACCGACGCCGTTTACGTCGATGAGCAGCTGGGGTGGGGATTTTTCGGCGAGGGTGCCGGTGAGTCGGCCTAGCATGGGGCGCGATTATGGAGCGCGGGTGCCGGCACCCGCGGTGTTGTGATGCGGGAGTCGTGTTCTGTCCCATCCACGCATAGCACCAGCGCGTTGTATGGGCTCAGGTACAGGCCCATCACGTCGCGCAGGCTTCTCGATGAAGCACGGGTCGTCGACAACTTGAGCCCTCGGTTCGGTGTGGCTGAGATGCTCGCTTGCCTTCGCTGAGTACCAGTTCGGTCTTCGCTCGACGCAACGCACTGGACCGCATTGCAGAGCAGCGCACGACGCTGGCGCGCAATCGAATCCGTCGTCACTGCCAGACGCCGTCAGAAATCGCGCATGAAACGCAAAACGGCGGCCACTTTCGTAGCCGCCGTCTTCGTTCAAGTGCTTGCGGCACTTGAGGGATTTCTGGTGGCCAAGGGCGGAATCGAACCACCGACACGCGGATTTTCAATCCGCTGCTCTACCAACTGAGCTACTTGGCCGTGAGCCGGGCAGTATATCAGCGCGGCCCATGCACCCCGCGAAAGCTCAGGCTCCGCCGCGCTTGTTGCGCGAGAGGTCGACACCCAGTTGCTTGAGCTTGCGGTACAGGTGGGTGCGCTCCAGACCGGTCTTCTCGGCCACGCGGGTCATGCTGCCGTTTTCCTGCGCGAGGTGGAACTCGAAATAGCTCTTCTCGAACGCGTCGCGCGCTTCGCGCAGCGGGCGGTCCAGGTCGAAGAGCTGTTCCGACTGCGGGCCGAACGACAGCGGCACGGCGTTCGGCAAGGTGTGGTGCAGGGTGTGGTTGAGCATCACAGGCTCCGCGACATGGATGTTCTCGGGGAGGACCGCGCCGGCCGCGGAGCCCGGGCGGCCGCCTGGCTTGGCCAGCCCCTGCTCCACCGCGCGCAGCAGCTTCTGCAGGGTGATTGGCTTTTCCAGGAAGGCCATGGCGCCGTGCTTGGTGGCTTCCACGGCGGTGTCGATGGTGCCGTGGCCGCTCATCATGATGACGGGCATGGTGAGCAGGCCGCCGGCAGCCCACTCCTTGAGCAGCGAGATGCCATCGACATCGGGCATCCAGATGTCGAGCAGCACCAGGTCGGGCCGCAGCCGCTCGCGGCAGGCACGCGCCTGCGCGGCGTCCTCGGCGAGCTCAATGGTGTGGCCCTCGTCGGAAAGGATCTCGCTGAGCAAGGCGCGGATGCCCAGTTCGTCGTCGACAACAAGAATGGTGGCCATTAACCGTCGGTCAACTCAATGTGCGCGCGTTTGCCGCCGGGGACGATGGGTTCGGGGCGGCTGTGGCGATGGGCGGCGAAGTGATCCGCGCGCCGCAGCTGATGCACGGCAAGAC